>NZ_CP150301.1:2400000-2736666 GCF_045040795.1 Oceanobacillus sp. FSL H7-0719 | reverse complement strand
AAATTACGACAACCTTCTATCCGGAAGTAACTAGATTAAGGCATCTTACCGAAGAAGACCTTGAGTGGTACGATATAATTATGACAAGATTAAATGCGATAGATGATTTCTCAGGTGATCGGGATACTGTATATGAGATAGCCGAAGAATACGGAGAAAACCCTGAAGAGCTATGGAATAATTGGTTAGAGATTGTTGACGCAAAATGGTACGGTGACAATGGGAATTATGCTATTTTGTCAGATGCCTCTAATGAATTATTCACTGAAATTATTGAAAAGAACATCATAGGGGAAGAGATAGAACTATCTAGTAGTGGATATAGTTCAGACGATGAAAATCTAACTACCTCTGTCCATCACACGCTATACGTAGATGGAGAATCTCACGAAATTTCCTATACAATTGAACATAGCGATAATTTTAAAGTTGCTGAAATAGTTGAGTTTAATGTTGACGGAGAAAAGATAGATTTATAGATATATTAAGTTTAATTGTCCTTGTAATTAGATTACTTCGATACTGTTAAAAACCTCATTTAGACATAACTTGGTGAACTTTATCATAAGTAAATACAATTTTTAGTGGATTCATTACCTCAGTTTAAATAAAAAAGCACCATTCAATTCAAAAATAAATTGAGTGGTGCCTTTTCTATTTCTTTTCCAATCTAATTATAATCGTTTAAATCTAAACGAATCACATATTCGACTCCTGTACTGCTGTCGGCACAGCAATAGTTTCTCTTACCTTTGTTTTTCTTGTTAAAGAAAAGACTGCACAAAGCAAGGAAAGGATCACAATAGCGCCTCCAAACCAGGATAGGTGAGATATCGTTCCAGTTTCATTTAACGCAATGCCGCCAAATGCTGACCCAAGGGAAATACCTATTTGTAATGCGGAGTTGCTAAAGCTTTGCTGAATGTCAGCTGTAGCAGGATCAGTTTGAATCAGGTAGCTTTGCTGCGGTGGCGACAGGCTCCAGCTTAGTGCTCCCCAAACCATCATAATTGGTAAAAATACAATAAGTGAAAATGTCATAAATGGCAATATGAATAGAATTACTGCAAATAAACTGATGACAACTATGATGCTTTTTTGTGCCCCAATTGAATCTGACAGAATTCCTCCGAATGCTCCACCACTTACTGCTGCGATACCAAATAGCAGATAGCAAATACTGATCCAGCTGGAATTCAGATGCAGTTCTGTTTCTAAAAATGGAGTGAAGTACGCATAGAGCGTATAATGTCCTGCTAATAAAAACATAGTCGCAAGATGTGCACTGCCTATTTTTAAGCTGGCAACAGCCTTTAATTGCTGCGAAAGTGGGATTGTCTTTTCTCCTTGAATTGGTTCAAAGAAGATGGAAATCAGTATGAAAGAACCTACTGATAAAATGGCAATTCCAAGGAAAATGATGCGCCAGCCAAATGCATCGGAAATCATAATTCCGAGCGGCACCCCCATCACGAGTGACGAGCTGATCCCCATATAAATGAGCCCTACAGCTTTTGCCCGATGTGTTGGCGGGACAATTTTTGCAGCAATGGTTAGAGACAATACGACGATAAGTGCAGTACTCATTGCGCTTAACACTCTTGCAATCATCATAAAGGTAAAATCTTGACTGAAATATGTCATAATATTACTGGCGAAAAAGATCAATAAAGAGATGAGATATAACTTTTTCCTTTCTATTTTGCTAGTTAATACAAGTAATACTGGACCGCAAATTGCGTAAATAAGTGCGAAAATGGTGATAAGCTGTCCAGCAGAGCTTAAGGAGACGTTTAAATCATTTGCGATAGTTGGAAGTATTCCACCAATGATTAATTCAACAAGTCCAACTGCCACAGTGGATAATGCGAGTATAAAAACTTTTATATTCATGTTCTGCTTTCTGTCCTTTCTAAGATGGTCTAATAAGGGAATTTTGGGTATAAAAAAATCCCGATTACAAAAAACGAATCGTGTTCGTTTTCTGTAATCAGGATTTTTATGGTTCCTGGTAGAGACCCCCAAGCCATATCCTTGAGGTTATACAGTACTATTAACTTTGCACCTAAAATAGTTTACTAGCTTTTGTCCCATTTTTCAAGTGTTAATTTTTTAATACATCGATTAGATACATAATCGGCTACACATATTAAATAAACCCAACAGTGAAATCAAACGAGACACATCAGCAGGTCGTTAATAACCCATTTCTACATACAGGGTGTTAATTATACTGATTTGATGGAAACAATAGTAACTCGGGACTAAGTACCCTTCGTGGATTACCAAAATTACCCTATAATAAAATGGGTTATATTCGAGTGAGAAATGATGTACCTTAAATAAGTGGAGAATTAACGTATGTCAGCCTTTCATAAAGAACATTAGATAGGTCAAAGGGGTAATGAAATGAATTTAAAGAACCAAGCAACTGGAAATGTGTTAAAAATATTTTTAATCATTTCGATGATATTAGGCGGTATTTTTATATTTACAAACTACTTTTATGTGTACTTTTATTATGAAGTCTATCTATCCATCGCCTGGATTGTTGAAGCTGTAAGCTATGCAAATATTATCATATGGTATATAACAAGTGTCGTTTATTTATTTTGGATTTATAAGGTACATGAAGATCTGAAGAATCTAGATGCATACTATCCGATCACACCATTAGGGGCAATCGCTAGAATCTTAATTCCGGTATATAATTTATATGGTTTATGGAATGTTTTCTCAACGATGTCTACACACTTTAAAGAACACGACAAAACTTTCAACTTGGGTAAAAAACTTGGCCTGTTTATTCCTATCTATTACATATTATTTCTCGGTACAGAAGTGATAAATCGCAATATTATCGCTGAACGTGTATTAAATATTCATATATATTTACTATCTTTTATTCTCGATTTAATCCTGCTGTTTATATATTTCTTAATGACAAAGAATATCTTAAAAGCATTGCCGATAGTTCTATCGAAACGCACAGAAAAGGCTTCATGAGTGTACACCTGGTACCGGATTTTTGATTAGATGGAGTATAAAGAAGAATCCTTATCTTGGCGACGTATCGCTGATAAGGGTTCTTCTCTGCAAAATGGAAATTTTATGGTTTATTCAGCAGACTTCAATACATTCCTCTGCTGCAATATATTATCCAAGACTTTAGGGCTCCCTATAGTCTCTAGTAAGCTGTTCTTTATTTCTATTTAATCTGTCATGTATTCGTTAACCAATTCATAACATCTTTCCTTTGTCGATTCGTACAAAGAGATATATAATGCAACATTCTCAAACGTTCCTCCATTATATTTTAGCCTTTCTTCCTCTGCAGTCTTTTCTTTCTGTTCTATCCATTTCATTTGTTCTGTTTTTAACTCGTTCATTATTTCAGGGGATAAATTCTCTTTTAGTAAAGCATAAATTTCGTTTAACTCTTTGTCATACATTTCGTACGAACGTCCATAATAGTTCTTCATAGCATTTGTTACACCTTTATCAGAATCTTTCTTTTCTGGCAAGGCATCAAGTTCTTTTTGAATGTTGTCTAGTCTTTCTATAAATTCTGTTCTTCTTCCTTCTATCTTCGTTACAGTATCAGCTGTTTTATCTTCTTCGAGTTCGTTTTCTTCCGTCTCAGCTGTTGCTTCTTCTGAAAGTGTATCATCGCTATTATCGGTGTTTGATGCCTTCTTGGAAGGGGAGTCAGTTGTCTGTGCTGCATCCTCTGTTTCTTCTGGTATACTTTCAGGTTCGGTCTGATCATTATTTGATTTGTCATCAGTCGAATTGCTGCAAGCAGACATTGCAACTAATAGAATAAGCAGTAAGGTCGCTGCAATTAGCGTCTTTCTCTTTTTCATTATCAAAACTCCAATCTCTTTTTTAAAGTACCATCTATCAATTACTTTAACATAACAGATGTTATTTCTTACCCGAATCGGTGTTATTTTAAAATTTTCATTGCTGGAGAATCCTCTTGCAGTTCGAAATCAAATTCGGCTTTGTTTTTATATCTTGGGTCTATATAACTTGATTGATCATCACTATTTGAAGCGGATTTGAAGGCGGGAAAAGATGCATAGTCCTTCTGTTTCCATACCCATAGACCAGCCTTTCCTTCTTCTTTATGATAAATATTCTTTTGAAGTTCATTTCCTTGATTGGCTGTAAAATAGTTAGCAATAAAGATACGTGATGGCCCAGCGGTCAGTATATTTTTCTCAATCACATTATTTCTAATATCATGCTGCAACAGAAGCTGTCCGCCATCTAATTCCTTCGTATCGTTACGATAAAGGATATTATGAGAGATTACAGAGTCAATCGTGCCACCGCGATTCTCGTCATAGCCACCTATTGATATACCTGTGTAATGGTTATTATATATAGCATTGTTTACAATATTTATATTTTCTGCATACCTGCCCGGATGTTCGGAAGTTGCCTCTATCCCTAAATCACATTGATAAATGGTATTTCTTTCGATGGAAATATTTTTCCCGCCGTCCACGTAAATACCACCAGCACTGTAATCATCTCCATAGGCAGGGTTGCCATAGGAAGAATTCTCATAGACAGTATTATTTTTTACTGTTCCATTTCTAACATAGTCTGCATTTTTATCAGCAGCAATACCTTCATAACCTATTAGATCAATCCCTATGTTATTATTTCGCCGAACCAAATTATTTTCTATAAGAAAGCCGTCAATATTTCCGTTAAGTACAACAGATTCACTGAAACCAAGTTTTAAGTCTTCTACCGTATTGTTCGCAATATGTATATCCTTCATTGGACTGGTGCCATAGATGGCTATTCCATGACCATTTCCGTTATCTGCATGGGTTTCAATGTGCTGTATATGATTATTGCTTATTTCTATATGACTGCTGGAGCCTGTTACATAAATTCCGATTACCGTTTCATCATCTAAATCAGTTGTTAAATCCTGTATCGTTAATCCATCAATGGTAATGTAGTTTTTATCCTTTACCTTAACAAGGGATGTATCACCTTCAGCATCTTCTAATTCCTCGCCACTGAGAATAACCTCTTCATTTTCATAGGCTTTGAAAATGACTGGCTTTGATTTTGTCCCGCTATGTTTAACAACGAGCTTTTCATAATACGTTCCTTTTCGGATGAACACAGTGGTACCCGTCTTGGCTTCAGAGGCTGCCTTTTCTATTGTGCGAAATGGTTTTGTTTTTGTACCATCATTTTGATCATTCCCTTTTAATGATACATATATAAAATTGGGATCTTCCTGCTCAGTATGATTCTGGTTTAGAGCAATTAGAATAATGATAACTATAGCAGACATAAGGATAAAGATAATTTTTTTCATATAATCATTTCCGCCTTAAAAAGTAAATTAGTAGTCTCTATTATCATACACGAAGGGGAAAGAGGCTGGAAAGAATTTTTAACTATCAACTTATAAAATTTATTTTTTTATGCAATGTTCTGTTTTGCCATCCATTAAGGTTAACCTTTGTTTAGGATAGCAAATCCACTGTTGGAGGATGAAAGAATGAAGGAATTCATCAAACAATCTTGTATCGTAAGCTCTTTTCTTTTACTGATCTAAACATGTACAGTGAGAATTGATTATATATTCGTTATACTAGAATGAAAAGGTAATCTTTTATAAGATTGTTCTTCTGCAACAGATATATTTAAGAAAAGTATTTAAATGCCAGGAGGAGATAATGATGATAACGGATACAGATATGAAGCACTTGAATCGCTGTGTTGAATTGGCAAAAGCTGCATTGGAAAAAGGCGACGAGCCGTTTGGTTCAGTCCTTGTTTCAGCTGAAGGAGAAGTACTCGCTGAAGACCATAACCACGTTGCAGGAGGGGACCATACACAGCATCCAGAATTTGCATTGGCGCGCTGGGCAGCGGAGAATATGACACTTGAAGCAAGAAGCAGGGCAACCGTATATACCTCAGGTGAACATTGTCCAATGTGTGCGGCAGCTCACGGATGGGTTGGTTTAGGACGGATTGTATATGCTAGTTCATCTGAACAGCTCGCGGAATGGCTGAGTGAAATGGATGTTGCCCCTTCTCGGGTTCGGAATCTGCCTATTCAGGATGTTATTCGTGATGCTACAGTGGATGGACCTGTTCCAGAGTTAGCGGAGCAAGTCAGGGAACTTCATGTTCAGCTTCACCAAAATAAAGGTTAAACATACGATGCTGAAAAACTATTAAATAGGCCGAGAGACATGCTCCCTCGGCTTTTCTTAATGAAGAAATACTAGTAAGCAGCTGTTACCTAGTATAGCGCTGATGAATACCCTAACGACATCAATCGTTCTATCTCACTTCTTCAACAACAAATAAACAAAATAAGGTGCACCAATCAACGAAACCATTATTCCAGCAGGTATTGTCGTATCAATCAGGTTCCTTCCAACTGTATCGGCAAATAACAGCAGCCAGCCGCCAATGAAGATAGCAACTGGAATAAACAGTTGGTTTCTCGGACCTACTAATGACTTCGCAATATGTGGTGCCATCAGACCAATAAAGCTGATTCCGCCTGTGACAGATACGGCCGCAGCGGCTAAAGCTACAGCTGTCAGAAGTAAAACAATGCGCTCCTTTTCTATGGAGACTCCAACACCAATAGCAACAGGGTCACTTAATTCTAAGAGATTTAGCCGATTTGCCTTATATA
Organism: Oceanobacillus sp. FSL H7-0719; assembly: GCF_045040795.1. Taxonomy (GTDB): domain Bacteria; phylum Bacillota; class Bacilli; order Bacillales; family Amphibacillaceae; genus Oceanobacillus. The sequence continues at coordinate 2,729,969 of NZ_CP150301.1, read as the reverse complement.
AGGTAAATGGAATCAAGATGACGAGCCAGGGAAGGAGAGCCAAAACGAATGGCCAATCTGTTCCCCAAATGTTTCCTGCTAACCATTTTGCGATAAAGTCAACCTTTGTTCGCTCTGCAGCTGAAATAATGACAATCATCGCCCCAGATAGTGCTGTTGCAAAGCCGACTCCTACAAGGACTAAACTTACAGGCTGCAGCCCATCTCGTTTACTATAGGCAAAAAGGTAAATAAAGCATGCTGTTATAATGGCGCCTATAAATCCAACAATTGGAATCATATAAACAAATGTCCCAGCTTCAATTGGGAAAAATAAAAAGAAAATGGCAATGGCAACCCCTGCGCCTGAATTAATTCCAATGATGCCTGGATCAGCTAAATTATTTCTTGTGATTCCTTGTAAAATCGCACCAGACAAGGCAAGCGCCATCCCTGCAAGCAGGGTAATTAATATGCGCGGCAGGCGAATCGAATACAGTATAAATTCCTCTTTCATACTGCCTTGTACGATAATGGTTTGCATGAGCCGATCAAAGGTTAAACTGGATGAGCCAATTCCCATGCTGACAATAACAGTAATAATAATGAGCAGAAGGGAAATGAATAAAATAATCCGCTGCTTTTTGATTAATGCTGGATGTATCATGATAGCGATTTTCCTCCTTTTCGGACGATAATCAGGAAGAATGGTAAACCAATCATAGAAATAATTGCAACAACAGGTGTTTCATATGGTGCGTTTAAAGTGCGCCCAATTGTATCGGCAAAAAGCATGAAAGTAGCCCCCACAATTGCCGACATTGGTAAAATAAACCGATAATCCGTTCCAACAATCGCCCGAACAATATGGGGAATCATCAGGCCAATGAATGTCATATTACCAACAAGAGCGACAGATGCGCCCGCAAGAATAATAATAACAATAAATAAAAGGATTTTAATTCTTAAGATGTTTTGCCCTAAGCCAATTGCTACTTCCTCATTTAAACTAAGAATGGTAAGTTGTTTGGAAAGGAATAGGGAAAGAACAAGCCCAATTACAATAAAGGGCACAATAATTTGCAGCTGTTTCCAATTCGTTCCAATCATTCCTCCTGCGGTCCACATGGAGATATCTTTAGAGGTTTTAAAATATAGCCCAATTCCTTCAGCAATAGCATATAAAAAGGCTGAAACAGCAGCTCCGGCTAATACAATGCGGAATGGGGAGAATCCCCCTCTTTTTATCGAATCAATACCAAAAACGAAGGTTGCACCGATAGCAGCGCCGATAAAACAGGCAACCATTGTCAAAAAATAATTGGCTGATGGAAGAAAAGCAATGGTAATCGATAAGGCGGCATAAGCTCCAGCAGTTAATCCAAGTAAACCCGGGTCAGCCAGTGGGTTTCTGGTTAAACCCTGCATGATTGCACCAGATACAGCAAGAGCGGCACCAACAAAGATTGCAGCTATTTCACGTGGCAAGCGAATATCACGAATTACTGAAATATGCTCACCTGATGCAGAACTTGTTAGAGCCAGCCATACATCTCTAACAGAGACATCTGCGGCACCATATATCATTGCAATGAAAAACATTCCGATGAAAATGGGAATGGCTAAAATGAATTTAAATGTAAATGAAGTAAAAAATAAGTGTTTTTTGGTCATGCCGATTACACTTGTCCTTTCACAAAATGGAAAAAGGGTTAACAGAAAAGGAAATCTGCGTAACATTCCTTTTGGCCAACCCTATCCCTATAAATCTCTGTTTAGTTCCCTAAAAATCCTTCTTTAAAGATTGCCAGTTGTTTTTCAAGTGTGACAGGATCATTGAATGAAGCCCCTTCACCTTGCATTTCAATTACATTTCCATTTTTCACAGCTGGAATGTTCTTGTATGTATCTGTTTCCTGGTAGGATGTATCTGCATCAGAGTATTTGCTCATCACAATATAATCTCCTGCAAACTCGGGAAGCACTTCAGCTGATAGTGTATAATATCCTGATTCTAATGCATTTTCCTTTACCTTTTCAGGCATTTTCAGATTCAATGTTTGATATAAGATTTCTGTTCCGCGTGCAAAGTCATCCCCGTACACATATAGTTCTTTTCCATATGCTTCGATTACAGATACGGTTGCATCTTCTCCAATTTTTGCCCGAATATCTTCTCCAATTTCACCTGCGCGCTGTTTAAAGTCTTCTACCCATTCTTTTGCTTCTTGTTCCTTGCTAAGCAGCTTTCCAATTTCGATATGCTGTGTCAGATAATCTACTTTTCCCCATGTGTAGGTAACTGTAGGTGCGATCTTTTCCAGCTTATCGAGATTATTTACGGTTGATAATGCGATAATTAAATCTGGTTCTAATTCCATTATTTTTTCGAGATTATCTTCGGACACTTCTTCCACATCTTTTAACTCCTCTGCAAAGGTTGGGTTGTTTTTAGACCACGTATCAACACCAACAACATTTACCCCCAAATGGATAACATTACCTGTATATCCTGACAGGATAACAACTCTTTGTGGGTCAGCTGGCACTTCAATTGGTCCTGTTTCAGATTGATATGTGACTGTCTCATCTGAAGTATTATCCTCCTTTGTTGCATCTGCATTGCTGCAAGCACTAACTAAAATTAGCAGCAGGAAATATGGGATAAGTCGTTTCTTCATGTTTATTTTCTCCTTTCAATAAGTTATAGGTCATACACATTGGCTTCTTTGTTCTTGGATCATGTCCGATAACAGCATCAATTTGAAATACGTCTCGGAGTACCCCTGGATTAATAATCTCTTGGGGCGTGCCGGCTTTTACGATTTCTCCATCTTTTAGCGCAATAAGATAGTCAGCAAAGCGAGCAGCTTGGTTTAAATCATGAAGCACCATGATAATTGTTCGGTTATGCTCTTCATTCAACTTCTGTAATAACTCTAAGACCTCAAGTTGGTGTGCCATATCTAAATAAGTTGTTGGCTCATCAAGAAAGATAATTTCCGTCTCTTGGACAAGTGTCATCGCAATCCATACTCGCTGACGCTGTCCTCCGGAAAGTGCATTAATCGGACGGTATTTAAATTCCGATGTGCCAGTAACTTCCAGAGCCCAATCAATGACTTCATAATCCTTTTTAGTTAAGCGCCCAAAGCCTGTTTGATAGGGGAATCTCCCGTAAGATATTAGTTCTCCAACAGTTAGACCAGCGGCACTTTCAGGTGTTTGCGGCAAAATAGCCATTTTTTTGGCCAAAGTCTTTGTGTTTTCTTTTGAAATATCTTTACCATCTAAAAGGACGGAGCCTGATTGATGTGGAATAATTCGTGTAATGGCTTTAAGCAGCGTTGATTTGCCACAACCATTGGATCCGATAATGGTTGTAATTTTCTTGTCCGGGATTTCTAAACTAAGATTCCTTACAATTAAGCGATTACCATAAGCAATTCCTAAATCCTCACTAGAAAGACGGATCATTTTTATGACCTCCATAATAAAATATGAAAATTAATACTGATAATGATTATCAATATCATTTATATGTGTTAATATATATTTAAAATTACAATGTGTCAATATTTATTAAATAATTTAAATACAATCTGGGGTGGAGAAATGGTAATGAAACAAGAGGATATATTTGATGTTATCGTTATTGGCGGCGGACCAGCAGGTTTGTACTCAACTTTTTATAGTGGACTGAGAGAAATGAAGACAAAGCTGATTGAATACCAGCCGAAGCTTGGGGGGAAAATCAATGTCTACCCAGAGAAGATGATCTGGGATGTTGGCGGGGTGCCGCCAGTTCCGGGGGAAAAGCTGATGGAGCAGCTGATTGAGCAGGGTTTAACTTTTGAACCGACTGTCGTATTAAATGAAAAGGTGGAAGCAATTTCCCGCAATTTGGAAGGAATTTTTGAATTGCGGGCTGCGTCTGGTCAGATACATTATTCGAAAACAGTCATTGTAGCTGTTGGGGGTGGAATTTTAAATCCGAAAAAGCTGGCGATTGAAGGGGCAGAAAGGTTTGAAGTGACGAATATACATTATACAATCACTTCACTTAAGAGATTTAAGGATAAGACCGTCATTATCTCGGGTGGCGGTAATACTGCGATTGACTGGGCAAATGAATTAGAGTCGATAGCGAAAAAGGTATATATCACTTATCGTAAAGAAAATCTATCTGGTCATGAAGCACAGGTTACCCAATTACTGAACAGCTCTGTTCATTGTCTTCCGCAAACAACGATTACGAAGCTGGCAGCCGATGAACATCATGAAAAAGTAGAAATGGTGGAACTTACAGAGCAAGAGACAGGCGAGAAATTATTCCTGAATATTGATGATGTAATCATTAATCACGGATATGAGCAGGATGCGAGTCTTTTGAAAAACAGTGAATTAAATATAGAAATGGAAGATGACTTTTATATTGCAGGCAGTTCCAATAGTGAGTCTTCTATTGAGGGCCTATATGGAGCGGGGGATATTATAAAGTTTAATGGCAAGCTGCATTTAATTGCCGGCTGTTTTCAAGATGCAGCAAATGCGGTGAATAAAGCAAAACAATATATTCAGCCAGCAGCAGAAGAATATGCGATGGTGTCATCACATAATGAAATCTTTGAAAAGAAGAACCGGGTGCTGGTGGAAGAAATGATGAAGGGTGAAATTTGTTGTAAGGAGTCGGTGGATGGCCGGAGCTGCAAAAAGGAGAACGAGGCTGTTGAAAATAGTGTTAGATGAAGAAGCAATTAACATCCCAAAATGATCTCCTCATTGATTAAATCTTAATAAAGTTATGGTAGAGACAGGAGAAAATAATACATCTTCTGTCTTTTTAATTCTATTGAAAGCGGATTTTAAAACTTAAAAATATAAATTATCTTGCAATTATTCAGTTTACAAGGTAAAATAACTTCAACATAATAGACGGATATATCAGAAAAATAAGTTTAATTACTTTTCACAAACCAGATAATAGATGAATAAATTCTGCACCATAACTTCTACACTTCGCAGCCCTGCATAGAAACAACCATTCATGTATATAAACACTCAGCCATATAATTAAATAAACAGTGGGACGCGAACTTCATGATTCCTAAAGTAAAATATAATATCCGTCCCCTAAGGAGACATGTTATGAAACTCTATTTATCAGTAGATATGGAAGGGATAACAGGCTTGCCTGACCAATCATTTGTCAGCGCTTCCAGACATAATTACGAGCGCGCCCGGAGAATCATGACTGAGGAAGCAAATTACGTCATAGAGGCAGCTTTTCAAGCCGGGTGCAGCAATGTTCTTGTAAATGACAGTCACAGTAAAATGAACAACATTTTAATCGATGAACTTCACCCGGATGCGGAGCTTATTTCAGGCGGTATCAAAACATACTCTATGATGCATGGGATAGACAGCAGCTTTGCAGGTGCGATGTTTATTGGTTACCATTCACGAGCGGGTATGCCAGGAGTGATGTCCCATTCCATGATTCATAAGATTCGTAATATCTATGTGAATGATATACAAGTAGGAGAAATAGGCATGAATGCGATGATTGCTGGATTCTATGGAGTCCCAGTTCTATTGGTATCTGGCGATAATGAGACAGCCAAAGAAGCTCGGGAACTCATTCCGAATGTTACGTCTGCGATTGTAAAGGAAGCAGTGTCCAGGTCGACGGTAAAAAGCTTAAGCCCAAAGAAAGCTGGTGCGCTTTTACAAAAGAAAGTGAAACAGGCTATTGAAAGCCGTAATCATACAAAGCCGCTCTTGCCTCCAGAAAGTCCCATGCTTAAAGTGGAGTTTACGAATTATGGTGCAGCTGAGCTGGCGCATATGATGCCTGGAACAGAGATTATTCCTGATACAACAATTGTTCACTACCATGCCAAAGACATTTTAGAGGCATATCGAGCTTTTCTCGTCATGATCGAACTTGCAGCTGGTGCGGAATATGCATAGAAATACAGTCGATAAGAGCGGATTAAAGCAGCTAACAGAGCGAATTGCCAACATAACGGAAATGACAGGAGGAACGTGGGGTATATCGTTATTTGATATTGACACAAAGGAGACATGGGAAGTAAACGAGCACCTTCCTTTTTATGCAGCCAGTGTTATTAAAATTCCAATTATGATTGCTGTATTTGCTGCAAGTTTGCGAGAGGAGATTAAACTCAGCAGCACGATGATGCTGAAGCGAGAGGATATCGTGGGTGGCAGTGGAGTCCTCCAGCATATGACACCCGGGACTGTATTTACTATTTATGATCTCGTTACCCTTATGATTATTCAAAGCGATAACACGGCAACGAACATGCTTATTGATTTAGTAGGAACGCATAACATTCAAGAGTCGATGAAAGATAGTGGTTTAGAAACAAGCAGATTTTACCATAAGATGATGCGTAAAGAAACGAATCAAAAAGAAACAAACAGGATTACAGCACATGAAATGACGAACATGCTTTTAAAAATTGCAATGGGAAAGGTCGTTTCTGCCGAGGCTTGTAGAGAGATGATAACGATTCTAAAAAAGCAGCAAATCCGGAATTCACTTCCTGTGAAAATCCCTGAATCAGACGAGCCTGTAAGCGGTGCTCCCAAACAATGGGAACTAGCGAATAAAACGGGAAATGTTTCTGGGTTCCGGCATGACATTGGCATCTTTTATGTTGAGAAGAGATGGTTTATTGCTTCCATCCTTTCCAAGGGAGTAAATGAACTTGATTCGCCAGAAGTAATCGGAAAAATTGGCTTATCGATTTATAACTATCTCAGGTAAGAAGCGAGGGACAGCCCATTCTCTGTCATTGGAATATTCAAAAGTGAAGGGGGATAACTCCCTCTGTCCTCTATGAGAAGGGAGTTTTAGACAATGCTTAAATATATTTTAAAAAAGCTCATCATCATGTTGATTACTCTATGGATTATCATAACATTAACCTTTGTGCTGATGGTGTCTATTCCTGGTTCACCATTTAATAGTGACAGCAGTTCGAATGAGATTGTTCAGCAAAATCTTGAAAGGCATTATAACTTGGATAAACCGCTGCATATTCAATATCTGCTTTATTTAAAATCAGTTATTACATTGGATTTTGGTCCTTCTATTAAACAGCCTAATCAAACAGTCAGTGATTTATTGGGAAAAGGATTTCCAATCTCAGCTGAACTTGGCCTGTTTACGATTCTTATAGCTGTCATATCGGGAATTGCCTTGGGGATTTTAGCAGCACTTCGGCATAATGGGTTCATCGATTATTTAGCAATGGGAATTGCGGTTCTCGGAATATCGATACCAAACTTTATTTTAGCAACACTGTTAATTCAGCAGTTGGCTGTGAATTGGGAGATATTCCCCGTCGCTACATGGAAAAGTCCGAAGCATATGGTGCTGCCAATTCTTGCTCTGGCAACCGGGCCGATGGCGATTATCGCCAGGCTTACAAGGTCAACCATGCTAGAGGTATTAACACAGGATTATATTAAAATGGCTCGGGCAAAAGGATTAACACCATGGAAGATCATTGTGAAACACGCACTAAGAAATGCTCTTATGCCAATTATAACGATTATGGGCACGCTGCTGGCTGGAATTATGACGGGATCTTTTGTTATTGAGCAGATTTTTGCGATACCAGGAATGGGGAAATACTTCGTGGAAAGTATTAACCATCGTGATTTCCCTGTCATTATGGGAACAACCGTATTTTATAGTGCCTTTTTGATTATGATGCTTTTCCTTGTTGATATCGTTTATGGAATAGTAGACCCAAGAATCAAAGTGTCGAAAAAGGAAGGGGAATAATATGAAATCGAATCAAAATCCCCAGCATACAGCAGAAGAAAATATACCCGATGAATGGTTTGTTTGGCGGAAAAAAAACATAGAAGAAATTGAACGAGTGGCAAGACCTTCCTTATCCTATTGGAAAGATGCATGGCAAAGATTGAGAAAAAATTATTTAGCAATGTCAGGTTTTGTATTTTTAGTATTATTAATATTTATGGCTGTTTTTGGTCCAATCCTTTCACCTTATGATGCAAGTACAGGGATATTATCTGAACAATATCAGCCCCCATCCACTGACCATTGGTTTGGAACAGACAGTGCGGGCCGTGACATTTTCACGCGAACCTGGGAAGGGGCGAGAATTTCTTTATTTGTAGGATTTATGGCAGCACTGATTGATGTTACGATCGGCATTATTTGGGGAGGTATCTCAGGATATAAAGGCGGCCGGACGGATAATGTGATGATGCGGATTATTGAAATTTTATATGGGATTCCGTATTTATTAGTAGTGATCCTGTTGCTTGTTGTTATGGGACCGAGTTTAATGACCATTATTATCGCGTTGACAGTCACAGGCTGGGTAGGCATGGCCAGGATTGTACGTGGTCAGGTTCTGCAAATTAAGAACTATGAATATGTGCTTGCATCGAAATCATTCGGAACGAACACCTCGAGAATCATACGAAAAGGACTCCTTCCGAATACAATGGGGCCAATTATCGTTCAAATGACGTTAACTGTACCATCGGCTATCTTTGCTGAAGCATTTCTCAGCTTTATTGGACTTGGAATATCCTCGCCTAATGCAAGCTGGGGTGTAATGGCCAGTGATTCATTAGGGGCTATTCTTTCTGGAAATTGGTGGACATTATTCTTCCCGGCATTCTTTATCTCCTTTACAATGTTTGCTTTTAACGTGCTGGGTGATGGATTACAGGACGCCTTGGATCCGAAATTAAGAAAGTAGGGGTAGTGATGGATAAAATTCTTGATGTAAAAGATCTGCATGTCACTTTCACAACTTATGGTGGTACTGTACAAGCTGTTAGAGGGGTGGACTTCCATCTTAATAAAGGAGAGACACTGGCAATTGTAGGGGAATCAGGATGTGGAAAAAGTGTAACCTCCAATGCTGTTATGAAACTGATTCCTTCACCGCCAGGTAAAATCACCAGCGGGAGAATCCTGTTTAATGGCCAAGATATAACGAAATTACATGAAAAGAAAATGCGCTCGATTCGGGGTGTAAACATTTCGATGATTTTTCAAGATCCAATGACTGCTCTGAACCCCACCTTAACGATTGGAACACAGCTAATGGAAGGGGTAAAACAGCATTTGCGTATATCGGATAAAGAAGCAAGAGAGCGTGCCCTGGAAATGATGCATCTGGTTGGAATACCTAATCCGGAAGAACGTCTCAAACAATATCCACATCAATTTAGCGGCGGTATGCGGCAGCGTATTGTGATTGCAATTGCACTTATTTGCGAACCGGAGCTTTTAATTGCTGATGAGCCAACGACAGCACTTGATGTGACCATTCAAGCACAAATCTTAGATCTCTTTGAAAAAATTCAAGAGGTAAAGGGAGTATCGATTATCCTCATAACGCATGACTTAGGAGTGGTTGCAAAAATTGCCAATCGCATCGCCGTCATGTACGCAGGGAAAATTATTGAAACAGGAACAAAGCGGGAAATTTTTTATAACCCGCAGCATCCATACACAAAGGGGTTACTTCATTCTGTGCCGCGCTTGGATACGAAAGGAAAACTAAAACCAATTGAAGGAACACCACCAGATTTATTTTCACCTCCAAAAGGATGTCCATTTACTGCGAGATGTCCAATGGCGATGGAGGTGTGTAATAAAGTATACCCGGGTTCTACAACGCTAAGTGATTCCCATTCTGTGGATTGCTGGCTGCAGGATGCCCGGGCGAAAAAACTAATGGCCACCATGGTCACAAATTAATTATAGGGGGGATAAGCATGAATAAAAGGTTTCTTTTTTTGCTGATCGCAATAATGACAGCATTTCTTCTTGCTGCATGTACTGCTACAGAAGATACGGGTGAGGATCCAAAGGACCAGGACCAGACTGGTAAAGGTGAAAAGGAAGAGGAAGAAGAAACAACGGATAAAACAGAACTTGATGAAAGTGTACTCCGGTTAAATAATGGCACGGAACCAACATCATTGGACCCATCTATCGGGTTTGACGCAGTATCATGGGATCCGCTGAACAACTTAATGGAAGGTTTAACCCGTTTAGACCTCGAACATCGTGCGGGTCCGGGGGCAGCGGAGAACTGGGATATTTCTGATGATGGACTAACGTACACATTTCATTTACGAGAAGATGCAAGATGGTCCAATGGCGACCCTGTTGTAGCGGCAGACTTTGAGCATGCATGGAAGTATATGCTGGACCCTGAAACAGCATCACCAGCTGCATTTTTAGCCTATTTCATTGAAGGGGCTGAGGATTATAACAGTGGAGAAGGTTCTGTTGATGATGTCAATGTGACCGCAATTGATGAGAAAACATTGGAAGTGGGATTAGCACAGCCAACGGGTTTCTTCCTTGATGTGTTAACCAATCCGGCATTTTTCCCAATCAACCATAAAGTAGCTGATGAAAATCCGAAATGGCATGCAGAAGCAGAAACGTTTGTTGGAAATGGCCCTTTCAAATTGGAATCATGGAGTCACGATGAAGAGATGATATTTGCGAAGAATGAGCATTATTGGGATGCAGAAGCTGTGAAGTTAGAAAAGATACACTTCGCAATGGTGAATAATACGAATACACAATATCAGATGTATGAAGCAGGAGAGCTGGATACAGCAAGTATTCCGCCTGAACTTTCAGACCAATTAATTGACGGAGATAATGTATTCATTGGACCTTATGGTGGAATAGAATTTTTCCGCTTTAATCTGGAGATGGAACCATTTCAAAACAAGAAAATCCGTCAAGCATTTTCATACGCGATTAACCGTGACGATATAGCTGAATTTGTTGTGAAAAATGGTGTTGAACCTGCATATGGCTTTATCAACCCAGGTTATACAAGTCCAACTGGTGATGATTTCCGTGATGTGAATGGTGATCTTGTAGCTTTTGATCCAGACAAGGCGAAAGAACTACTTAGCGAGGGGCTGGCTGAAGAAGGCTATGATGAATTGCCGGAAATTACATTAAGCTACAATACGAGTGATACGAATAAGGCCGTAGCAGAGGCTATACAAGGTATGTTTAAAGAGAACTTGGATATTGAAGTTATACTTGAAAACCAAGAATGGAATGTATTTGCTGAAGCGCAGCAAGCATTAGAATTACAATTCTCCCGGAGTTCATTCATTAATGACTACAATGACCCAGTCAACTTCCTGGAAAGCTTTATTACGGATTCTTACATGAACCGTACTGGGTTTTCTAATGCAGATTATGATGAATTAATTGCCAAAGGAAGATCGGAGACGGATGAAGAAGCGCGCTGGGAAAATTTATACGAAGCTGAAAAACTGCTGGCAGAAGAAATGATTGCTGTACCGATAAGATACTACAACACAGTCGTGCTTGAAGCGGATGAAGTGGAAGGAATTCTTCGCCATCCAGTCGGATATTTTGATTTGAAGTATGCTGAAAAGAAATAGACATGGCTGCGCGGATAATTTACGCATTCATCTCTATTAGAAAATGGCTCATCAACATGATGAGCCGATTCCTTTTCATTAATTGACATAGAAAGCAGGGATTTATATGCTGCAGCCAAATGCTTTAAAAATGGGCGATACGATTGGTGTAATTGCTCCTGCAAGTCCTCCAAATACAAAGCACCTCGAAAAGGCTATTCCTTTTTTCACTAATCTTGGTCTCCGTGTGAAATTGGGAAAAAATATTGGTAAAGTAAATGGCTATTTAGCTGGGACGGATGAAGAACGGTTAGCTGACTTACATGGCATGATAGCTGATGATGAAGTGAAGGCAATTATTTTCGCATGTGGCGGGTATGGTACAGCCCGAATTGCCTCATCACTAAACTATGATTTAATTGCCGCCAATCCGAAAATTATCTGGGGTTATAGCGACATAACATACCTGCACACAGCTATTAGACAAAATACCGGGCTTGTTACCTTTCATGGTCCGATGCTTGCTTCAGATATAGCAGACTCAGACTTTTCCTCCGTATCTGCAAATTCTTTTAAGCAGCTATTTGAACCAACGGAATTACAATATAACGATAGTCTCTCTTCATTGGACGTCTTAGCGGAAGGAGAGAGTACGGGAAAGTTGACAGGTGGAAACTTAACATTACTTACAAGTTCCTTGGGAACAGAATATGAAATAGATACAGCAGGAAAAATTCTGTTGATCGAAGATACGGATGAACAGCCTTATCGAGTTGATTCCATGCTGAACCAGTTAAGACTTGCGGGGAAACTTAATCAGGCAGCTGGAATTGTTGTGGCAGACTTTGCTAAAGCGGAACCTAAAAAAGATCCGTCCCTGAGCTTAGAAGAAATATTTCAGTATTATCTAAGTAATTTATCATGTCCGGTAATGAAAGGTTTTAAAATCGGCCATTGTTCACCGAACTTTGGTGTACCACTTGGCATAGAAGCAACACTTCGAACAAAAGATAAGACATTGTCCATTATGCCGGGAGTAGTAAGGCATAGAGATTGAGGATGACATTTATCTTCATTCATTTATATCGAGACAGAAGGAAGGAGCGAAAAGAATGTTTAAACATGCATTTCAACTTCCGGATAGATTCCATGTAGCAGCAGTTCAAGTAGCTACTGTGTGGACCAATCCAGAGTCTGCTAGACAGATAGACCAACTTGCAGCAGGTGAAGCTGCTGATATGGAAGAGTGGTTAGGAAATCTATCACAAGAAGAAAAGCTTGCATTATGTGAGGACAGCCGTATACAGACCCAAGTTTTGTATGGAGAAGCAGTTATTATTACAGAAGTGAAAGGCGACTGGGCAAAGGTGATCATTCCAAGTCAGCCATCTAATAAAGATAAAAATGGTTATCCAGGCTGGATTCCATTGCAGCAATTAAAAATAATGAGGCGTGATGAGTGGGTCCGTCCTCAAATGGCAGCGATAAAGCAGAAGCATGCTTGGCTTGAAAGTGAGAACGGGAAAAAATTAATCCGACTTAGTTATATGACATGTTTACCAGTAGAGGATGTTAAAGCTTCTAAGGTAGAGGTTGTTACACCACAAGGTAAGGGATACCTTCCAAAGGATGCAGTTGAAGTTTTTAGGACGGCTTATGGCGGGGAACAGAGAGATGGATCGAATATTATTAAAGAAGGAGAGCAATACATCGGTCTGGAGTATCTTTGGGGCGGGATGAGTGCTTTTGGATATGACTGTTCCGGTTTTGCTTATGCAGTACACAAAGCAAATGGCTATCGAATTGCCCGTGATGCATCTGACCAGGCTGCAGAGGGAAGAAGGGTTCCGCTTGATGAAGTTATGCCAGGGGATTTGCTGTTTTTTGCTTATGAAGAAGGCAAAGGGAATATTCATCATGTAGGAATTTATTATGGAGAGGGCAAGATGCTGCATTCCCCATCAACTGGCAGAGGAATTGAGATTGCTCATTTGGCAGGAACAGCATATGAGCGTGAGCTTTGCATTGCGAGACGATATTGGGAAGCGGGAGCTGTGTAAGAATGTCAAATAGAAAAATAGTAGAAATCAAAAATTTGTATAAACATTTCACTCTTGGAAAAGGTCAAATTCTCCAAGCAGTTAATGGTGTAACATTTCATATTAATAAAGGAGAAACCTTCGGGCTGGTCGGTGAATCAGGTTGTGGAAAATCAACAATCGGAAGAACAATTATCGGACTTTATAATCGGACGGATGGGGATGTTCTATTCGATGGGCAAAATGTACATGAACTTAGTGAAAAAAAATTATTTAAACTCCGTGAGAATATGCAAATGATTTTCCAGGATCCGTATGCTTCACTAAATCCACGTTCCACCGTGCGTGAGGTAATTTCCGAACCAATGGAAGTTCATAAACTATATAAAAGAAAAAAAGACCAAAATGAAAGAGTCTGCCAGCTGTTAGAGGAAGTTGGCTTAAATAGGGACCATGCCAATCGCTATCCTCATGAATTTAGTGGCGGCCAGCGCCAGCGTATTGGGATTGCACGGGCACTGGCTCTCAATCCAGATTTCATTATTGCTGATGAACCAATATCAGCCTTGGATGTTTCTGTCCAGGCTCAGGTAGTGAATCTATTAAAACAGCTACAGAAGGAAAAAGATATTACGTTTCTTTTTATTGCACATGATCTTTCTATGGTGAAGCAAATATCTGATCGAATTGGTGTGATGTATTTAGGGAATATGGTAGAGCTGACGGAGAGTGAAAACCTTTACGAAAAACCACTTCACCCATATACAAAAGCACTGTTATCTGCCATTCCGATTCCTGACCCGGATATTGAAGAAGCACGTGAACGAATTATCCTGCAAGGTGAACTGCCAAGCCCAATTAACCCGCCAAGCGGCTGTGTATTTCGTACGCGATGTCCGTATGCCATGGACATCTGTGAAAAGGAAAAGCCGGAGTGGCAGGAGGCAGAAAACAACCACTTTGTAGCATGCCATTTATATAATAAGGGTGTGAAAGAGGATAAGGGGAACGAACCTGTTGTTCATGTAAGGTGATGAATTACAATATAAGAATACAAGAAAAAAGCACACAATGGAGCATGTGTGCTTTTCGATGCTATCTGTTATCTACCTTCTCTGGGTAAAGGTCATGCTGCATAAGTCTTTGATTCGCCATATCCTCAAACATTGTACCTGGCTTGCCATAATTGCAATAGGGGTCAATTGATATTCCACCACGTGGTGTAAATTTTGCCCACACTTCGATATATCTTGGATCCATAAGGTCAATCAAATCTTTCATAATTAGATTAACGCAATCCTCATGAAATGCTCCATGGTTTCTAAAGCTGAACATATATAACTTTAATGATTTACTTTCAACCATTCGTTTGTCAGGAATGTAGGAAAGATAAATGGATGCAAAATCTGGCTGACCAGTCATTGGACACAAGCTTGTAAATTCGGGAATATTGAATTTTACAAAGTAATTGTTTTCCTGATGCTGATTCTCAAATGTTTCCAGCACAGTTGGATCGTAATCATCCTTATATACTACATTTTGATTTCCTAATAAAGTAAGATCTTTCGTATCGCTCTTTTTCATAAATTATTCTCCTCTATACTATTTCTATTATTATTTTCCTGCCTGTAATGATTGTGTTTCTGTATATTCAAAGTCTGTTATATTCGGTTCATATATTCCTAACTTCATAACAAAGTGTCTTATCCCTCCGGCAACAATTAACTGCATAAGTACCTTGGCAACCCATTGTCCTGCAATTGCATAGGGGACTAAATCCCATGAAACATAACCTAAGCCTAGAGGTCCAATCCCGATAATGACAAATACGGAGGAATCAAAAAAACCGGCAACAATTCCTGAAAACATCACCCGTTTTACAAAAGGTAGCTTCAATCGTGTATAGATTTCTGTATCTGCTGTCTCAGAAATAATAAAACTTAAAGTTGATGCAAATACAACCCATAATTCATCCCCAAGCAAATGGCTGGTAACTGCTGAAAGTGCCAATGCAGCAACAATCCACATGTATGTTTTCTTTCTGCCATACTTATTCTGCACCATATCGCGCATAACAAGCGTAAGTCCGATAAACAATGTTCCATAAGGGATGATAAATAATCCAAGATGGAGTGGCGCGAATTTCGCAGTAATAACGTTTGCTATTATAATAGATAATAGGTATATGAGAATTCTCAGCATTTACATCCCTCCTGCTAGATAGGCATCTAAGCCTTGTTTTCTTAATTTACAAGAAGGACATGATCCGCAGCCATCGCCAATGATTCCGTTATAGCATGTTGTGGTATGGACTTTGATATATTCTAATCTCCCCATTCTATCGGCCATTTCCCATGTTTCTGCTTTGTTTTTCCACATTAATGGAGTATGGATGTGGAACTGATCATCCATAGCAAGATTCAGTGTTTGATTCAACGACTGAATAAAATCGTGGCGACAATCCGGATAACCACTAAAGTCTGTTTCACTTACACCGGTGATCAGATGTCTTGCGCCAATCTGTTTTGCGTAAATAGCTGCAAATGACAGGAAGATGTGGTTGCGCCCCGGCACAAAAGTATTAGGCATTTTACCGCTGTCATCGATATCCATATCCATTCGAGTCATCGCGTTTGTGGTCAGTTGAGAGAGCAGCTTCAGGTTTAAAACCGTATGTTTAACCCCAAAATCATTGGCTATCTTCTCTGCTGAGTCCAGCTCGGAAATATTTCTTTGGCCATACAAAAAAGTGATGGTTTCAACGTAATCGAACTTCTCCAATGCCCATAGGAGACATGTCGTTGAATCTTGCCCACCACTAAATATGACTACTGCTTTTTCCATATGTAATTCCTCCCTAGTTTTTATTTAAGAGGGGATGGTTTCGAACCCTCTGTATAATAGTATAATCGAAATATCCTAAAAAGGCAGTATCCAACTGGGGTACTGCCTTTTTAAGAAGTTATTTTCTTTTATTGAATCAATCTTCTATTCTTTCATGCTGCTATTGCTTCTTCTTGCTGTACGATTTTTCCTGTTTAGCTCTGTATATTATTAAATCTATAAGTAATAAACTATTCAGATTCATTGTGTAATTAATTTCCTTCGATAAAGTTCGAAAACCCCTTCTATTATTTCCTGACATAATGTATAATGACCCTATTAATGTTCGTGAAATAGTTAAAATACAACTTATAATATAATGTTAAAATCATTTTATTGACTAAAAGGCGAACGATGAAAAGGATGCAGAATCTGTTATCCGTTATTCTGCTCATTCAATAAACAGGGGAAGAAGGGGTTATTCTTATGGGGAAGCTAGAAAATAAATGGATTCGTGCTGTACTTCCGGCTCTATTCATTCATTGCAGTATTGGTACGGTTTACTGCTGGTCCTTGTTTAAGGATGATATTGCATCCTATATTGGGGAATCTGTCAGCAGTGTGGAGTGGGCATTCAGCTTGGCAATCTTTGTTCTTGGCATGTCTGCAGCCTTTGGAGGCAAGCTTGTTGAAAAGGATATACATAAATCTTCCTTGCTCTCGGCAATATTCTTTGTTGCTGGAATGGCAGGGACAGGATTTTTTATTTACCAAAAGTCATTAATCGGAATTTACATTTCTTACGGTATTGTAATGGGAATTGGACTTGGCATCGGTTATTTAACTCCAGTAAAAACATTAATGCTCTGGTTTGATAAACAAAAGGGGTTAGCGACTGGCCTTGCAGTTGCCGGATTTGGCCTAGCAAAAGTAATTGCCAGTCCTTTAATGGAAAGGCTTCTGGGGGAAAGGAATAGTGAAGGTGCTTTAGTTCAGGCAACAAATATCTATACGATGTTTTTCATTTTAGCAGGCATATATTTAGCCGCAATGGTTATTGGACATGTGCTGATTAAAAAACCAGCAGGGTATGAGGAAGAAAGTGCGAGCGCTCGCAGTTTTAGTTATAAAAAGGTGTTAAAGAGCAGGACATTTATTGGTGTCTGGCTCATGTTCTATATTAATATAACCTGTGGGTTAGCGCTGATTTCACAAGAAAAAGGTATGTTAGCGTTCATTGGATTTGGTGCGATTGGGTTAGTCAGTTCGCTAACGGCTATTTTCAATGCGGGTGGAAGAATTGCCTTCTCTGCATGGGCTGATCGATTAAAAGACCGGAATTCCATCTACAAAATTATCTTTACCTTA
Source organism: Oceanobacillus sp. FSL H7-0719 (assembly GCF_045040795.1). Classification (GTDB taxonomy): domain Bacteria; phylum Bacillota; class Bacilli; order Bacillales; family Amphibacillaceae; genus Oceanobacillus. The sequence goes on along the minus strand of NZ_CP150301.1, from coordinate 2,712,306 downwards.
TCGATTGCAGCTATTTTATTAATTATTCTATTTGGCGGCATGCAAAACACTGTAGCTCTTCTCATTATTGCTTTGCTATGTGTTGTAAATGCAGGTTATGGCGGAGGATTTTCTTCGCTGCCACCTCTGTTATCCGACCGTTTCGGCTTAGATAGCATTTCTACTGTGCACGGCTTAGCTTTATCCGCTTGGGCATTGGCAGGATTGTCAGGTAATCAATTAAGTGCCTATATTCTCGAAAAGACTGGATCCTATGATATGATGCTGTATGTTATTCTCGCACTATTTACGATTGCTGCTTTAATTAGCACTTTTGTTGTTAAACCTGACAGGGTTTTCGTGGGAAATGAGGTATCGAATCGGGATAAGGATGAAAATATAATCGCAAGTTAAGCATATGCCAATACGTGAACAGCGGGGAAAGGACCCCACTGTTCTGCCTATTTAAAATAGGAAACCCGCTTTAAAGCAACACAAATTGGGAGGGCAATGAGGACACCTAACACACTTTGAACAATATCTCCTGGTATGGAAGCGAGTGGTGTGATCCAATTTCCATATAAAATAGATTCACCAGTGTAATAAACAGCAATCATAAATGGAACAGAAACAATTGTCGCTGTGAGGTTGAAAGCGACGCTATTTCCTTTGCGATTATGAAACCAGGCAATTTTTCCGACAATATATCCTTGCAGTCCGCGCGCTGCAATTGTGATTGGAGTCCATAAAACCCAGCCCCCGATTATATCAAAGAGACCCATCCCAATTGCCCCGGCAAGTGCTCCTTTTTTAGGTCCGAATAAAATAGAGGCGATGAAAAGCATTGCCGTTCCCATATGCACTAACCCTCCATTTGCAGCAATCGGCAGTCTGAAGTTTAAAAATGCAGTTGAAACAAAAATGAGTGCAATGAGCATGGATGTAATGATTAAGTCTTGTGTTTTTTTACGAGTACTTAAGTAAGCTGGTGTATTCTCCATAATGCGACCTTCCTAACTTGAGTTTTTTTATTACTTTAGCAGAAGATTGACCCATCTTTAAGTGTCAATTTATTAAAAAGTGACAGGGTCAGTTGATGTGTTTGCTGGAAGTGATAAGCAATCGGATGGTGCCTGCACCCAGTTAATTTATCAAGACTATTGCTTATAGCTGTTAATGACAAGCCAATCATCAAATGATAAAATAGAAAAAGTCTCAGTTCGTTTATGGAGGTTCATATGAAAAAAGTTGCTGTGATACAGGATTTATCCTCTTTTGGAAAATGCTCATTAACTGCTGCAATACCAGTTCTATCTGTAATGGGTGTTCAAGCATGCCCGCTCCCGACGGCGGTTCTGTCGGCGCAAACCGGTTATCCGAGTTATTTCTGGGATGATTTTACTCCGAAAATGAACCATTTTACGGAAGAGTGGAATAAACTCCAGGTAATGTTTGATGGTATTTTCACTGGATTTGTAACTGGCGGGGAACAAATTAAAAATATCTTTTATTTTTTAGACAGGTTTTATATAAATGATACAAAGCTGCTCGTTGATCCGGTAATGGGCGATGATGGAGAAGTCTATCCAATTTTCACTGGTGGTTTACTGGAGCAGATGAAGGCATTAGTGCGACATGCGGATGTGATTACTCCAAATGTGACAGAATGCTGCCTGTTGTCTGGGCTATCTTATGAGAAGCTGCACAGCTATTCAGATGGGAATGATTATTTAAAAGCACTGGAAGAAGCAGGGAATAGACTAACACAAACAAGCGGTGCTGAAGTTATTATTACAGGTGTTAACCCGCCGGCAGCGGAGCCAACAAAGCAATTTATTGGAAACTTGTATTTGGATGGAAATAAAACATTTTATCATGAGATGGAATATAATCGGAAAAGCTATTCTGGAACTGGTGATTTATTTGCATCGGTTGTGATGGGGAGCATGATGCGCGGGGATAGTCTGGAAGGAGCAGTACAGCTTGCAGTTGGATTCCTTAAAGAAGCTATCCAGGATGCATCAAAGGAAAAAGTTCCTGAAATAGAAGGTGTAAATTTTGAAAAGTACTTGGGGATGTTAATCTGAGGAAATCTGCTTTTTAGGACCTTCTTTTGTGAAAACGAAAAGCGGCAGGTTCACAAGTCTATGACCTGTGAGCCTGCCGCATATTATATTAGCAATCACATGTATGCTGTTTAAAATCGATTACCATCCGGCCTTGAATTTTACCTTGTTCCATTTCTTCAAATATATCCTGTACTTCATGCAAGCAGCGCGTTTGCACAACTGGCACTACTTTACCTTCTGCACCAAATTGGAAGGCTTCTTCTAAGTCTTTACGCGTGCCAACTAATGAACCAATTACCTCTATTCCATCGAGTACTAGTCTTGGAATATTTAAGTCCATTGTTTCTGAAGGTAAACCAACAGCTACTACTTTACCACATGCACGTACTGCATCAACAGCTGAATTAAATGCTGTTTTAGAAACTGCAGTTACGATAGCGGCATGCGCCCCACCGGCTTGTTCTTGAATGATTTTGTCAGTATCGCCTTGTGTAATTGGGTTAATTGTCATATCTGCACCTATATCTTTGGCTAGTGACAACTTATCATCATTAATATCTACTGCAATAACTTTAGCATTGAATACATGCTTAGCATACTGAATGGCCAGGTTCCCTAAACCGCCACAACCATAAACGACAACCCATTGACCAGCTTTAACATCAGCAACCTTGATCGCTTTATAAGTAGTAACTCCTGCACAGGTGATACTGCTAGCTTGTGCTGGATCTAGTCCCTCTGGTACCTTTACTGCATAATCAGCAGTTACGATACATTGTTCAGCCATTCCGCCATCGACACTGTAACCAGAATTCTTGACGTCACGACAGAACGTTTCCCTGCCTGTTGTACAATACTCACATCTGCCACAAGCTTGGAACATCCACGCAATACTAACTCTATCACCAATTTCTAAGCTCGTAACATCATCGGCTATTTGAGATACAATTCCTATCCCTTCATGTCCAAGAATACGACCTTCCACATTCCCGAAGTCACCAGCTGCTACGTGAAGGTCAGTGTGACATACACCGCAATATTCTATATCGACTAATGCTTCACCGGCTTGTAATGGCCGTAATTCTTTTTCAATAACATCAATGTTTACTTTTCCCTTTGGATCAACTACTACTGCTTTCATAAATGATCTCTCCTCTGTTGTTTATAGAGTCCCTTACATCACTCATGTTGCTGTTATGTCTAATGTGTATACCAAATGTAAATGATCGATCATGGTATAAATTAATCATAGCACGTATTTGGAAAGAAACAATGTGAAATATTGAACAAACTTTGAACGATAAAATATAACGGGCTTCAAAGATTCTATATGATGTCCAAAAACCTGTTCCAAAGCACATTATTCTAATAGGATGAAGGAGAGACAATAATTGAGGGATTGAACGGAAGCGGAAGTGACTAACTTGATTCATATATCCAGCTATTTGCGGGGGAATCGATAGACGACGATGATTAGTTGATAAAAGGGAGAGGGGGGGGCAAGTTTTGAACTTGCCAAGGGTAAAACAGAGTCCAACCCCCTCTGATTCCAATTATTCCCTAATTAAAGGGGAATCTTGATCGGATTCACAGCTATTTTACGTTTTAAAGATCTGTCAGGTTCTTCACCTCATACAGCATTTCGGGAACAGACTTGATAAAAGGAGATTCCTCCTTGTCGCTCAGCATGGTAAGTACATGCATTGCTCTGGTGCAAGCTGTATAAAGCAGCGTTTTATCGGACGCTGAATGATACTGTTCTTTTGAGACGTCGGGCAGGATGACGGCATCAAATTCAATTCCCTTCGCCAGGTAAATAGGTAATACGAGTATACCTTTTTCAAATGTATAGGTTTCCTCGTTGACAAGGTGAATGGGCATCTTATCCTGCAGTAATTTGTAAATCTGTTCACTTTCCTTTAATGATTTACAAATCAATGCAATTATCTCATTGTCCTTTTTCATCAGTTCTTTTACACATGTAATCAATGCTTGCTCTTTATCCTTTTCATCTTGCAGCCGAATAAGAGTTGGCAGACTTCCCTGGCGATTAAATGGTATGATTTCCTCCGTACCAGGAGAGAAGTGCTTCGTAAACTCCACAATTTGCTTTGTTGATCGATAGCTTTTGGTCAATGTAATCCGTTCATAGCTTTCTTTCTGTTCGATTGGAGTCAGTGGATTTACCTTTGCAATATGTGTGTAGATGGCCTGGTTCACATCTCCCAGCAATGTCATTCTCGTATAAGGGAAAATGTGCTTGATATAGGCAAACTGAAAGGCTGAATAGTCCTGTGCCTCATCAATGATTAATTGACGGACAGAACGGTCAGAGCTATCCCCAAGTAATTTCCCTTTAAAATAAAGGTATGGTGTCGCATTTTCCCAGGTTAAGATTTTCTGTGCTAAGTCATTGGCAACCTGGGAGCGAATCTCCTGCCAGGCAAAAGGAGGATCTGTTGGAATCCATTTGGTAAAGAGCTGTTCGTAGGTGGTCAGTATGTTTACAAACTCCATTATTTTCACGCGCTCTTTCACTGGGCGGAAGAAACGCTTCACCATATGTTTTCTTAAGATGATTTCTTCATCATGTACTGTACTGAATGCAGCTTGCTTCTCCGCTTTATGGTAAATGCGCATATAATCTTCTTTATCCAGCAATTCAATTTGTTCCATTACCCAGTCTGCTTTCCATTCTGATTTCTGATGCTTTTGGAGTTCCTGAAGGAGCCACTTTGCTACGATTTCCATCTTATTCGGAAGTGCAATTTCACGCTCTAATGCATAAAAATATGCACGAATTTGTTCTGCTGAGACAAGTACTTTTCCGCGGAATTTAATTGATTTAAATTCAATTCCATCTTCATGCAAATCTGATACAAATAGATCAAGGAGCTGTTTAAATTCAACGGTAGACAAATAATCCATGCTTTTCATTCGAGCGTTGTACAGATTCGTTTCCATTTTGGTTAATACATATTCCATTTGTTCGAACGGCGATTCAATGGTTAACTTGTCACCGATTCTATTTCTTAAATACTCCAAGAAAGTCATTTGTCTGACATTTGTTTCGCCTAGGTCTGGCAGTACATTGGAAATATAACTGCTGAACAAAGGGTTTGGAGATAATAACATGACGTTGTCTGGATGCAGTTCTTTCCGGTAGCGGTACATTAAATAAGCAATCCGTTGTAAAGCAGCCGAAGTCTTTCCACTGCCGGCAACTCCCTGAACAATTAATAGCTTGCTGCTATTATTCCGGATAATTTCATTTTGTTCTTTCTGGATTGTAGCTACAATATTTTTCATTGTTGTGCTCGCATTATTACCCAGCGCTTGCTGAAGAAGAGTGTCCCCAATCGTTACGCCTGTGTCGAACATTCCTTTAATAAGCCCCTGTTTAATAATAAATTGCCGCTTTAGGGTCATCTCGCCGGATATTGTTGTATCCAATGTTTGATAATGAGCTGGGCCTGGAGAAAAGTCATAATAAAGACTTGAGATTGGAGCGCGCCAATCATAAATAAGAAAGTCATCATCTTCTTCGTCCATTAAAGAGGCAATCCCTATATAAATCGATTCCTTCTCTGCACCAGGTTCTTCGATAAAATCAATACGCCCAAAATAAGGAGCATCTTTGAGTCGATCTAAGGTGTGCAGTTGAGCGCCTATTTTTCCGTGAAACCGCTCCTTTTCAGATAAAATTGCAGCCTGCTGTTTAATGCTTTCTTGTGTTTCAATTACATCGTCAGGTTCGTCAAGGTTAACTCTTACATCATCCCAAAATGTTTTGCGGAGTTCGATAACACTTTTCTTTAGCCCGGTAGATTGTGCAGATAGCTTTTCCTGCTTATGCTTGATTTCCTCAATTACCTTCTCAATTCGTCGTTGTTCAAACGAGTAATTGTCTACATCCTGACTCATTGAATCCAATCCTTTCTCAATGAAATTCACTTTTTTGTTGACAGCAAAGGTAATTGTTTGGTACAATATAATTGGATAGTTATATTTGAAACAATTAAAACGCTGTTAACTTATTTAGTATAGCACTTTTATTTGGATGTGACAATACACCATTTATTGGTGTTATTTAAAATGAATAAATATATTTATTTGCAAACAGTTTAATCTTAATGATTAGACTGTTTTTTTATTGTTCTGGAAAGAATTTCTGCAATAATCAAATAGGTGCATGTGAACAAGAATGATAGTTATTGAGGAGAGGAAGAAGGAATTATTCGCCGGCAGGGCGGGATAGAAATGATGTCTGCTATTATTGGCATCTTATAAATTAAAATGCTATCTATCTCTGCAATCCTCTTTACAAGGCATAAGTAATTGTTTTTGAGATGTTTACTCTTGAATATGTTCTTTTTTAATCAAATCAGGGAATACTGCTTACAATCAATAGAATTCAAGTAGGTGAAGGTTTTGACCACATTAATTATTGGCATCATTGTACTATTCATTGCTTCCAGTTACTTTTCCGGGAGCGAGACAGCACTCACGGCTACAAATGAAATGAAACTTCAACTTAAAGCGGCAAATGGAGATAAAAAAGCAGCACGCTTATTAAAGCTAGTTGATAATCCAGACTTGTTTATCCCAGGCATATTAATTGCTAACAATGTACCTAATATCGTGCTGCCATCCATGGTTACGATTGTAGCTCTGGAGTTTGGCTGGAATATCGGTATAACAACAGCAGTGCTTACGGTACTCATTATTATATTTGCCGAAGTGTTGCCTAAGTCAATCGCAGCCGCATTCCCAGAACGGATTGCGCATATCGTCTACTACCCAACGATGGTTATCCTCATTATATTAAAGCCGTTTATTTTCTTGCTCAACCTGCTGACAAGGACGATTGTTAGACTTCTGGGCAGGGGGCAAGAAGATCCGGTAACGATTTCTAAAGCGGAGATGCGGGCAATGGTAGATATTGCACATACAGAAGGCACCTTTAAAAATGATGAAATGTATCGTTTGAAATCAGTATTAGATTTTCAAAGTTTAAATGTATCTGATGTGTTAAAAACACATCGAGTCGAAATGCAATGCCTTCCAATCGATACGTCTTTTGAAGAGGCGCCTGATTTTTTATTAGCTCATCATCACACACGCTATCCGATTTATGATGGGGACATCGACCATATTGTTGGTGTATTTCATTCCAAATTTGTGTTGGCTTGGGCAAGAAATCCTGAAAAGAAAATACAGGACTTTTCAGATAAGGATCCTCTGTTTGTCTATGAATTTAATCCGATTGATGCCGTTTTTAGAAAGATGATGGAAGAGAAGAAACATATTGCAATCGTGTTAGATGAGTACGGTGGAACGGAAGGATTAATTACGCACGAGGATTTAATTGAAACAATGATTGGACAAGATATTGAGGATGAGACAGACGAAGACGATGCACTTATTCACAGCCAGACAGAGACACAGCTCATCTGTGATGGAAGATTGTCATTGCATCGCTTAAACAATGTCTTTCAAGTAAATATTCCTGAGGAAGCGGATAACGTGGCTGGTTTTATTCTTAGTCAGTATAGTTACTTGCCTGAGGAAGGAGAGACACTTCTTTATAAAAATCTGGAGTTTAAGATATTGGAAGTGAGTGAACGAAGGGTTCACTTGGTAGAGATTAATAAAGTCTAGCGTTGTATAAATATTTTGCTTTTAAGAGGCTGAGACAAAAGAAATATAACATATTAAAATCCGAACGATATCTTAATTTCGTTCGGATTAAAAATTAAGTTCTGACTGCTTTAATTCAGAATAATTTCCCCCTAGAGATACAGGAAATTTGAAAATTCGTTATTAATAAGATTGCACTTAGACAATATAAAACTGGATTTCAAAAAACTGTCTTTGACAAGTATTCTCCCTGCCCGAAGAAATCAGGATTGTTTTTAACGGGGGATGAGAAAATTTCTCTAAGCCTGTCGGGGCAAGTAAAGTGGTGAAACGGTCTATGAAAACATCTCTATCAGACAGTAACAGCAAGATAAGCGGTGAAACTGTCTATAAGAACATCTCTATCAGACAGTAACAGCAAGGTAAGCGGTGAAACGGTCTATGAAAACATCTCTATCAGACAGTAACAGCAAGATAAGTGGTGAAACAGTCTATGAGAACGCCATCTGTCCAAAAAACAGTGTAATTCTGAATTAAGATTATCAGCACTTCGCAATTAGAAATTATTATCCCCATTATAAAAAGTTAACATGAAGAGCTTTCTATTCTCTGATGTCCATCTTTTAATTGGGTGGTATTAGTTATATCACCGTCCCTTATTTGTGTGAGATTAATAGCTCCTGCTTTTATTCCTTAAAGTGCCTAAGAATTTAATGACTTTAATAAATAGGAAACTGGGAATCAACCCCATTACAAGAACAAACAGATTTATCGCAATCGCCGATAAATAAATGGCAGGTATGTCTGCAAATATAGAGACGAGTAATGCGCCAAAACTATTTCCTGCAGTCATAATGACAAAATACAGGAAGGGCAAGTACCATTTTGCATAGGAACGCCATAAAACCAGAAAGAAAGGGATTAATATATAGAATGGCAATACACCAAAAATGAATGGGTCATCAATAGCCAGAATGCCATCCTTATCAAGCGGAAACGTTGGCATAATTACGCCGCCTACAATAAGAGCATAACCAAGCAGCAGCCAATTGACGCGTTTTTCCCACTTTCTTGTCTTCATTCGTTTATTCTCTTCAACACCTTCCCTTTTCTTGACCCCGATCTCCCAAGGTGAAAATGGGTTTCGTAATTTCTCTTCGCCAATTGGAGGATAATCAGGGGCACCTTGCCACGGCAGACCCACCAGCTTGGAAAAATCTACTTTGTAATCTGGCCCTGATGCGATTGCAGGGCCCAGGTCATATTCAGTCTTGAATAAAGGACATCCTTTGTCCTCTAGTCTCAAAATCCAATCGTGAAATTCCTGCTGTTCAAAGAACTGCTGTATAAAAATTCCATTTTCATGTTTTATCACCATTATAGCGCCAAAGCGATAAAAAATAATACCCTTGCCCACGGGCATGGAGATATAGTTTGCATTGTTTCCAATAATTACACTCTTGATGGATTCAAATGGGATAGATACCTTTTCTTCGGTTCCAGCCTTATGGTGAATGTGATGAACAAAGATCCCCTTCTCATTTAGTTCAAATCTTTTTTCACTTTCCTCACCATGTTTTAATCCTAGATATAAAATATAAGCAAAAAATAAAAGCATGATGCCAATGATAAATATGATAATAGTCGCATACCAGGCATCTGGAGCTAATGTTATACAGTAGATTCCAAAACCAAAGGTAATAAGTGCAATACCTATGAATATGGTGATTGTACTATAACATCCCTTTTTTTCGCCTTCCGTTGTTTGATTGGAATTTTTTATTGGTTGATGTATGTCTTGCTGTGCTTTATCTCTGCCCATGAAGGCATCTCTCTTTCTTTAATTTATATATGGACTTATAGAAGAAGTCATTAAAACTAGGTTAGTACAAATATACAAGTCCTGCAATGCCTTACAGGATTATTTGGAAAACGAGTTGAAAAAATGAAGACATGTCAGCTTATTGTGTTTTTGAGAAATAAGTAAAAAGTTTATTTTCCTATTTTAGAAGGAAATATTGAAAAAAAGTTGTATTCATATAAGTAGTAGAAAAATGAAAGACATGAATGAAGGGATGAATATCATGAATCGATTAAATGAATGGTTTTCTATCTCAGACGTGTCCGAAAAAGTGGCTATACCACCCGAAACAGTCAGGCGCTATGTCAGGCACTATAGAGAGTATCTGAAGATAAGAAGGGGTGAGAGGAATGCTTATCTTGTTCATGCAAGTTCGCTGAATACGATAAAAAAGATTCGGCATTTGATGGAACAAGGGAACCAGCATGAACAGGTGAAAAGTATATTGGAAAAAATAGAGGAAGGGAAGGTTCACTCGAATAGTGAAGAAGTGAATGAACAAAAGGTCAATGAACTTCAATTGAATAAGACAATGTTAAATGAAATCCGCCTATTAGCGGAACAAAATAAGGAGCTGCTGGAAACGCTGAACTCTATGCATGAACGGATGAATGGGTATGAAGCGTTATTCCTGCAACTTCAAGTCTCTTTCAATGAACGGATCCATGAACAAGATAAAGGCCAAAGGGATAATGAGAGAAAGCGTGATGAATATCTCATGAAGGCTATGAATGAGCTGCAGGGTAGAAGAGAAGGCAATGTGAGCACGAAAGAGAAGAAAAAGATTTTCACTAACTTATTTAAAAGTACCGGAAAATGAAGGGGAAGAAACTAAGAAGTCCTTTTCAATTTTATACTGCTGAGGAAATGCAATTCCCCTTCAATGATGGATAGGACTTTATTTCTTTATAATAAAGAGGACCACATATCCTTTATTAAGGGAATAAAGGATATGTGGCCACTCAATGGCTGCATGTTTAAAAAGAAATTACTTTTATATTTTAACAGGTCCCGATATAGTATGGACTTGAAAAGGTTAGAAGTGATTTATTCTTTTAAACAAGATTAGTTTTTGAATGCTCTCGTCGCAGCTACTGCCTTTTTCCAGCCAGCATAAAGCTCATCACGTTTTTCCTCAGATAATTCAGATGTAAAAGTGCGATCAACATTCCACTGTTTTGCAATTTCTTCTTTATCTTTCCAGTAGCCAACTGCTAAACCAGCTAAATAAGCTGCGCCTAAAGCAGTCGTTTCATTTATAACAGGACGATCAACTTGAACATCTAAAAGATCACTTTGGAACTGCATTAAGAAATTATTCATAACTGCTCCACCATCTACACGCAATGACTTCACTTCGATGCCTGAATCAGTCATCATGACATCGACTAGATCTTTAGATTGATAAGCAAGAGATTCTAGGGTAGCTCGGACAAAATGTTCTTTTTTCGTGCCGCGAGTCAGTCCAAATACAGCACCACGTGCTTCACTGTCCCAATAAGGAGTCCCTAGCCCAACGAAAGCCGGAACTACATAGACTCCATCTGTTGAGTCCACTTGTTTAGATATACTTTCACTTTCTGGTGCGCTTTCTATCAATCGCAAACCATCACGGAGCCATTGAATAGCTGAACCGGATACAAAGATACTTCCTTCTAAAGCGTATTCAACTTTTCCATCAACACCCCAAGCAATTGTTGTTAATAGACCATTTTCTGATTGAACTCCCTTTTCTCCAGTGTTCATCAAAAGAAATCCGCCTGTGCCATAAGTGTTTTTAACCATTCCTTCATCAAAACAAGCTTGGCCAAACAGTGCTGCCTGCTGGTCACCAGCAATTCCTGCGATTGGAATCTCTTTACCGAAGAAATGGTAATCTATCGTATTTGCATAAACTTCTGATGACTGTTTCACTTCTGGAAGCATGCTCTTCGGAACAGTCAGAATATCAAGTAATTCATCATCCCATTTTAAATCATAGATATTAAACATGAGCGTGCGAGAAGCGTTTGAATAATCTGTAACATGAGCTTTTCCGCCCGAAAGTTTATAAACCAGCCAACTGTCAATTGTACCGAATTGCAGTTCGCCGTTTTCTGCTTTTTCTCTAGCACCTTCTACATTGTCCAGAATCCACTTTACTTTTGTACCCGAGAAATATGGATCCAAAAGCAATCCTGTTTTCTCTTTAAATAAATCATTATATCCTTTTTCGCGCAGTTCTTGTACAATTTCTTCTGTTTGCCGTGATTGCCAAACAATCGCTTTATAAATTGGTTTGCCAGTCTTTTTATCCCAAACAACTGCTGTTTCCCGTTGATTAGAAATGCCAATTCCTGCAACTTGGTCAGGGTTAATATCGGATTTTCTTAAAACCTCTGCAACACAAGCTAGGACAGATGTCCAAATTTCATTTGCGTCATGTTCAACCCAGCCAGGCTTTGGAAAGAACTGTTCAAATTCCTGCTGTGCTGTTTCAACAATCTCACCCTTATGGTTAAATAAAATTGCTCTCGAACTAGTTGTCCCCTGGTCTATTGATAAAATAAATTTACTCATAAATCTTTCTCCTCCCTATACTTATATTATATTGGATACTTTCTTTTTATCAGCTGCATTAGTCGATGCCTTTTTTAATTCTATTACTGTGGCCGCAACTAGTATGAATGCAATTACACCACTGACTGCCCAAAAAGCCCATGTATATACTCCTGTGAAAACAGCTTGATAGAACAGTGCTCCATAAATCCCGCCAATTGCTGGACCAGCAATTGGTACCCAAGCATATCCCCAATCAGATCCGCCTTTTCCTGGGATGGGGAGAATTGCGTGTGCAATTCTTGGCCCTAAATCACGTGCTGGATTAATCGCGTAACCAGTCGGACCACCTAATGACATACCAATGGCAACAATTAACGCACCGACAACAAGTGGATTTAATCCCTCAGTAAATTCATTTGCGCCAATAAATAATAATCCTAATAATAGAGCGAACGTACCAATAATTTCTGCTGTCAGATTCGATAACGGACTACGTATTGCTGGCGCTGTAGCATACACCGCTAATTTTAAATCTGCCTCTTTTGTTTCTGCCCAATGAGGCAGGTATACAAAGAATACAATAATCGCCCCAATAACCGCGCCAATTATTTGCGCTGTGATATATGGTAAAACGCTTTCCCATGGAAACTCACCGATTGATGCAAATCCTAATGTTACTGCAGGGTTAAGGTGCGCACCGGATACATCTCCTACAGCATAGACTCCAAGAGTAACCCCTAGGCCCCAACCAAGTGTAATGAGCACCCAGCCGCCACCTGCCCCTTTTGACTTATTGAGTATATTGCTTGCAACAACTCCACCACCAAACACAACAAGAACCATGGTGCCAATCAGTTCAGCTAGAAATTCGGACATGTTTATCATTCCCCCTCGTTTATACTTTAAATATATTTCTACAAGTTGTTTATATGTATACTAGAACACAAAAACCCACACTTTTACAGCATACTTCTCCAACGAGAAATATACTTTACGGTGTGGGTCTCTTTTCCAATCACATAAATTAACTTGTTAAGTTATAATACAAGAATGTGAAAGCGGTGTCAATAGCAACTAAAACGAATTATAAATATAAACTTATGCTAAATTGCATTGGAATCGAGGATGATAGGGCCAAAATATTTTCTTAAAAAGTTAGATTATTATATTTTAGTATGTTTGGCTTTGTCCTTTCTGTCCCGTTCACTTATCATCAACCTCTACTAAAAACAACTTCTCTTTAAAGCTCCCACGCTCTGCTTCCTTCTTCGCGCGAATTTGCTCCAGCTCTTCAAAGGATGCTTGATGCACTCCGCTCAGACAATGAATTACTTCTAAAATATCTGCCAGCTCCTCCAGGGCCTCCTCGTTAGTGGCCGCAGCTTGATACTCTGCCAGTTCCTCATCTAACTTTTTCTTGAGCTCAAGAATATAACGGTCATGGTTAAGTGTTTCTACACTAAATGTTCTGTCAGACTGTTCAAGGACTTCGGGAATACGGTCACGAATAAGTTTATGATAAGTTGTCATGTGCACGCTCCTTTTTCAATTAATGGGATCAATCAGGGACTGAGCCTCTTGTCTCATCCACTACCCTAATTAACTTTAAAATAAACTGGAGTGCAGGTTTCTGTCTGAAATCCGATAGACTATTTTTATACTATCCTAATGATTTTTACTTGGAATGTACTTATAGATGAGAAGGAGTAAAATAAGCATTATAATATCCAATCTTGCTTCGAAAGCGAAAGATAACAAGCCATTACTTGAGATGATTGGTACTTTTGTAATAAGGATGGCGCCAATCATAATAAAAATAAGCGGCGTGGCAGCTTGTTTAGTGTACATTCTGCCCGCGATCAGCATCCCGCAGGATACCTCAAGAACAGCTATTAAAAGTAATGTTACCTCGGGAAAAGGCAGACCAAGACCAGCAAACATTGCTCTAAAATCGTGGACGACTAATTTCATGATCCCCGACGTTATAAAAACATAACCTGCAGCATAACAAACCCACGTCATCATTCTTCCCTGCATAAGGAAACACCTCTGTTATTTTTGTTTTATATTATTATGCTTATGCAGGGAGGAAGACAACCTTGACAAGTATTCTAATTCATCTCGCGGTTGTAACACATTTAAATAAAGTAAAATCCAATAGCCATAATCACATATGCTGCCAGCAAAGCGAGACCATCAAACCAATTGGAGTCCCCGTCGTTTGATAGTGTGATCATTAATAGTACTGCGGTCACCATGCTAATTAATTCTGGCCATGTGAAGACAAGCGGCATGGGTGTTGGAAAGAGTAGGGACAACAATACAAGGATTGGCAGAACAAACATAGCAACCTGCAAGGTGGAACCTACAGCAATTTCTACCGCAACATCCATTTTATTCTTATATGCCATGATGATTGCTGATGCATGTTCCGCGGCATTTCCAACGATAGCAACAATAATAATCCCGATAAATAATTCAGACCAGCCAAATGTTGCTCCAACAACGTCGAATGTTGATACTAAGTGTTCCGAAACATAAGCAACAGCAATCGTTGCAAGGGCTAGTATTGTGATTGCCCGTCCTTTTCCCCATTCCGGTTCTTCTTCATGATTGGCTTTATCCTCAGCTTCATCCACTTGGTAAACTCCTCGATGGGTAACGAACTTAAACAGTAATGCTGCTAAATATAATACAATTAAAATAATGGAAATCCCAACGCTCAGGACCATTGTTTCGTGTTCATTCATTGTATGTGTAAACACTTCAGGAATAACAAACGCGACAACAACTGCAAAAATTAACAGACCTGAATTGTGCCGTGCTTCGTAAATACTAAAAGACTGCCGTTTATATTTCAGACCGCCAACGAAAAAGGAAAGCCCGCCAACAAGCAGCAAGTTTCCTAATACAGAACCTGTCAGCGAAGCAAGGACGATTCCAATTAGTCCTGCTTTAAGTGAGAAGATAGAAATAATCAGTTCGACTGCATTTCCAAAGGTTGCATTCAGCAGCCCCCCAGCTCTTGGACCTAACACGATTGCTAAACTTTCTGTGGCCCGGCCAATAAAGCCGGCTAAAGCGATGATTGTTAAACAATAGATGATAAACATAATAACGGCTGACCAATGAAAGATAGAGCCGATGACAGAAAGTGGCAAACCAATAAAAACTAAAATTGTAAATAATTTATTCAATGAAGATACCTCCATTTATAGCAAGATAATTATAGAATACCCGTATTAGCAAATTATTATCTTTACCGATGTACTTTTTCACTTTTGTGCAGTAAATAATTGAAATTCAGTAACCTTTATCGCCTTGAATTGCTCTGCTTTGCTCTCCCTGCTTTCGTATATCACACCCATCAACTGAAAAAAATTACAATGAAATCTTTCTCACTTTATTTAATTCGAAAACTGTAAAATCGTTGATAGTCTGTGTTAAGATAAAAGGAAGAATGTAAAAATGTATGTGGCATTCTATAAATTACTTTGCTCATGCAGAGGATGAACAGTTAATGTTAAGCGTTATCATGGAAATAGAGGATTTTTAGATTTATTAATTAACTACAATTCTATCTAAACAAGGAGTGTATAGTGAATGAATAATCTTCAAGAGAAAAATCAGCAGCTGGGTAAGGTTTTAAGAGATATGGGCCGTGTCATGATTGCCTTTTCCGGAGGTGTAGACAGTACAGTAGTGCTAAAGCGTGCTCAAGAAGAGCTGGGAGACAATGTGTTGGCTGTTGTGGTAAACTCAGAGCTTTTCCGTGATTCTGAATTTGACGCAGCTGTTCAGTTAGCTGAAAGTATGGGTGTTCGTGTTCACCAAACTGAAATGAAGGAATTGGACAACCCGGAAATTGCAGCGAATAATCCAGAGAGCTGGTATTTCAGCAAAAAGCTGCTCTATACACAACTAAATGAATTAGCAAAGGAAATGGATTATCCGTATGTTTTAGACGGAATGATCATGGATGACGAAACAGACTTCCGTCCTGGATTGAAAGCAAGAACGGAGGAAGGCATTCGCAGTGTTCTTCAAGAAGCAGACTTTTATAAATCGGATGTACGTGCACTTGCTAAAGAATTGGAACTTCCGGTGTGGAACAAAGTTGCATCTTGCAGCTTAGCCTCACGTTTTCCTTATGGCACAAAACTGAACAAACAAATTGTAGAACAAGTTGATCATGCAGAATTATATCTGAAAGGGCTTGGCTTTGAAGAGGTGCGTGTACGCTATCATGACAATGTAGCGCGTATCGAAGTAGCCGAAGATAAAATACTTGATTTGCTGGGCAAAAAGGAACAAATTCAAAACAAGCTGGTAAACTTAGGTTTTGATTATGTATCCGTCGATTTGCTTGGCTACCGTACTGGAAGCATGAATGAAGTGATTGAGCAGGATCAATGGGAAACTAAACTGTTAGCAAATGCTTAATTCATATAAAGTGATTAAGGAGCAGTTTTTAATCTAATAGATTGAAAACTGCTCTTTTTCATATAAAATTGAGTGCGGGAAGATTATTTTAAATCAAAGGAGCAAAGCATATGAAAACACTTTATTTTGATTGTTTCTCTGGGATTAGCGGAGATATGACTATTGGAGCTCTGCTGAATGCCGGTGGAGATTTTACTCATTTGGAAAAGGAATTAAGGAAATTACATATCGAGGAAGAATATAAACTAAAAATAGCTAATACAATAAAAAATGGAATTACAGCAACCAAATTTGATGTTATATTAACCAGCGATGAAGCTAATCAGGACCATGGCGGGCATAGTCATCATGAACATGACAAACATGACCATTCCGATGAAAATCATCACCATCACCATCATCACGGCCATACACATCCTATTCATGACCATGAACATCATGAACACCACCATCACCATCATCGAACATACAAGGATATCGTGAAGCTCATCACGGATTCGGAGTTATCGGAAAAGGTGAAAGAGATGTCACTACGTATCTTTAGAAAGATTGGTGAAGCGGAAGGGAAAATTCATGGATTAAGCCTTGAAAAAGTCCATTTCCACGAGGTGGGTGCTGTTGACTCCATTATAGATATCGTTGGAACAGCTATCTTAATTGAACAATTGGAAATAGAAAAAATTAAGTCAGCTCCTGTTCCAACTGGTTCGGGACATATTCATATTGCTCATGGAATATATCCTATACCAGCACCAGCAACATTAGAAATATTAACTGGTGTTCCCCTTGCACAAAGTGAGTTAAAAGCAGAACTTACTACACCTACAGGGGCTGCATTTGCTGCTGTATTGGCAGAGGAGTATTCTGTTTTTCCTGCAATGAAAGTAGAAAAAATTGGCTATGGAGCTGGAACAAAGAGTTTTCCCAATCATCCCAACGTATTGCGCGTTGTAATTGGAGAGCAGTAAGTCTGTAACATGAACATTGATGTACTGGAAGGAGTGAAGGCGCCACAATGGAAGAAATTCTAAGACAAGTTCAAGCAGGAGAATTAAGTATTACAGAAGCAAAACAAAGGCTTGCGACTTATGAAGATTTAGGTTTTGCAAAAGTGGACCATCACCGGAAAAAGCGTCAAGGTTTCCCAGAGGTTATTTATGGGGAAGGAAAGACGGTTGAGCATATCGTTTCTATTTTGGAAGCAATTCAGGCAAAGCATAATGATGTAATTATTACGCGAATAAGTAAGGAAAAGGCAATTCTCATTCTTGAGACGCATCCTGAGTTTTCTTATCATGATGTTGCCCGTATTCTTTATTGGAAAGCGGAAAAGAAAGAAACCGCAAAACAGCGAGAGGGTTATATTGCAGTTGTTTGTGCAGGAACGTCCGATTTGCCAGTGGCAGAGGAAGCGGCGGTAACAGCTGAGTTGCTTGGCAGCAATGTCAGACGATTTTATGATGTTGGTGTTGCTGGGCTGCATCGCTTGCTTGATCAGGCACCTGCGATTCAGGAGGCAACTGTTTCTATCGTTGTAGCAGGAATGGAGGGAGCTTTAACAAGTGTTGTCGGTGGGCTTGTCTCCCATCCTGTTATCGCTGTACCGACAAGTGTTGGCTATGGAGCCAATTTTAATGGGCTGTCTGCTCTCTTAACGATGCTAAATTCCTGCTCAAGCGGAGTTAGTGTTGTAAATATTGATAACGGCTTTGGAGGTGCCTATAGTGCAGTTCTAATTGACCAGCGGGACAGGAAAGAGTGAATCTGTTGACCCGCTTTTAAGGAGGGTTTAAAGTGGAAAGGAAGCATCCCCCAAACGAGGAGCATATCGACCGTGAGATGGTCAAAATGGAAGTTAACCTGGATGATATTTCAGGGGAATGGCTGGGATTTGTAATGGATCGTTTATTTGATGCTGGAGCAAATGATGTGTTTTATTCCCCAATCTATATGAAGAAAAATCGTCCAGGCATTTTATTGCAGCTTTTATGCGCCGCTTCAGCAATTCCGAAAATGAAAGATATCCTTTTAGCAGAAACAACAACCCTTGGAATCCGTTATTATCCGCTCACTGTTCATCGGATGGAAAGGACTTTTACACAGGTGGAGACGGAATGGGGAGCTGTCACTGTTAAACAAGGTTTGAGGAATGGGGAGGTTTTCCAGAGCTCTCCCGAATACGAAATGTGCAAAAAGATTGCAGAAGAAAATAACATCCCATTAAAACAGGTATATCAGGCAGTCTGGAAAAGACTGTAGGTTTTTTATATACGCAACAGAAGGAGTTAGCAAATATGAGAAATATAACTTGGATAGGTTTTCTTCTCATTTTCCTGTTTTTAGCTGCTTGTTCAGCGGATAGGTTAGAAGAAAAGGCTTCAACGGAAGGAGCAGCAAATGATGAAGGCACAGATGAATTGATTCTTGCAATTGGCAGTGAACCGGAAGAAGGATTTGACCCGACTCTTGGCTGGGGCCGTTATGGCAGCCCGCTGTTCCAAAGTACTTTATTAACCTATAACAAGGACTTTGAGATTGCATATGATTTAGCGGAAAGCTATGAGGTCAGTGATGATGGCCGTATATGGACCATTCACATTAGAGATGATGTGAAGTTTTCGGATGGAGAAGCACTTGATGCAGCGGATGTGGTTTTCACATTTGAAACAGCGCAGCAAAGTGCATCTGTCGTTGATTTAAGTAACTTAAAAAAGGTAGAAGCAAAAGATGACTTCATAGTGGAAATGACATTAGAGGAGCCTGACTCTACCTTTATTTATACACTTGTAACGACTGGAATTGTGCCAGAACATGCCTATAGTGAGGAATATAAGGAAAATCCAATTGGTTCAGGTCCTTATGAGCTTGTACAGTGGGATAAAGGGCAGCAAGTAATAGCAGAAGTGAATCCGCATTATTATGGAAAAGAGCCGGAGTTTTCCAAGCTGACTTTTCTTTTCTTAGCTGAAGATGCTGCATTTGCTGCGGCAAATGCTGGTGGGGTAGATATCCTCTCCGTGCCAGCGACTTTTGGTAATGAGGAAATAAAAGGGATGGAGCGTGTTCAATTAAGTTCAGTTGATAATCGCGGTGTAATGCTTCCGTTTGTGCCAAGTGGAGAAGAGACGAAAGATGGCCGCATAATCGGGAATGATGTAACTGCCGATCCCGCAATTCGCGAAGCAATGAATATTGGAATTGACAGACAAGCCTTGGTCGAAGGCGTATTGAATGGATTTGGAACACCAGCATATTCTGCTGCAGATGAATTGCCTTGGTGGAACGAAGATACAAAGATAGATGACGATAATATGGATAGAGCAAAGAAAATTCTGACGGATGCTGGATGGGAAATGCAAGATAACGGGATTCGGATAAAGGATGGTATAGAAGCCTCTTTTCATTTGCTTTACCCTTCTGGTGATCAGGTTCGCCAGTCCTTATCGCTTGCTTTTGCAGATAGGATTGAACCGCTTGGCATAAAGGCAGAACCTAAAGGTGCAAGCTGGAATGAAATTGAGAGAGAAATGTACTCTGAACCGATTATGATGGGTTGGGGCAACCATAGCCCAATCGAAATGTATCACCTCTTTAGCAGTAATACGAGAGGAATTGGATATTATAACGCCAATTATTATGCAAATCCTCAGGTTGATAAGTATATGAACCATGCTCTAAGAGCGACGACACAAGAGGAAGCATATGATTGGTGGAAAAAGGCGCAGTGGGATGGAGAAACTGGATTTTCCGCAAAAGGCGATGCCCCGTGGGTATGGTTAGTAAACGTGGATCATATCTACTTCGTGAATGACCGTCTCGAAATTGGGGAGCAGAAAGTGCAGCCACATGGTCATGGATGGCCGATCACTGATTTCATTTTGGATTGGCATTGGAAAGAATAGAAAAGAGGAAGGCAATTGATTGGAAAACGAATGACAGCCTTTTTGCTCGGAAAAGGTATAAAGTTGATTATGCTGCTCGTCGCGGTCAGCATACTATCCTATACGTTAATAAGCTTTTCTCCAATTGATCCAGTACAATCTTACATTGGTGCAGATATGACATTGGTTGGTCCAGAGCAGAGGGAGGCAATTGCAGCATATTGGGGATTGGATGAGCCAATGCATGAGCAGTTTCTGCACTGGGCTGCATCTGTCTTACAAGGAGACCTGGGAACTTCCTTACTATTTCGGTCCCCAGTCATTGCTGTCATCGGGGAGAAATTCCTTTCCTCCCTTGTCCTAATGGGACTGGCATGGATACTATCTGGGATCGTTGGGTTTATGCTTGGCGTAATTGCAGGGATGAAGCATGGAACTTGGGTTGATAAATTGATTAAAGCATATTCCTATGCACTGGCTTCGACACCTGCATTTTGGCTGGGGCTTTTATTGCTGATGCTTTTTTCAGTTTGGCTTGGCTGGCTTCCAGTTGGATTAGGTACCCCTGCTGGAGTGCTCGCAGAAGATGTTTCTCTTATGGAAAGGATGAAACATCTAATTTTGCCTGTAATAACGCTGAGTGTTGTGGGTGTTTCCAACATCACCCTGCATACACGGCAAAAGCTGATAGATATATTGAATAGTGACTTTATGCGGTATGCTCAAACAAAGGGATTAAAAGGATTTTCTTTAATTTATAGGCACGGACTGCGTAACATCTCTCTTCCAGCAATTTCTTTACACTTTGCTTCTTTTGGAGAGATCTTTGGCGGGGCGGTATTAGCGGAACAGGTTTTCTCTTATCCTGGATTAGGACAAGCTGCAGTTCAGGCAGGCTTGGGTAGTGATGTGCCTTTACTGTTGGGCATTGTACTGTTTAGTACAGTTTTTGTATTTATTGGAAATACAATTGCAGATATACTTTATAAGGTGATAGATCCCCGGGTTCGAAAGGGGGCAGGTTTATGAAGCTGATACACGCTTACTCTAGAAAAAAGCAGACACTTTATATCATTGGCTTTTCCCTTTTAGGTTTACTAATTATTGGAATCAGTGGGCTCTTTATAGGTGATAGTGAACTTGGTATTCATTTGGATAATAAAAATAGTGCTCCTTCGCTCGCCCATCTGTTTGGAACGGACTGGCTTGGACGAGATATGCTTGCTAGAACGTGGAAGGGTCTTTCTTTAAGTATGGGGGTGGGACTGTTAGCTGCTTTAACGAGCACAGGCATTGCACTCCTTTTCAGTTTACTTGCTGGATGGAACGCGTTTTTTGACCGGATTGTGACAGGTCTGATTGATTTATTTTTGAGTGTTCCTCATATTGTTATCCTGTTATTAATATCTTTTGCGTTTGGCGGAGGGTATGCAGGAATAATCCTTGCACTTGCACTAACGCATTGGCCAGCTCTAACGAGGGTGCTGCGGGCAGAAATAATGCAAATCAAAGCGATGGACTATGTGCAGACTTCCCGGCAATTAGGTAAATCGAAGCTGTGGATAGCGAGACACCACCTATTTCCTCATATTTTTCCGCAATTATTTATTGGCTGCCTGCTCATGTTTCCACATGCGATATTGCATGAAGCGGCAATTACATTTCTAGGCTTTGGACTTCCAGCTGAACAGCCAGCAATAGGAATTATTTTATCTGAATCAATGCGCTATCTCTCAATTGGAATGTGGTGGCTTGCCTTTTTCCCAGGGCTTTGTCTATTAATGATGGTTAGTTTATTTGATTTATTAGGGAAAAATATACAACGCTATTTTGATCCGTTTCATAGTCAAAAATTATAAGGAGAAGAACGCATATGGAGCAAGCATTAGAATCTAATCCTCCTTTATTGGAAGTGAATGAGTTTTCCCTGTCTTTTCGAGCTTATGGCAAAGGACTGGAAGAAACCGAATTAAATGTAATCAAACAGCTGAATATGACGGTACATGAGGGTGAAATCGTCGCAATTGTCGGTGCCAGCGGTTCAGGAAAAAGTCTCTTGGCAAGTACGATATTAGGTATTTTACCAGAACATGCAAGCTGGAAAGGGAGTATTCATTATAGAGGAGAGAGCATGACGGATGAAATGCTTCAGGGAATGCGGGGGAAAGAAACGGCATTAATCCCCCAGTCTGTCCAAGCGCTTAATCCGCAGATGAAGGTGGGGAAACAGGTACTGGAGGCTGATTCTTCAATTAATAAGCAGCAGCTGAATGAATTATTTTCTCGGGTTGGCTTACCAAAAGAAACAGTTCGCAACTATCCCTTCGAACTTTCTGGAGGGATGACGCGGAGAGTGCTGGCTGTAATTGCAATGATAAGCCCGGCAAGATTAATTATAGCAGATGAGCCTACACCGGGCCTGGACCCTGCTATTCTAAAAGAAACGACAAATGTGCTGCAGCAATTAGCTGCTAAGGGGAAAGGCATTGTATTTATTAGTCATGATATTCGAACAGCTTTGTCCATTGCTGACAAGGTTGTTGTATTTAATCAAGGGAAAACGATTGAAGAAGCGAAGGTGACAGCATTTAGTGGAAAAGGAGAGCAGTTAAAGCAGACCTATACGAGAAAGTTATGGAATGCTTTACCAGAGAACTACTTCTTTGATAAAGATAACGTCCGACCTATAAAGGATACCAAGCATGGTCCGCTCGTTGCCAATAATTTAGGCTATCGATACAAAGGTGCTGCTTATTTATTTCAAGATGTATCACTCTCGATTGAGCCAGGAGAAATCGTAGGGATGCACGGCTATAGTGGAACAGGAAAAACAACGCTGGCAAAGATTCTTGCGGGCTATATAGAGCCGTCAGCGGGTGAAGTCAGGATAGAGAGACCGGATTTTGACGGAATGAATGTTAATCCTGTGCAGCTTGTCTGGCAGCATCCCGAACAAGCAATTAATCCAAGATGGAAAATGAAGAAGCTTCTTCAGGAAAGCGGTATGGAAACAAGTCCATTGCTTGATGCGCTTGGTATAAAGCAAGAATGGCTATTGCGCTGGCCCAGTGAACTATCTGGTGGAGAACTGCAGCGATTTTGTCTGGCACGGGCATTAAGAAATGACACGAAATTTCTAATTGCAGACGAAATGACAACGATGCTTGATGCAATCACACAGGCACAGCTCTGGGAGACCATTTGCCGGCTAGCAAGTGAACGCCAAATTGGTGTACTTGCTATTAGTCATGATCATCAGCTTTTACATCGTATCAGTAATAGAATCATCAATTTTCAGGAACTGTGACAGAGGGTTAGGCCTGGCTGTCACAGTTTTTCTATTACTTAGCGTAGAAACCGATTTACATGTTTTTTAAATTTAGTCTTGATTTTATATTCAGAAAATAATATAATTCATTTAGAAAGCGGTTTCATGCGGAGTCATACGGCATATTTTTAAACTTTAAAGAAACCGGTTTCGATAATCTTTTACGGGGGTGGAGAGTAAAGTGAAAAGGGGTAAATTGGTTACTTACGCAGGTATGCTGTTCATGCTGGTCTTCTTATTGGCGGCTTGCAGCAATGATGACAATGGCTCATCTGACAAAGGTAAAGGTGGAAGCGGTGGAGATATTACCTTAGACTTCTGGCAGTTCGGTGCAACAAATTATGAGGATTTGGCGAAGAAATACGAAGAAGAAAATCCAGGAATAAAAATTAAGGTGAGAACAGCGGAAACTGCTGAACATCATAACGGATTATTTACAGCACTATCCGCAGGCAGCGGTGCACCTGATATTGCGATGCTGGAGGTTGACCAATTAGACAGATTTAAAGAAGCACAGGACCGTTTTAACAATCTATATGATCTCGGTGCAAAAGACATCCAAGACCAATATCTGGATTGGAAATGGGAAATTGGTGAAAACAGTGAAAGTGATTTCCTGTTTGGATTACCAACAGATATAGGTCCCAAAGCAATGTTTTATCGAGTGGATGTATTTGAAGAAGCGGGCTTGCCTACTGAACCTGAAGAAGTCGAAGCACTGATTCAATCGAAGGATGACTTTATAAAAGTTGGTGAGCAAGTGAAAGAAAAGACTGACAAGCCAATGGTCGACAGTATGGAAATGGCATATCGCGGAATCATTGATGGAGCAGAAGAGAGTTTCTTTAATGAGGCTGGTGACCTGCTGATTGAAGAGACAGGTAATGCTGTAAGAGAGGCGTATGATTTTGCAATTGAAATGGACGCGCTTGGACTCGTTGGTGAATACACACTTTGGACACCAGAGTGGGGAAATGCTGTAAATAATGGAGATTTTGCTGTTGAAATGGGTGCAGCATGGCTGAAAGGGTGGATGCTGGGAAATGCACCTGAGGCCGAGGGTAAATTTAGAGTTGCTACGCTGCCAGCTGAATTCGCTGGAAACTGGGGCGGTTCTTACATTAGTATACCGAAAGAAACGGATCATTCAGAGGAAGCGTACGCATTTGTAGAGTGGCTCTTATCACCCGAACGTCAGTTGGAATCATACCAAAGCGAAGCCGGGCTGTTTCCGTCGTCACCTGTAGTGTATGAAATGGAAGATTTCAAAAATACCACAGATGAGTTTTTCGGCGGGCAAAGTACTGCACAATATTTTGCGAAGGCAACAGATGATATTACTTATGTTTATAAAGGACCAGATTATATGAGTGCTCATAATGAAGTGCTGAATGCTATGCAAAATGTGCAGCAAGGTGCTGATGCAGATAAAGAATGGGAAGCAGCGGTTGAACGGATTAAAGGCCTTATCGGCAGATAATGAAAAAGCGTTAATGTGGTGGATGCGATCCGCCACATTAACGATTATCTGAGGAAAAGGGGGGGAGCCACTTGAAAGTAAAAAGAAAGTATAGATCAGAGGAAACAAAAGATAAAATAAGTGCCTATCTATACATTTCACCTTTTTTCATTATTTTTGCCATTATTGGTCTTTATCCAGCTCTCTTTAGTCTATATCTGGCCTTTCAGAAGTGGAACGGTTTAGGTGAAATGACATTTGTCGGATTAGATAACTTTATTATTGTTTTAAATGATCCGCTCTTTTGGAAGTCTTTATATAACACAATTATTATGGGTTTACTGGGGACTGCACCTCAAATCATTATTGGGATTATTTTAGCTTTTATTTTGAATCAAACCTATCTTAAGTTCAAAAATACATTCCGTGCAATGGTTTTTCTGCCATATATTACTTCAATGGTAGCTGTCGCACTGGTTTTTGGAGTGTTTTTCAGTAATAACGAGACTGCGCTTGTTAACTATATTTTACAGCTGTTTGGAATGGATTCCGTTGCCTGGAGGACAAGTGAGTGGGGAGCAAAAATAGCGATATCAATCATGGTATTCTGGCGCTGGATTGGCTATAACACGATTATTTATCTTGCAGGGCTGCAAAGCATACCAAAAGAGTTATATGAGGCAGCAAAAATTGATGGAGCAAGCATTTTTCAGCAGCTGCGTTTTATAACGATTCCATTATTGAAGCCATTTATTATTTTAACAGTCTTCTTTTCTACTGTTGGGGCACTGCAATTATTTACAGAACCAACGGTATTCCTGGGAGTTCAGGCATTTAGCAGAACAGAAGCAATGACCGTGGTAATGTATTTATATCGTGATGCATTTAATTTACAGTCATTTGGCACAGGCTCAGCTACAGCGATCATTCTACTATTGATTATTGTATTCTTTTCAGCGGTGAATACGTATTTCACCTCAGGCATCGGTAAAAGGAAAAGGAGGTATAGGGCATGAATAAAGCAGGAATCAAAAGGCTGGCATTTGGCAGATTTTTTATGTATCTATTTTTAATCATTGCTTCCATTGTGTCTATTTTTCCTTTTTACTGGATGTTTGTAATGGCAACAAGACCGAGTGCGGCATACAATTCGATACCTCCGACTTTGACACCAGGAGACCGTCTTGTTGAAAACTTTCAAGCTGTTTTGGATAAAATACCTTTTTTCGGAGCAATGTGGAATACACTTATAGTTTGTGCAGTAGTAACACTGGTTGTTTTACTAATCAGCTCGCTGGCTGGTTTTGCATTTGCGAAATTTAAATTCCCAGGAAAGAATATCTTTTTTATTGCTATTTTGTTAACAATGATTATCCCTCCGCAATTGGGATTAATTCCCCAATACTTCTTGGTGGCTAAATTTGGATTGCTGGATACTTTATTTGGTGCGATGATTATTTTCTTTTTGAACCCATTAGGAATCTTTTTGATGCGGCAATATATTAGTCAATCTGTTTCTGATGAATTAATCGAAGCAGCAAAGCTGGATGGATGTTCCAACTTTCGGATTTTCAGAAGCATTGTTTTACCTATCATTTTACCGGCATTTGCAACACTTGGAATTATTGTCTTTACAGCTACATGGGGAGAGTTTCTCTGGCAGTTTACTGTGCTTCGCGACCCAGATACCTATACAATACAAGTAGCACTGTCCTCGTTAAATAGCACAAACAATGTCGACTTTGGGATGATGCTGTCTGGAGTGTTTTGGGCAACAATTCCACTTGTTATCGTATTTCTAATGTTTAATAAGTTATTTATTTCCAGCATTACAGAAGGATCGCTAAAATAAAAAAATAGACATCTTTGAAAGGGAATATAAATGAATCTGACAATAAGGGACATAGCAAAAATGGCAGGGGTTTCACCTGCAACGGTTTCGAAAATAATGAATAACTATGATGGCGTAAATAAGAATACAAAACAGAAGGTATTGGATATTATCCAGGAAACAGGATATCGTCCTACCTTCTCAGCAAAGTCACTTGCTACTAAAAAGTCGAATCTAATTGGTTTGATTTATGCAGGGAAGATTAATGTAGATTTTACGCATCCTTTTTTCAATAAAGTAATGACCTCTTTTAAACGTATCGTTGGAGAACTCGGGTATGATATTTTAATGTTTTCCAATGAACAATTCCACCAGAGTAATGACAGTTATTTGGCGCGCTGCCGGCACTTTCAGGTTGATGGCTGCTTAATCATTGCTGGTGAAGAAATGGAGGAGGCCGTTTATGAGCTGGTACAGAGTGAAATTCCTTGTGTTGGGGTGGATTTGGAATTTGCCGGGCCGAAATATAGTTATGTAATGACGGATAATGAGAAAATCTCAAATACAGTGGTGGAGCATTTATACTTACAAAATATCCGTGACATCGCCTTTATTAGCGGGAAGCAAGACTCCTCTATCGCAAGGCTTCGAGAACAGGGTTTTCTCCATGCCATGCAGCAGTTTGGAATGGAAATCAAACCTGAATGGGTACAACATGGCGATTTCTTTCAAGAGAGTGGTTATCAGGCGATGAAGAGAATTTTGGAAAAGGGACCATACCCACAAGCGGTATTCGCTGCTTCTGATCTCATGGCCTTTGGTGCAAAACAAGCAATTGAAGAACATGGTTTACAAATACCTGATGATATTCGTTTAATAGGCTGTGATGATATTGATGCTTGTCAATTCAGTACGCCACAGTTAACTACAGTCAGACAGGATAAGGAAAAGCTTGGGAAACTCGCGGCATATCTTTTAAATGATCTAATTAATGATGCGAGTGAAAAGCAACCGATATTGGTTGATCCAGAGTTAATTATACGAGAAAGCTGTACTTAAAAATAAATATAGTGGAGGTAATGTATCATATGGCAATTATTCAACTACCTGAAAATTTAAAGTTTGGTGTTGCTACTGCATCTTACCAGATTGAAGGTGCTGCATCTAAAGATGGACGTGGATTATCAATTTGGGATACATTCTCTAAGACTCCTGGGAAAGTTGTAAATGGAGACAATGGGGATATCGCCTGTGACAGCTACCATCGATACAAAGAAGATGTGCAATTAATTAAAGAACTGGGCAGTGACATTTATCGCTTCTCTGTTTCGTGGTCACGTATCCTGCCAAATGGTGTGGGGGAAATAAATCAGAAGGGCCTGGACTATTATCACCGTCTCGTAGATGAGCTGCTGGAGCAGGGCATCGAGCCAATGTGCACGTTATATCACTGGGATTTGCCGCAAGCCTTGCAAGATAAAGGTGGCTGGGCGAGTCGAGATACAATTGATGCGTTTACAAACTATGCAGAAATTATGTTTAAGGAGTTTGCTGGTAAAATTAATAAATGGATTACAGTAAATGAGCCTTGGTGTGCATCATTTCTATCCAATTATATAGGAGAACATGCCCCGGGAAATAAAGATTTACAATTAGCTGTTGATGTTGCCCATCATCTTTTAGTGGCACATGGTAAAACGGTGAAGCTTTTTAGGGAACTGGGTGTTGCTGGAGAGATTGGTTATGCCCCAAATACAACATGGAAAGAAGCTTTCAGTAATCGGAGCGAGGACATTGCAGCCTGCCAGAGAGAAGTAGGATTTCTGATTGATTGGTTTTTTGAACCAGTGTTTAAGGGGAACTATCCAAATTACTTAGTAGATTGGTATGGGCAAAAGGGAGTAAAACTTAAATTAGCTGAAGGAGACATGGAGCTGATTAACCAAGAAATCGATTTCCTTGGCATAAACTATTATACTGGCAACCTTGCAAGATATAAAAAAGGCAGTGGATTATTTGACTGCGAGGATATCGATATGGGAGAGAATCGGACAGATATCGGCTGGCCAATTTATCCAGACGGCTTTTACAAAGTTTTAACCTATATCCATGAAAAATATGGGGATACACCAATTTACATTACGGAAAATGGTGCTTGTTATAATGATGATGTTGAGAACGGTAAAGTAAATGATACAGGAAGAATTGACTACTTGAAATCTCATCTGGCGGCATTGCAGCGCAGTATTGATTCAGGAGTTCCAATTGAAGGATATCTTTGCTGGTCCTTACTGGATAACTTTGAATGGGCAGAAGGCTATACAATGCGTTTCGGATTAGTTCATATCGATTATCGAACACTAGAACGCACGAAGAAAGAAAGCTATTACTGGTATCAGAAGTTGATTGAAAATAGATGGTATGAATTATAGAGTAAGAGTTAAGACGCTGAGACAAAAGAAATTTAATATATTAAATAAAAACCGAACGATACCTTCGTTCGGTTTTTATATAGAGTGCTGATTAATTTAGTTCAGGATATATAAAAGCCAGTGGGAGCAAAAAAAGAGAAAGAACAGTCGATGAGAAGTTCTCTATAAGACAGGAACAGCAAGATAAGTGAGGAAACTGTCTATTAAAACGTCTCTATAAGACAGTAACAGCTAGATAAGCGGTGAAACTGTCTATGGGAAAATCATCTGTCCAGAAAAACAGAGTTACTCTGAATTGAAATTATCAGCACTTTTTATCAACTAGTAACAGTTAACATGAAATGCTTTCTATTGTATAATGTTTGGCTTTTGTATCGTTGACATTCGTTATGTCTCCATTTCTTTTGTTTTTCTGTTTATTGGGTTAATTAGCATACTATGTTTCATGATGCAAAATGGTATAAAATAGATATAATTGATGTGGAAGAATCTGCTGCGTCTGAAGAAGGATGTATACAGTTTTGTTCGGAAGGAAGGAATTCATATGAAAATCAACATACATATCGTGGCTCCCTATGAATCGATGACAGCGGTGATTAAAGAATGTATCCCGCTTTTCCCTGCACTTGAAATAGATTATTCTATTGGCGACCTGGCTGACGGTGCCGAACAGGCAATTCAAGCTGAAAAAAATGGAGCAGAGATTATTATTAGCAGAGGGGGGACAGCACAGTTTATTAAAAAGGCTGTGAGCATCCCTGTTATAGATATACAGCTTTCCGGATATGATATGATTCGTTCCCTCACACTAGCGAATGACCTTGAAAGTAAGACTGCTATTGTCGGCTTTGCCAATATCACTTCTGGTGCCCAATCGATTATTGATTTATTAGATTATCCATTAAAGGTATTCACAATTTCAGAGTCAGATGAGGTTGCGCCTTTAATCTTAAAGCTGAAGAGTTCCGGGTACCAGCAAATTATAGGTGACGTAATTACAATGAAGACCTCATATACTTACGGTCTTAAGGGGCTATTAATACAGTCGGGGAAGGAATCGATCATTGCATCATTGGAAAATGCAAAACTTCTCTATCATCATTTGCAAATAAAAAATGACGTATCAAAGGTTTTTGAGGAGTTTATCCTGCAAGATATTAATAATTTTATGGTTATGGATGAACAGGGGGAAGTAATATATGAACATTGGACTGATTTTGAATCCAACCCCCTGTCTAAAGAATATTTATATATATTAAATACAGATCTTGGGCTTAATAAGAATAAAATAACCGGAAACTTTACGATTAAGGATAATGTAATTAACTTTAAGGGTCATCATTTTAAAGTCGGCCAAAAAGCTTATAAATTCTTTATGCTTGAGAGGGTTTCCGACCCTGTATTGAATCAAAAGGGACTTGCGATTCATTCTGATGAGACAGGTGAATTGATTGCGGCTGCATCAGATAGGACAAGAACAATAATAGATCATGTAAAAATATTATATAAAAAAAATGAAGTTATCCATTTACAAGGGAAAAAAGGGACAGGTAAAGAATTTCTTGTACATTATTTTCATAAAGAGCTTTCAGATGGAGGAATGCTGCTTTCTATTAACCTGAAAGCATTCGATAGCAGGCGTTTGAAAGATTTGCCACTAAAAAATATTGGTACAATAAAACTGACACATATAGAGTTTCTGGAAGATGAGCAGAAACTGTCCAGCTTTATCAAGGTTTGTCACCAACATCAGGTCCGGGTTTTCATTCTTACGGAGAGCACACTTCATGCTAACTTTTTGGAAGGTGTAAGAGTAAATAAAATCATTATGCCTGTTTTATCGGAAAGAACAGAAGATATACGCTCACTGGTTCAATACTTTATTGCCTACTACCATCAGGAATACGGTACAAAAGCAGTTAAAATTAGTGATGATGCTTTAAAACTTTTGGAAAGAAGTTCATATCCTAATCATATCGATGATCTGAAAAGCTTAATTAAACAAGTCGTATTAAATGAAAAGGACTATGTTATCCAAAAAGAAACAATAGAAAATTTGCTCTACAGCAATAATTTATCCTCCAACATTGTGTTCCAAAAAGGAACGCTGAAAGAAATTGAGAAAGAAATTATTAAATGGGTGTTGCTGGAAGAAGACAGCAATCAAACAAAAGCAGCTGAACGATTGGGAATCAGCCGAGCAACCTTATGGCGCAAACTTAAAGAGTAAACTTTAAGTTTGTGCTTTTTAATTTTCTTCGGAACCTTCACAGTCATAGACAGCATTAAAACTCCTTCTATCATTTCTTATACAATTTTTTTCTTGCTCTCAACTTTTGTTTCTGCTATTTACTGATGAAAACATTTATTAAGAATCTGATATTTAATAATTAGTGTTTCATAATGAAACGATATCTATTTTAAATAATAATTTAAGTTTTATATGTTGCATTTGTAAACGATTTATTATAATATAATCCTTGAAAGCGTTTTATATTCAGAAAAGGGGGAAATCAAGATGAGAATTAAAGCGACATTAGAAAAAATTCCAGGTGGGATGATGGTTGTTCCGTTATTATTAGCAGCCACAATAAATACTTTCTTTCCAGATATGTTAAGGATTGGAGGATTCACTCAATCATTATTTGTTGATGGTGCGAATACATTGATTGCACTGTTTTTACTTATTGCAGGTTCACAAATTAGTGTGAAAAACGTAGGTGTATCACTCGGTAAAGGAGCAACATTGCTGGGAGTAAAATGGGCAGTTGGTGCAATTGTGGGTCTTTTAGCCTTTTGGTTAGCGGATAGCAATGGATTATTCTTAGGAATGGCTCCGCTTGCAATTATAGCTGCCATGACCAACAGTAATGGCGGCATGTACATGGCGCTTGTAGGTCAATATGGTAAAGAGGATGACAAAGCAGCATATTCATTATTAGCTTTGAATGATGGACCTTTCTTAACTATGATTGCGTTATCAATTTTTGGAACAATGGGATTTGTTGATGGAATGTTCTCCATACAATCCTTTATCGCAGTACTTCTGCCGATTATTGTCGGAATGGTTTTAGGTAACTTAGACTCAGAATTAAAAGATTTCTTTACAAAAGCGAGTGATGTGCTCATTCCTTTCTTTGCATTTGCTCTAGGGATGGGAATTAACTTTAAGGCAATTATTGAAGGCGGTCTCAGTGGTATTTTACTTGGTGTAATTACTGTGATTTTGACAGGTGGGGCTGGTTATTTAGTATTTAAATGGATTGGCTGGAATCCTCTTGTTGGGGCATCGGAAGGTACGACTGCCGGTAACGCTGTTGCAACACCTGCAGCAATCGTGGCCGCGAACGCAGCATTTGCTGGACACGCAGAGCTTGCAACTGTTCAAATAGCAGCGAGTGTTGTAACAACAGCAATTTTACTGCCGATTGTAATCGGGTTTTTAGCAAAACGCTTAGAGGAAAAGGACGAACTATCCACGTATAATTAGGTTTATAATTTAATATAAAAGAGTGGACTCTCTTTTAGGAGGATTACAAGAATGAAATTAGCAATTATTGCAGATGACTTAACAGGTGCGAATGATAGTGGAGTTCAACTCGCATATAACGGACTTAAGACCTCTGTATTATTCGATATAGATAAAGATTCTATCTCTGAATATGAAGCGATTGTGTTTGATACAGATAGTCGCTCGATTGATAGATCAGAAGCATATCAGAAAGTGAAAGCGGCAACTGAATTCTTAAAGGAATCTGGTTTCAAGTATATCTTTAAGAAGCTGGATTCTACGATGAGAGGAAATATTGGTGCTGAAATCGATGCAGTATATGATGTTTTAACACCGGATTTCATGATGATTGCACCTGGTTACCCTAAAAACAACCGGAAAGTTTTACAGTCAACACATTATCTCAATGAGGTTCCATTAGGAGAAACAGAAATTTCCAGAGATCCGAAAACTCCTGTAACAGAATCCCATTTACCGAGGCTTTTGCAGGAACAAACGAAACAAAGCATTGGAACAATTACAATTAATGATTTGGAAAAGGGATCACAATGGATTAAGGAAAAGTTGGATGATTATTATCATCAAAAAGTGGCTTATGTTATTGTAGACTCAACAGAGGAAAACCATCTTAAACAAATATTGGCT
Organism: Oceanobacillus sp. FSL H7-0719; assembly: GCF_045040795.1. Taxonomy (GTDB): domain Bacteria; phylum Bacillota; class Bacilli; order Bacillales; family Amphibacillaceae; genus Oceanobacillus. The sequence continues at coordinate 2,678,686 of NZ_CP150301.1, read as the reverse complement.
TATACGAAAGAGTTAAGCTACCAATTCTCTTGGGTTGGTTCCGCTGGGATTGCAAATTATCTTCCAGCATATTATGGAATATCAGCAAAGAGTAGTCCATTAATCATTCCGGAAAATTCCGGTCCTATTCTTACTGTAGTTGGAAGTGTGAATAAGAACTCGAGAGCGCAATTGAACCATCTGCTGGAAAACTCTAATGTTTATCCGATTTCATTTCAGTCTTTTAAAGCTGTATCCGGCGAAGAGGAACGTGCTGATGAGATGAGGAAGGTGTATCACAAGGCTGTGGAAAAGGCAGAAGAGGGTTTGGATGTTGTAATTTATTCAACCGGTGAAACGGAAGACATCAAAAAGGCATGGCGCGCTGGCGAAGCGAATGGACTTTCACACACCCAAATCAGTAATGAAATCGTTCGAACGATAGGTTCGGTCTGTTCCGTTCTTTTAGAAAGTGGCCGCTTCCACGGTGTTTCAATGACTGGCGGAGATACTGCAAAACAAATTTGTGACCAATGGGATATTAAAGGTTTTGAACTGCTGGATGAATTGGAAATTGGTGTGCCGATTTCTAAATTCTTAGGAAATGATAATTTATATGTTATTACGAAAGCTGGCGGATTTGGTACACCAGAAGTATTTATGAATGCTATTAACAGATTAAAGGGGGAACGATAGGATGAAACCAATAATTGGCATAACGATGGGCGATGCAGCAGGAATTGGACCTGAAATAATTGTAAAGGCCCTTCATCATGAGGAAGTTTATCAAAAATGCCGTCCCTTAGTTATAGGTGATGCGAAAACACTGAGACGGGTAAAATCAATTGTTCACTCAAATGCGATTATTAATCCAATTAGCGATCCTGCTGAGGCGAAATATGAATATGGCGTGATTGATGTAATTGATTTGGATATCCTGCCTGAGGATTTACCATTTGGACAGGTTTCCCCAGCGGCGGGAGACGCAGCATTCCAGTATATTGCAAAGGCTATTGACTATGCAAAAGAGAAGAAGATTGATTCGATTTGCACGGCACCGTTGAATAAGGAAGCCTTACACAAAGGTGGTCATATGTACCCTGGACATACGGAAATATTAGCGGAGTTAACAGGAACAGAGGACTTTTCGATGATGCTGACAACACCAAATCTAAAAGTCATTCATTTAACCACCCATATTGGTTTAATTGATGCAATAAACAGTATTAATCCAGAAAGAACCTATAAAGTGATTAAATTAGCACATGATACCCTCTCACGGGCAGGTCTGGAAAATCCAAAAGTAGCTGTTTGTGGTATTAACCCACATGCTGGAGAAAATGGCTTATTTGGTTATGGAGAAGAAGAGGAAAAACTGGAGCCTGGCATTGAACGGGCAAAAGCAGAAGGAATGAATGTAACTGGCCCATTACCTGCAGATACACTGTTCTTTAGAGCAGGCAGAGGGGATTTCGACATTGTTGTTGCTTGTTATCATGACCAAGGACATACTCCAGTCAAAGTGATGGGAATAGAAAATGGTGTAAATATAACGGTTGGATTAAAGGGCGGTATTGTTAGAACATCTGTAGATCATGGTACTGCATTTGATATTGCTGGAAAAAATATTGCTGATGAGCAAAGTATGCTGGCAGCATTAGAATCAGCTATTGAATTAGCCCCCAAAAGATAAATAGATATCGACAGCCCGGGAGAGTCAGGGTCTGACCTTGATTCTCCCGTTTTATTATTAATGCAAGGGTAACTTATCGGGATTAAGTGTCATATATATTTCACACACTTTTTCATTATCTATATAAAAACTGATGATGCTGTGGATTTTTCCGTCGATAACATTCACAATTGCTGGCTGGCCATTAACCGCTTTTACTTCTAAATAATAATTTTCAGGGACTTTTTTAATAATACCGTATAAAAAGGCTAAAACATTAGGTCGATATATGATTGGACGAGCAGCAGCCTTAACAATTCCTCCGCCATCAGAGTATAATATGACCTTCTCAGATATCAGTTCTAAGAGGGTATCCATATTCTGTGTTTGAAATGCGTGAATAAAGCGGTCAATTAAGGATTTATTTTTCTCGTAGTGTAAACTTTCCCCCTCTATTCCGGATACTTTCCTCTTTGCCCGGCTAAAAATCTTCCTGCAGTTTTCTTCTTTCTTTTCGATGATAATAGAAATCTCCAAATAGGTGAAATGAAATACTTCCCTTAAAAGAAGCGCTGCCCTCTCATCTGGTGTCAGATGTTCCATTATCCGCAAATAGGCGATACTCAAGCCTTCTTTGTGAAGGATAGCTTCTGCTGGGTTAAACTCAGTTGTGTGCTCTTGTAATAAAGGCTCGGGATTCCATGGGCCCACGTAGTACTCTCGTTTGTGCCGTGCTGACTTTAAGGCATCAAGACAGCGGTTCGTCATGATTTTGCAAAGATAGGCTTTTAAATTGATAATCTCTTGATTATTCACTTGATATGCTTTAAAAAAGGTCTCTTGCACTATATCTTCTGCTTCCACAATTGAACCTAGCATCCGGTATCCGATGGAAAACAATAATGGTTTATATTGTTCGTAATCGTTGTTCGTAATTTGCACACTGTTCATCTCTTTTCTTTTTGGAGAATTTCCTCAGCTGCATGTAATCCGCTCTCAATAGCTCCTTCCGCCAAAATAGAATGTGGGGAAGCCCAGTCTCCTGCTATATATAATCCTGTAATATCTGTTTGAGACCGGAGCTGCATATGACCGGCTCCAATTTGCGGCAAGCGCTGATTAACAGTAACGTGTGGCATATAGCGGCTGGTAATTTTAAACTCTTTCCATCCTGGCTGCATTTTTTCCAAGAAACATTCAAGCTCACTTTGAACCTTTTTACCATCTATTTGATCTTCAGGATGATAGTATTTAAAAACATGAAGAACTGCACTCTTTCCATCTTTAGATAGCCGGGCATAATTCGAATGAACAGAGTAGTAGATTGGCTCAATCATATCCATAGCAAATAAACGCTTTGGATTCGGTAAATGGGTTAAGGCAACATCAAGTGCAGCTCCTCTTACGGAGGTAAACGCGTTGAAAACGGGTGGAAGCAAGTCAGCCTGTTCGCCTAACATTTTATTAAGTTCTGCAGGGCTTGTTGTACAAATCACATATTTAGTAAGAACTTCATCTCCATTTGATAATATTAATTTAATATCATGCTTAACAGAGGTAATCAGTTTTACAGTGACGTGTGTTTGAACCTTAACATGGGAGATGACAGCGCGATGATGGAGTTGATCAATTATCGTTTGCCAGCCGCCATCTAGATAAAGCACACCGCCCATTACAGATTTTATATGCGATACAATAAGCTTTGCACTTACCTTCTCGGGTGCATGACAATAAGTTGCCAGTCTTCCCAGTATATATAATAATGACTGTACCTTTTGGGAAGGGGCTACTTGTTTTACCCATTGTTCAAATGTTTGCCCCGTTAATTTTTCAGTATCCAACTGATTAACTTTTGCTATTACGATAATCCATTCTATGCGCTCTTTCCAATTCAACAGGCTTGTTGTAAGAGTTCCTGAGGGAGTGAAAGGGGCAGCGTATTCGATATGATTATCAAGTAAAATGCCGTTTAATTTAGGTGAATTGCCATGAAGTTCAACACCAAATCTTTCGAGAATCGATTTAGCCTTTCCTTTTTTATGAAAGGCATGAGGACCTATATTCAAATACTGATTCTGTACCTTATTCGTTCTCGCCCTACCGCCAATATTTTTGGCCTTTTCTAGTAGTAAAATAGACAAATTGTATCCTGATAAATGATTTGCAGCAGTATAACCTGCCAATCCACCGCCAATAATGACAACATCATGCATTTGAGCCATAAAATAACCTCCAATTATTATTTTATACTCAAGACGATGAAGCGGGAGGATATGTGACAATCATTTTATAAATTAATAAACGTATGACGAATCTTTCCCTATTTATATTCTTTCTTTGTTATAGTATAGGATTCTACTGTCTTCCGGTCTATTTCATAACCAATCCCTGCTGTTTGTGGAACATCGATATAGCCGTCAGCTGCAACAACTTCGGGGAGAATGATGTCTTTTTTCCAATACCGGTTGGAACCGGAAGTGTCTCCTGGCAGGATAAAGTTTGGCAATGTTGTTAAAGCGATATTATGGGCACGTCCAATACCAGACTCAAGCATGCCGCCGCACCAAACTGGAACTCCTTGTGCTTCACAATAATCATGTATTTTTTTCGCTTCTGTCAGTCCGCCGACTCTGCCAATTTTGATGTTAATTATTTCTGTGCTTCCCAGTTCAATTGCTTTCCTTGCATCTTCGAGAGAATGAATGCTTTCATCTAAACAAATTGGTGTTTTCAATTCTTTTTGCAGCTGGGCATGGTCAATAATATCATCTGAAGCAAGTGGCTGCTCAATCATCATTAAATCGAAGGCATCTAGTTGTTTTAGAAGGGCGCTATCCTCTAAACGATAAGCCGAGTTTGCATCAGCCATAATTGCTGCGTCCGGGAATTCCTCGCGTAGAGCGCGCATCACGTCGACATCCCAGCCTGGCTTAATTTTAACCTTTATACGTTTATAACCATCTTTCAGAGATCGATCGACGATATCGACCAGTTCTTCAAGCGAATTTTGAATGCCAATACTGATTCCCACCTCAATTTTATCTCTCGTTCCTCCCAAAGCCTCTGCAAGCGATTGATTGGTTTGTTGTGCGTAAATATCCCAAACTGCACCTTCAATTGTTGACTTTGCCATATTGTTTTTGCGAATTGGAGCGAAGATTTGACTTACTTCATCTGGATGCTTGATTTCCTTGTTCAAAATAAGGGGTATCAAGAAATCCTCCAGCATATGCCAGTTCGTTTTTAACGTTTCTTCGTTATACCATGGAGTCTCAAATGCAACAGATTCCCCCCAGCCGATAGTGCCGTCTGCATCTTTTGCTTCCAATAATAAGAATTCCTTATCCTGTAACGAACCGAAGCTCGTAGTGAAAGGGTTTTTCATTGTCATTCTTAAATGATGAATGGTGATGTCTGTGATTTTCATATTGTTATCCTCCAAGTTTCAATCTACCCTTTTTATGAAAATGTATTCGTCATGTGTCATGAGACTTTAATTTAGATTGCTGTCCTGCTATTCTGCCGCGAAAACCTTCTTTTTGAGTTTTAGGTAATTTTTTATTTCAAAGTTTAAGTAGAATAGGTTAGCCCTTATTTCGAATTCCTCTCTTGACTGTGGCAATGCCGTTTCACGGATAGATTCCTCGTAGGATTCTAACTTTTTTAGTGCAATATCGATTGTTTTTCCTGAATGGACATTTTGACTTATGTTCTCAAAAAAGTCAGCAAGCATGCCTCTTTGTTTCACGTGTAATTCAGAGGAAGATACAATTCCGACAATGTCTACCATTTGTTTCAGAATCTCCAGCTGATCCCTTCGCATTTGCAGGTAATAATAATCTCTATTTTCAGCTCTAAAGAGGTGGTTTTCCACATCTTGAATAACGATACTTTTTGATTTATTTATCAGTTCTTCTGCTTCAAATATTTCTTTTCCATCCCAGTTACGGTTGCTATCCTTTAAATGTGCTGCAAATTCATGGAGGATAATACTGAACTTCTCTCCGATTTCGAATATATTGTTTTTAATATCTTTTTTAAAGCTTGGCATAATGCTGTTGACCAAGATAGCTATCCCCATGCCGATTAATATAATATAAAGCTCGTTTAAAAAGATATAAAGACTTGCATTTTCCACTGTGTAGATGTGCAGCACAACGACCATGCTTGTAATAAACCCGTTCTGTATATGGGTTCGAACTAAAATTGGCACGAACAAGAGGATAAATAGCGCAAAGACAATAGGGTTATAACCGAATAACTCGAAAAATACAATACCAAGGATTAAGGATAAAAGCGATGCGAAGAACTTTTCCCTAATTGTATTTAATGTCCTTTTCTTCGTTTTTTCAATACACATAATGACGATAATTGCTGCAAAGGTGGCAAACTCCAAATCGAGCATGCTTGTAATCCAAATGGCGAGACCAGCCCCGAGAGCGGTTTTAATCGTCCGATAACCCATACCAACCATAAGATACACCATCCTGTTCTTTATTAAAAAAGGGGACAATCAAAATCAGCCCCATTGTTTGCATTACTCTATTTTATTATATCTTCTATTATAAGTCATTTTAAAATGAATACTCCAGAAAGGAAACCAAACATGCTGTATAATCGTATTAATATTTAGTGAATTATACAATCTCGAAGTGTTTATTCCATTTTATTGTTTCATTTTGTACTAATACATATTGATGACGCTTGCCGGCGGTTGCATGCTTATTAGTAAAAACTGCTGGATATGAGAGTGCCGGGGCGCACAGAGATGAGGAGGAGAAGTAAAGTGAAAGAATTATATATTAAGCAAAAGGTATTTAGTATAGGCGGAAAATTTACGGTAAAGGATCAGCAAGAAAATGATGTTTATTATGTTGAGGGCAGTTTTATGCAGATTCCAAAGACATTTTCCATTATGAACATCATGCGAGATGAGATTGCAGTAATTACAAAAAAGATATTCACCTTTTTACCGAAATTTTTCGTTGAAGTGAATGGCAGAGAAGTGCTGACAATTAAGAAGGAGTTTTCCTTCTTTAAAGCCCGCTATACTATTGATGCAGCAGATATTGAAGTGCAAGGTGATTGGTGGGATATGGAGTTTCAAATAGTAAAAAATGGCATAGTGGCTGGGCAAGTGAACAAAGAGTGGTTCACTTGGGGAGACAGCTATAAGGTTGAAATACGAGATGAAGAGATGGAAGCAATTGTCCTTGCAATCGTGATTGCAATCGATTGTGTGAAGGCAGACGAATCTGCGGTATCTGCGCCGACAACTTATGGCGGTTAGTTAAGCGGGCAGAGGGGCGGGGCCCCCTGTCCTTATTTTGTATAGTTATCAAAGTATCCCTGGATATAGACAAAGGGTGTCCCTTTATCGCCACTTCCTGATGTTAAATCAGACAATGACCCAATCAGGTCTGTTAACTTTCGCGGGGTAGTACCTTGTGCTTCCATTGCGCCGACTAAGTTATCATTTTTGTTTTCGATAAACTCGGAAATAGCTTGATTTAGTTCATCGCCATGAAGGTGTGAGAAGTTGTTGTCTGCCAAATATTTTAACTTAATTTCATTTGGCGTACCTTCAAGGCCTGCTGTATAAGCAGGAGATACAACTGGATCAGCAAGCTCCCAAATTTTACCTGCAGGGTCTTTAAAAGCTCCATCTCCATAAACCATGACTTCAATTGTTTTTCCGGTAATCTCTTTTATCTTCGCTTGGATACCCTCTACAAGCGGCTGACATTCATTCGGGAATAACTTCACTTCATCTTCTGTTGCTTTGTTTGACCCAAGCAGACCATATGCTGTGTTATATCCGCTTCCGTCAATCGGTTCACTAAGGAGATCATCCAAGCCATATACTTTTTCGGCTCCGTGTTTCGTCAGCATGCGTTTTGTACGCAGGCGTGTATGGATATCACAAGCGAGTACACTTTTAGTGTAATCAAGAATAGTCTTAGCATTGTTTGAGAAAATAACCTCACACGCAGCACCTTCAGCCTCAACAATACCTTTATAATAATCGATATAGTCTACACCAGTAAAGGGGTGTGTTTTAAATCCAAAATACTCACGGAATTCACTCTCTGTCAGTACATCTGTCCATGGATTCACATCTTTTTCATCTAGCTCATCAATGCTCACAAGGTGGTTGCCAACTTCGTCTGCAGGATAGCTCAGCATAAGTACAATTTTCTTAACCCCTTTAGCAATTCCGCGAAGACAAGTAGAAAAACGGTTACGGCTAAGAATTGGGAAAATGATACCAACTGTATCATCGCCGAACTTCTCCTGAACATCTGCTGCGATATGGTCAACTGTCGCGTAATTACCTTGTGCACGCGCTACGATTGATTCTGTTAGTGAAATGATATCCTGGTCATCAATTGTAAAACCTTCTGCTTCTGAAGCGTTTATTACTGTTTCGACAACAATATCTTCCAGGTTATCGCCTTTGTTAATAATGGGTGCGCGCAATCCTCTTACTGTTGTTCCAACTGCTCTTTCCAAAGAAATCTCTCCTCTATGATGAAACTTAAAGTCTGCATTCTATTTGATAGTTATTAGAAATTCTATCTTTACTATACCTTTATTTCATGATATAAGTAAAATTAATATTAATAATATCTAACATTAGGAGAATTAATATGGTAGGGAAACTGGATCTATACCGTGTGTTTAACATAGTAAGCAAAAATAAAAGTTTTTCAAAAGCCGCTAAGGAATTGTATATGACCCAGTCTGCTGTAAGTCAGGCAATTTTACGACTGGAGAAGGAGTTAGAGGTTAAGCTCTTTCATCGGACACCGAAGGGTGCAGTATTAACGAATGAAGGAAAAGTACTGAATGAACATGTTAACTCCGCACTGGGAATTCTTGATGCGGGGGAGAACAAAATTCAGGCATACAAAGGGTTGAGAAAAGGAGAATTGCGGGTTGCTGTTGGGGATACAATATCGCGCTACTTTTTATTGCCTTATTTAGAGGAATTCCATGCAAGGTTCCCGGGTATCAAATTAATTGTATTGAATGGAACAACTCCGGAAATCCTTGATTTTATTAAATCTGGAGAGGCAGATGTTGGTGTGTGTAACCTGCCAATAGATGATGAGCAATTTCGTGTCATCCCATGCATGGAAATCCACGATATTTTTGTCTGTGGTGAGAAATATAAAAGAATTTCCAGAGAACCAATTAGTTTTGACCATTTAATGGGATTGCCGCTCATATTTTTTGAAAAAAATACGGTTTCCCGCACTTATGTAGACCGGTATTTTAAAAAGAAGGGATATTCTATTTCACCCGTATTCGAGCTGGGCTCCTATGATTTAATTATGGACTTCGCAAAAGGAAACTTAGGCATCTCCTGTGTTGTAAGGGAATTCTCAAGGGAATATTTGGATAGAGGTATTTTGTATGAAGTAATGCTTGAAGAGGAGATTCCAAGCCGGCAGATAGGGATTGTGAATTTAAAAACGGTACCTTTATCAAGAGCCGCAGAAAAGTTTGTGGAAAGTATAAGGCCACGCGTGTGAGAAGGGTGTACAGGGACAGCTCGTCTGTGTCCCTGCTGTCCCTTAAACGAGCTGGAGATGATGTTTCTCGATAAATTTGCCGAGGATCGCTTTTAGATTTGGCCCCTCAATCTCGCTTAGGTCGTAATAGACGCGTGCTGTTGGTTTATTAATCGAAATAACTCGAGTTAAATCAATTGGGGTGCCAATAATCACGGCATCACAATCCGCATTATTGATTGTTTCCTCTAAATCTTTTAATTGCTGCTCGCCATAACCCATTGCGGGAAGAACATTTTCAATATGTGTGTACTTCTCAAAGGTATCTGTTAATGTCCCAACAATATAAGGACTCGGATCAATGACTTCTGCTGCACCTAACCGTTCTGCTGCAACAGTACCGGCACCAATCTTCATTTCACCATGTGTAAGTGTTGGACCGTCTTCAACAACTAACACACGTTTTCCGGTAATAAGTTCTGGATTATCCACTGTAATGGCAGATTCTGCTTTTATAATTTTACTGTTTGGACTTGCTGTTTTGATATTGTTTTCTACAATTTCCACAGCTTCTGCAGGTGCACTGTCTACTTTATTAATGATTGCCACGTCTGTCGTTCTTAAGCATACTTCACCGGGATAGTATTTTAATTCATGCCCTGGACGGTGCGGGTCAAGTACTGTGACAGCAAGATCTGGCTCATAGAATGAAAAGTCGTTATTTCCTCCATCCCATAAAATTACATCACAGCCGTCTGGGTCATTTTCTGCAGCAGCTAAAATAGCTGCATAGTCAACACCTGCGTAGACGATATTGCCTCTTGATACATGTGGTTCATACTCTTCCATTTCTTCAATTGTACAATTATGTTTTTTTAAGTCCTCCACTGTCGCAAAACGTTGGACACGCTGTGCATTTAAGTCACCATAGGGCATTGGGTGTCTGATTGCAATAACTTTTAAGTCATTCTCAAGCAATGTCTCAATAATCTTACGAGACGTCTGACTCTTTCCTGTTCCAGTTCTTACAGCAGTAACGGAAATAACTGGTTTACTGCTTTTCAGCATCGTACTGTTTGGTCCGAGCAATTTAAAGTCTGCACCTGCGGCATTCACCACTGCACCAATTCCCATAACATCTTCATAGCTAATATCACTGAATGCGAAAACACATTCATTTACTTTGAGTTCTTTAATCAGCTTTGGCAATTCATCTTGAGAATAAATTGGAATCCCCTCAGGATATAGGCTGCCTGCCAATTCACTTGGATATTTGCGTCCATCTATATCAGGAATTTGTGCTGCAGTAAATGCAACAACATTATATGCATGATTATCGCGATAATACGTATTGAAATTATGAAAGTCTCTTCCGGCTGCACCAATAATTATAATATTCTTAGTATCCATTTTATCGCTCCCTGTCTTGAAAGAATTATTATAATTATACTAGTTGATGTATATTTATGCAATATGTATTTTGCATTTTATATAGAAAGATTATAATGACCCCTCCTTGATTAATGCGGAATTTTCTAATATCTGTTATGATCGAAACAAATAATAGCTTATCCAGCCTCTAGATAAATAATGAAGAATCATCCGTAACCACACAATATGATTAGGATGAGGTGACTATTTATGGCAAAAAGACGGAAACCGATCAAAGTAAATGAAGCAATTGTTAAGCTGATGGATTTTGCAATATACGGTAAAACTGAATTCGTTCCGATTGAAGCAAGCTATGGACGTATTGTAGCCGCAGATATTATAGCCGATCATCCTGTTCCTCCATTTGATCGATCGCCATTTGATGGATTTGCTCTCCGATCAGCAGATACACAATCGAGCTCCAGTGCAAATAAGATTTCATTTGAAGTGATTGGTGAAATTGGAGCGGGCAGTACTTTTACTGAAGAAGTTGGTGCAAATGAAGCAGTTCGGATTATGACAGGCACGGCGATTCCTGCTGATTGTGATGCAGTGATTAAACTTGAATCGGTGACAGAATATGTGCAGGATGAAAAAAACTATTTTTATTTAAAACGCAGATTATCGTCTGGAGAAAATATCTCTTTTACTGGTGAAGATACACAAGAAGGAACAATACTTGTTTCTAAAGGAACATATATTAACCCGGGGGTCGTTGCAGTTTTAGCAACATTTGGTTATAAAGATGTCCCAGTAAGTGTAAAGCCTAAAGTAGGAATTATCGCTACAGGCAGCGAATTGTTAGACGTAGGCAGCGCATTGGAACCAGGTAAAATTAGAAATAGTAATGCTTATATGGTCTATTCCCAAGTTCTTCGGGCTGGGGGAGATCCGATTTACTTTGGCAAGCTTAGTGATGAGTTTGAACCCTGTTTTAACAAGGTGAAGGATACAGTAAATAAGGTGGACTTTTTAATTACGACGGGTGGGGTTTCTGTTGGAGACTTCGACTATTTGCCTGCAATTTATGAACGACTTGGAGCGGATATTTTATTTAATAAGGTTGGTATGAGACCGGGCAGTGTAACAACGGTTGCAGCATATGAGGGGAAATTGCTGTTTGGTTTATCAGGTAATCCCTCTGCATGCTATGTCGGCTTTGAACTTTATGCAAGACCGCTTATTCGTACATATTTACAAACCAAAGCCGTTTTTTCTAAGAAAGAAACTGCAGTGCTGGGAGCAGACTTTCCAAAAGCTAATCCCTTTGATCGTTTTGTTCGGGCAAATTTATCCTATGAAGCTGGCAAGCTGGTGGCAACTCCTGTTGGTTTTGATAAATCCAATGCAGTAACCTCTTTAGCTGGAGCAAATGTACTTATCGTACTGCCTGGTGGCACGCGAGGCTATGAAAAAGGCATGGATGTCTCTGTTATTTTATTGGAGGATCAAGAGGGTGCTAGCTTAGAAGCTTTTACTGCACCACATGTAAAGGCGAAAAGGAGCTAGGTCATGAAAGTCATTCAAATTATCGGCTTTAAAAATAGTGGAAAAACGACACTTGCGACAAAAATAATTGAAAAACTGGCAAAACAGGGATATCGTGCAGCATCTCTCAAGCATCACGGCCATGGCGGTGTGCCAATTGGAATGAAGAATACGGACAGTGAGAAACACAGACAGGCAGGAGCAATTTTTTCGGGAGTGGAGGGGGACGGATTATTCCAGCTTTCAGCAGCTTCCTGGAACATGGAGCAAATGCTTTCGGTATATCAATTGCTGCAGATTGATGTGCTTGTTATGGAAGGCTTCAAGAAAGAACCCTTTCCTAAAATTGCTCTTATTAAACGAAAAGAGGAAATGGTTTTACTTGAACAAGCAGAAAATATAATGGCAGTAGTTAGTCCTTTGTCATTGAGTGACAGTGCTGCCTGCCCTGTTTTTGATGTGAATAACATCAATGAATTGTTTGAATGGTTACATTCAGAGTTGTTACATGACTAGAATGAGACATTAATGATATGGCTATAATTCTAAGTGGAATAAAAAGATAATTTATCGAATCAAATGGTGGAGAAATAAGGCACTGATGGCTGTTTTGTCAAAATGAAATTGCGGAGGCACACTTTAATTGTCCTATTTTTTAACTTATGTTATTATTTAGTTGTTAAATAGTTAGATGTCTAAATATATGCGGAAGGGGTAGTTTTTATGAGATTACAAGGTAAGGTTGCTATTGTAACTGGCAGTGCTTCTGGCATCGGTAAGGGGATTGCGCTTGCTATGGCCAAAGAAGGTGCGCATATTGCAATTATTGACGTGAATGAAGAAATGGGAAGAGAGACTTTAGCTGAAGTAAATCAGTATACAGAAGGTTTACTTTTTATTAAGGATATATCGGTAAAAGAAAATATTAATGGGATTGTAAGTGAGGTTGTAGAGAAATTTGGCAAGCTCGATATTCTTGTTAACAATGCGCATGTATCAAGACAGGTTCCGTTCGTGGAAACAACACTTCAGCATTTTGAGTTATCTTTTGGAACAGGTTTTTATCCAACGTTTTACTTCATGCAGGCTGCTTATCCTGAACTAAAGAAAACACAAGGTAAAGTAATTAACTTTGCCTCTGGAGCAGGAATTGAAGGGCAGGCAACGCAAACATCTTATGCTGCTGCCAAGGAAGCAATTCGTGCCATTTCAAGAGTCGCAGCAAATGAATGGGGACCAGATGGAATTAATGTTAATCTGATTTCACCAATTGCACTTACACCAGGTGTTGAGAAATGGAGTGAGCAAGCGCCAGAAATGTATGAGGCAATGGTGAATAAGCTTCCGCTTCGCCGTCTTGGTGATCCGGAACAAGATATTGGAAGAACTGCGGTATTTTTAGCGAGTGATGATTCAAATTATATGACTGGGCAAACACTAATGGTTGATGGCGGGTCCATTAAATTACGTTAAGGAGGATATAACAATGGGAAGATTAGATAATAAAGTTGCAATTATAACTGGTGGGGCTTCAGGTATTGGTGAAGGAATGGTTGATCTATTCAGCAAAGAAGGAGCAACCGTTATTGCTGCAGATATTAACGAAGCAGCACTTGAGGCAGCTAGTAAAAAGGAAAATGTTTATGGCATGAAACTGAACGTAGCATCAGACGAGGATTGGAAGGCTTTTGCTAAGGAAGTAAATGAACGTTTCGGCAAGATCGACATTCTTGTAAATAATGCAGGAATTTCTTCAGAGAAACCTTTCCAAGACATCGATTTGGATGATTGGCAAAAGATGCTGTCGATTAATGGATTCGGACCCTTTGCTGGTATGAAGCATGTCGCTCCATATATGGCTGCGCAAAATAAAGGTTCAATTATTAATATTTCTTCTTATACTGCTCAGATTGGACAAGGATTTAATCATTATTCAGCATCAAAGGGTGCCGTTCGTGCAATCTCTAAAGCAGCAGCTACAACTTTTGGCCGTGAGGGTGTTCGCGTGAATGCACTCTTCCCGGGGATTATTGAAACACCAATGACAGAGGTTTTAAATTCGTCTAAAGAATTACTTGGCCGTCTTGTGCAAGCAACACCATTACAGCGCTTAGGGCGTCCAGAAGATATTGCCAATGCAGCACTATTCTTAGCATCTGATGAGTCTTCGTATATTACTGGATCCGAGTTAGTCATTGATGGCGGATTTTCTGCACAATAATTAGCAAAAAATGTATGTGCTCTCTTTAGTGGAGGGCACTTTTATTTAGAAAGCAGGTGTTTCTGAAGTGAAAGAGCAGACAATCTTCGAACTCATTCATTCAATGGATCAATTTACAAATAAATTACTTATACAATGGAATAAAATTTTTAAAGAAAACCTGGGAATTTCTCATATTCTTTTACTTGGTCATCTAAATCGGCATGGGAAAAGCAGGCCGTCTGATATCGCCAAAACATTGGGATTAACTCCGCCGTCTGTAACGCACTTGTCTGAAAAACTCGTAAAGAGGAACTTGGCTGTCCGGCAGGTCGATGAAAAGGACCGCAGAATTGTTTATCTGGCAATTACACAAGGTGGAATTGATATTGTCGATAAAGCACATGACGAAGGAAGAATTCTTCGGGAAAACCTTCTTGAAAAACTCACGGAAGATGAAGTAACACAACTGCTAGTCCTCTATGAAAAGTTGAATAAAGTGGGACACAGGGATATTCCCTGATTGTCCCACTTTTTTATATGGACGGGCGGTTTGGTCCGTGCAGCTTTTTGTCGCTTTGGTTGGACCTCTTCAATGCGTTTAATTCCTTTTTGCTCTTGTTTTTTGATTTTGGTTTACCAGACATAAACAACCCTCCTTCTAGGAATAGTATGCCTACTTTTTTAGAAAAAATAGATAGAGGCGCTTCCGCTGTTCTGCTTTCGCTAAAAACGTGGCAAAAATGGGATGAAGTTGTTATACTTTGGAATATTATAAGTAGAAGTATGAAAAGTAAGGAAGCGAAATTATGAAAAATAGTTGGAAGATATTCTCGACTGATGTGAAAAAGACTGGAACAAATTGGATTGCCCTTGTGATTATTGGAGGGTTAATTATTCTGCCATCACTTTATGCCTGGTTTAATATAAAAGCTTCATGGGATCCTTACGGGAGGCTTGATCAGCTGCCAGTTGGCATTGTTAATGAGGATAAAGGTGCGACAGTTCGCGATGAAGAAATAATGGTGGGCGATGAGTTAATTGCTACATTAGAAGAAGACGATTCGATGGAATGGCATTTTACTGATCGGAACTCTGCCATGGAAGACGTCAAATATGGTGATTTATTTGCAGTTATTATTATTCCAGAGGACTTTTCAGAAAGCTTGGCGACGGTCATCAGTGATGAACCTCAGAAGGCCCATGTAGAATACTTTGTAAATGAAAAAATCAATGCAATTAGTCCTAAGATGACGGATAAAGGTGCAAGTGTTATCGTCGAAAATGTCAGCAGTCAATTTGTTTCGACGGTGAATGGTGTCATTTTTGATATTTTTAATACAATTGGCATTGAACTAGAAAACGAATTGCCTAATATGGAGCAATTTAAAAAGTATGTTTTTGAGATGGAAGAAAGACTTCCAGAAATACATGAACTTTTAACAGAGTCGTCATCAGATGCAGACCATGCCGGTGATATTATTAACCGTGCACAGGCTCTGATGCCTGATGCAAAACAAATGGCTGCAGAGGGACTGCGGACGTTGGAGGATGCGAATGCATTTTTAGACGAGGCTGAAGCGCGTTTAAATGAGCTCGCACCAAAAGTTCAAGAAGACCTGGAACATGTGCAAGAAGTTATTTCGAGTACAAATGAATTTATTCAAGAGATGCAAAATACTGATTTTCAATTTACAGATGGAGAAAATAGTGTTGAGCAGATTAACTCCCGAATAACGGATGCAATTGCACAAATCGAGACTGTAGAGGAAATGCTGCAGCAACTGGAAGAACAAGCTGCTGATGAAGAAAGCAATGTTTCCAACGAGGAAATTACGCGAGCCCTCGAACAGCTGGCGGGATTAAAAGCAGAATTAGAAGCAATGCAAAACCATAGTACAGACCTCGTCCATTTAATAGATGAATCGAATGAAAAGGTGGGTCAGGTTCTTAGTGGTTTAAAAGAACGTGCAATAACGATAGATGAATCAATTGATGCATTTGTTAAAGAATATAAAGAAACAATTGAGCCAACTGTATTAGAAATGGTGGATAGTGCGCAAAGCACATTAAATCAAGCACATGGAATTTTAGTGGAAATACAAGATGCGATACCAGAAATTGAAGATATTTTATCCCGAACAGAAGGTAATTTAGCGGATGGAAAGGAACTGCTTGAAAGCGTGCTTGGTGAATATCCGCTTGTTAATGATAAGGTAAAACAACTGGCCAATCGAATTCGTGAGGTTGAGGCGGAAACAGATATCGGAGAGATTATTCAGCTGCTTCAGAACGATCCAGAAGCGGAGAAAGGTTTCTTCTCTGAACCAATTGTATTGGATGAGGAAAAGATTTTCCCGATTGAAAATTACGGTACTGGAATGACGCCATTTTATACCGTGTTAGCCATTTGGGTTGGCGGTTTGCTTCTGATCTCCTTATTATCTACGGAGGTTCATAACCCGGTGGGCTTTACAGAACGCCAGCAGTATCTCGGGAAGCTGTTTACATTTTTAACAATCGGCATACTGCAGACAATTATTGTAACCTCAGGTGACCTGCTGCTATTAGGTGTTGGTGCAGCACATCCAATCTGGTTAATGGTATTTGGTTTGTTTATTAGCACCATTTTCATGACAATTATTTACACACTTGTTTCTGTCTTTGGTGATGTTGGCAAAGCGATGGTCATTGTCCTATTAGTTCTGCAAATCGCAGGTTCTGGCGGTACGTACCCTGTTGTGCTTTTACCGGACTTCTTCCAAATGATTAACCCGTTCCTGCCATTTACGTATGCGATTGACTTAATGCGTGAAGCGGTAGGGGGAATTGTCTGGAACCGAGTTTTACGAGATGTTCTGTTCTTATCGATATTCGGTATTGCAGCATTCCTCATGGGAATCTATTTAAAACAGCCAATTAATAAGCGAACAAGCAAACTGGTTAAAAAATCGAGAGAATCAGGTATGTTTCATTAAACAGAGCCTAAGACAAAAGAAATATAACCTATCTAAATCCGAACGATACCTTAATTTCGTTCGGATTTGATGTTAAGTCCTGACTATTTTAATTCGGAATAACTCCCCCTCTCTAAGCCAGTCGGAGCAAGAAAAGCGGTGAAACTGTCCATAAGAACCTTTCTATAAGACAGTAACAGCAAGATAAGTCGTGAAACAGTCTATGAGAGCATCTCTATAAGACAGTAACAGCAAGATAGGTCGTGAAATTGTCTATCAGAACGCCATCTGTCCGGAAAAGCAGAGTTACTCTGAATTAAGATTATCAGCACTTCGTATCAATTAACCATTTATAAAAGGTTAACATTAGAAGCTTTCTAATCCATCATGCTCGCTTTTTAATTGTATGGTATTAGTTATATCTCAGCCCCAAACTTTTTTAAAGTAATCCGCTGCTTCAACCATTTTTGCTCCGTACCAAAACATTTCACCATCTATGACCATTGGTTTTACATTTGGCAGAAATGCTTGGAATTCCTTGAAATGCTTTTCTTGAAAAGGAAATGGTTCTGTTGCCAGAAGAATCATATCAAGCTCTGCTTGCAGAAATTCTTCCTCTGTAACAACCGGATATCTGCCATCCGCTTTAATAAAGGGGTTAATGAATCCCATTTCTTCAAGCAAAGATTGAATATATGTGTCTTTGCCAACAACCATATATGGTTTTCTCCAAATAACATAGGCTGCTCGTTTTCCATCAGCGCTTGGCAATGCTTGAAAAGCGGATTGTATATTGTTTATTAGCTCATTTGCTGCGGCTTTACGATCTGTTAAGCTGCCAAGGTCCTCAATCATACGATAAACATCTTTAATATGCTGCACTTCAAAAACAAATACAGGGTAATGCTGTTCAAGTATTTCAACAATTTCTTTCGTATTTTCTTCTTTTTCAGCAATGATTAAATCTGGCTTCAGTTCATGGATGCGCTCCAGTTTAATGTCTTTTGTTCCGCCAATATTGATTGCTTCTTGTACCTTATCTGCGGGGAATTTACAAAATCTTGTTCGGCCAATAATTTCCTTTTCGAGGCCCAAGTGATACATTGTTTCTGTAATAGCAGGAACAAGAGAAATAATCCGCTTTGGTTTTCCATTTAAATTTACCATTCTATCCAAATGATCTCGCCTCATCAATAAACACCTCCATGATGGAAACTGTATGTCACGAATAATTAAAGCATGTTAGTAAAATATTAGGTGTAGCTTTTAAACTTCTAAGGCTTATTTAAATTTATTATACATTGGAATAGTAAATGGGTAAATTACAAGACAAAGTAGCAATCATTACAGGTGGTGTCTCTGGTATTGGCGCTGAAACAGCAAAGTTATTTGCTTCTGAAGGTGCAAAGCTAGTACTTGTAGATATGAATGAGGAGAAAGGGAATGCTTTTGAGTCAGAATTGAAGTCTAATGGTGTGGAGGCTTTTTTCCTGCAAGCAGATGGTACGAATGAAGAACAGGTGAAAAATATTTATACCAAAACAATATCTGCTTTTGGAAAACTCGATATTCTATTTAACAATGCGGGAATTGGTGCTGTGAAGCCAACGGAGGAGCTAACCTATGCAGAGTGGAGAAGAACGGTAGAAGTTGATCTAGATGCTGTATTCCTATTTGCGCAGGCTGCAGTAAAGGAATTCTTGAAAGCTGATGGTGGCGTAATTGTAAACACAGCTTCGATGTATGGCTGGGTAGGATCTCCGGGCAGTGCAGCGTACAACGCTGCAAAAGGCGGGGTAATTAACTTCACTCGCTCACTCGGTCTGGAGTATGCTGAACGTAATATTCGTGTAAATGCAATTTGTCCAGGATTTATTGAAACACCAATTCTAGGTGAAACAGACAGAGAATTTCTATCTAACGCAACACCAATGAAACGATTAGGCCAAGCGGATGAAATTGCTAAAGCTGTTCTATTCCTGGCCAGTAATGACTCATCGTTCATGACAGGCAACTCCATAATTGTGGACGGCGGGTATACTGCACAGTAATAAAAAAGTGAGACAATCAGGGTCTGTTTCTGATTGCCTCGTTTTTATCTCATCAGGCTGGTGCATTAACTGCTTCAGCTTCTTCTGTTTGACTATCATTATAAGCTTTCTTTCCGAAACGGTTTTTAAGATATGGTGCCACAAAGCGGTCAACACCATAGTAGTAGCTAGCTGTTCCTGTGAATAATAGAATGATTGCAATCGTATAAAGTCCAGGATTCGTGCTTAATGTTCCTGCAAGCAGAAAGTTAAGGTTCATAAATGCGCCAGCAATAAGTGCAGGAATAGTTGCAGCTCCAACAATTAAACCAAGGCCGACTAAAAGTTCTCCCCAAGGAATAAGAATATTGATTATGCCTACGTTTGGTAATGCAAAGCCTTCTAAGAATGCAGCATACCAGCTTTGTACTGTAGGGTTTTCACCTGCAGCATTTGCGAGTGCTCCTTGTAAAAATCCACTTGCATCAAATCCGCCTGTTACTTTATGAAAACCAGCTGTAAGCCATTGAGTGCCTAGCCAAATTCTTAATACTGTCCAGATAATTGCCATTTTCGGTCCTTTTAGAAAGTTATTCATAATGGTATTCTCCTTTGTGGTTTGTATTGTGAAATGTTTCACTAACTTACATTTCAAATATAATATATATAACTTGTAAATACAATACTAAATTTAATCACTTCACATTTTATTCACAATAATATTGTGAAATTGTGAACAATTATTATTGAATAGTATGCATCAAGAATAAAACTCGAAGTTCTTTTAACCTGTCGCACAAGCAAGTCGAGTGATTTGTACAGAAATTGTTTAGATAAGTAATATAAACTATCCAGATCTTGATATACTGTATTTAATCTATTTAAGAAAAAATAATAAAGAAATAACAGAAGACCTCAGATTGCCGGAGAAATCTGTACGGTATTATGTAAGCAAGGCGTACAAAAAATTAGATAGCAGTAATCGAAAAGAAACGATTAAACTATTGGAAGAATTAATTGAGAGATAGGAGTGCATGGACAGTTGGACTGTCCATGCACGATTGCTTATTTCTCTCTATTTATGGTGTAGTTTAGAAAATGTTTTAAGAAATTTGTTTTATATGTGGCCTGTTCGATTAGTTCTGCAGCGAGGCAATAGTGCTCCCACATTGCCTTTTTTGCGTTGTCAGGGCCAAGAACAGTCACAAAGGTTGATGCTTGATTTGCTTGATCCCTTTGGGCTGGTTTGCCTAGTAATTCTAAATTCCCCTCAGCATCGAGGAGGTCATCTTTAATCTGAAAGGCTATCCCGGCATGATAGGCATATTTTTTCAAAGCAGCAATTTCTGCATCTGGACGATCTGCGAGAATTGCAGGCATGACGAGTGCTGCCTCGAAAGCAATTCCGGTTTTATAAAAACAGATTGTATTCAATTGATCCAGTGTTAACAACTTTTCCTTGGCATGTAAATCCATTGCCTGCCCTTTACACATCTCTGTAATCGTCTTTGCAGAATAGTTAATTAAGCGCAAAACTGCTATTGCATCAAATGCTTCGAGGGAAGCCTGTTCTTCGACAGCTTTCTGTGTTAGAAAAAGTCCTGTTAATTCAGCTGTTGCGGTGTTGTAAACCCTATGCACAGTTGGCTGTCCCCGGCGAATTGGCGAATTGTCCTGTGAAGGCAAGTCATCAAAAATCAGGGAGGCAGTATGCATATACTCGAGTGACTTTAACAGTGGCTGAATAGCAGTTTCCTTTAAGTCGAACTCCTTTACACCAATGAACCAGGTCATCAGCGGGCGAATCCGTTTTCCGCCGCTTTGGAGACTGAAGTTTGCTGCGTCGATAATTGGTTCCTGGATGGCGGGATCTCCCTCATCGGTTGGAATGGATAATCCAGCATTTATGCTCTTTCTCGCTGTTTCAATTGTATTTAAAAATGCATCCTTTTCCTTTTGGGACTGCTGATGATTTGTGATGATATGGTCACGAATTAATTTATCAAAGAAATCCACATAATCCGCTTTTTGAACCATCCTTTGGATAAGCTGCGAAAACTCCTTATCGCCAAAGGAAAGCACCTCCATGATTTCATTATATTTTTCTTTGCCCAATCTCGCTTTAAAGCGTTTTTGACTATTGATTGCACGGCTTAAAATCACTTCGCGTGTCTGAACATCTGACTGATAAACATCATGAAGCAAATAAGAAATAACTGCCCAGTACAATTCGAAGGGATTTACCAGATCTGGACGGTCTTTATGATGTGTTAAGTAGTATGTATATGGTGTGACTGCACCAGCAGCTAAATCATCAAACATATCGGTAAAGTCATCTGCCAGCTGATTGTATATTCCGTAATAGAATGTGCGATCATCGAAGCCTTCATCTTGAGGAGCGCTGATAACGGAGCGAACTATTAGCCGAGAAGAAGCTGACTTTAAAATGATTGGAATGAAAAGCGCTTCATTTGTATAATCTGCATTTGCAAGGTTTTTGTTTCGATCTACTTCCTGAGAGTGGAAGAATACATAAGCTTGTTCAAGAAACGTATCAACTGTTGCTTGGCTTTGTTTTTCCTTAATATACAGGAAAGCTGCTTTAAGTTCTGCATGTATATATTGAATGAGTGTTTTATGTTTACCTGACCATGCTTCTATTTCAGGAACTGAGCCTGTCAAAAGAGTTGTGCGAATAAAGTCGGTGTATTGTTCTTTCTCTTGATCTGATAAAACCTGTGAATCAAGGAGGTCATCGATGAATGGATAAGTTAATCCATATGCATAGCCCAGTCGAATTGCTCTATCCAGTTTTTGGCTTCGTTCATCAGTTGGGAGCTGGTCATCGAATTCATCTAATTGATGTAAAACAACTCCTGCAATAATTTTTATGAGTTTTCGTTTTGCCTCGGTATCATTCATCCCTGATGGAATATAGTCGGAAACCTTTTTCAGTTTATCAATTAGCCAAATCACTGTTAATTCAATGCCCTCTTTTTGAGCGAGTCGATACAGCCCGGCCATACTAAACAGGTCGAGTTCTTTTACTTCGTTTGCATCTGAAGAGTCTGTCATTTGTGTTTTTAATTGATTGACAGTACTTTTGATCTTCTCCTGTGTATCTTGTGATGCTAGTGACTTGCCTAAATCTCTCATATAAATATAGGCGATGCTTCGTTCCAGATAATGATCAAGCTTACCTGTAAGCTTGAGCCATTTAATATAGCTGGTGAAGTTTATATTATCTGGTTTTCGCTTTCCTGGCCTGATGAGTGGGGGGAGAGTTGACTGGGATATATGACTTTTCTGCCAGATGCTGAAATCCTTTGTTAATAAAGCGGCATAGGTTTTATCATTTAGCTGGCCGAAGAGTGTTTTGAAATATATATCTGCCTTCTTTTCATGTTCCCGATATGCGGCATCTGCCTTTTTCCTTAAATCATCATTCATTATAAAGTTCCCCGATTTCATATTAGTTATTTTTCTTCATCATAACATAAAAAAAGGACAGCAGGGTCTGTCCCTGGTGTCCTATTATCGATTAAAGCTGATTTGTTTTGCGTTATTATCGATATGAATGGAGGCCTCGCTTGGTTTTGTTTCGGCGATTTTTTTGCCGTTTCGGAAAGAGTAGCGGACGGTTGCTTGCTTCCGAATAGCTTCGTACTCATTTTCGGCAGATAGAACAATGAAATTCGCTGGTTTTCCTGCCTCTATTCCATATTGTTCCTGGATATTTAACGTTTTTGCGCTGTTTGCTGTAACGAGATCGATAGAGTTAATGATTTGTTCGTAGCCCATTAATTGCGCGACATGGATACCCATATGTGCGACCTGAAGCATATTGCCGGTGCCAAGCGGATACCATGGGTCAAAAACATCATCATGACCGAAGCATACGTTCAATCCTGCTTCAAGAAGTTCTTTTACACGCGTTAATCCGCGGCGCTTTGGATACGTGTCAAAGCGTCCTTGTAAATGAATATTGACAAGTGGATTAGAAACAAAATTGATATTTGCCTTTTTTAAGACATTGAATAATTTATAGGTATAGGCATCATTATAAGAGCCCATTGCAGTGGTGTGGCTTGCTGTTGTTCTCTCACCCCAGCCGCGGGCAAGTGCCTCAGCTGCGACGACTTCAACAAAGCGTGACTGTTCATCATCAATTTCATCACAATGGATATCTACCATGCGATCATACTTTTCAGCAAGATCGAAGGCGATTTTTAAAGATTCTACACCATATTCTCGCGTGAATTCATAGTGGGGAATGCCGCCAACAACATCTGCCCCCAGTTTCATCGCTTCTTCTAAAAGCTCAGCCCCATTCGGATAGGAAAGGATGCCCTCCTGCGGGAAAGCAACAACCTGCAAGTTAATATATTCCTTCATTTCCTCTTTTACTTCGAGCATTGCCTTTAAAGCTGTTAATTCAGGGTCTGTTACATCAACATGTGTGCGTACATGCTGCACGCCTTGGGCTATTTGCCACTCCAGTATCGTTTTTGTACGCTGTTTTACATCTTCTGCTGTTAATGTTTCTTTTCTTTCAGTCCAGCGCTGAATGCCTTCAAATAATGTGCCGCTTTGATTCCATTGCGGTTCGCCAGCTGTCAATGTCGTATCCAGATGAATATGTGGTTCAATAAATGGCGGAAGGACGAGTGAACCATTTACATCAATTATCTTTTCGTTCTTGGCTAAGTCATTTTCATCTTGGGTGATCTTTTCAAAAACATCATTATTTATAATAAGATGCCATAAACCATTTTTACCTCTTAATGTTGCATTTTTAATTATCACTGCTTACTACAACTCCTTTAACTGGGATTTCATTTGGAAGAACTTTCATTAATACGATATAAACCAGACCTGTTCCAATCAGTGCATTCAGTGGTGTAATTCCTGGCGCAAATTGCGCTAAACCAACTCCGATTGCCCAGCTGAGCAGGGCAATCCAATTCACCCTCTGGAATATCATTGTTTCAAATGGAGCGTAATTTCTTCTTTTGATAAAGAAATAGTCTGCAATCAGAATTGCTCCGATGGAAGGGATTGCTGTCCCGAGCACAGTTAGGAATCCAACAAAATTGGAATACATCCACATGGCAAATAGCGTACCGATTAAGCCGTTGATGATAACGAAAACTTTCTTTGGCAGCTTTGTGATATTGGCAAAGGCAAGCCCAGACGCGTAGAGTGCATTATCATTTGTTGTCCAAATGTTTAGGCCTAACACGATAATCGCGGGAACCATTAGACCTTGCAGAAACATGACTTCGGAAATTTCACTTAGCCCATAAGCTAAAGCGCCAACTGCACCAAAGATGAACATTAAGGAATTTCCCAGCCAAAAGGCAATTACTGTAGCAGATACTGCCTGGCGCGGGCTTTTAGAGAAACGGGTAAAATCTGGTGTTAAAGAACCCGCACTAATAAATGAGCCGATACAAATTGTCAGAGCTGCCGCTACGGAAATGGCTGAAGCTGGTTCCTGGGCAATTAAACTTTGTAAACCTCCGATTGCTTCTGCTGCACTGAAGGTTGAGTAGCCTCCTAAAACTGCAATTGCTGGTACTGCAACATATCCTAAGATGACGAGCGTTTTCATCCCATATAGTGCACTGAGTGTCATGGCAATTCCAAAGCTGAAAATAATGGCATACACATTCCAATCCATCACTTTTGCGACAGGTATTGCGAACATCGCTACCCCAACTCCGAACCAGCCTACTTGAGTAAAGCCAAGTAAGAAGGAGGGCAGGTGAGAGCCTTTCTCACCAAAAGCATATTTTGCTAAAAGATGTGTGGACAATCCTGTTTTCGCTGCGATATAAGCGAGTGAGCCTGTATAAATTCCTAAAATAAAATTTCCAATCAGCACGATGGCGATTAATTGGCTGAAAGTTAAACCAAGACCAAGTTCGCCGCCTGCCAGCATACTTGCCGAAAAGAATGTCATTCCGAGCATGACAGATAAAGTCTTCCAAAAATTATTACGGTTTGCCTCAGGAACAGCTTGCCATGAAAACTCAGCATCAAACTTTTTCATTTGAATTCCTCCAAAATAATAATTTCTGGTACCATTAAGTGTATTTGTCACTACAAGCAAAAAAGAGGCCAATTATCAGTAATGACTGACAATTAGCCTCTATCAACATATGGATATGCGTATTAATAAAAGCTTTGATCGCACTTTTGCACGAAAAAAGGTTCCAATACTCCCCATATATTTATCCGCAGTTCTTGTCAGCCTCTCTGGACTGAATTAAAGATACCAGTTATTTAATTCCAGCTATTATTATAGTATTCTCGTTATTCATTTGTCAATCAAGAAATTTTCTATAAAACAAGAAGGGCAGCTCCCACGTTGTAAACCATGGGACTGCCCTCCATTTTATTTCTTAGCAATAACAACAACACGGCCCTTATCTAATTCTTTTTCATATTGATCCGCCTCTGATTCAGAGAGTCCAAGATTTTGAAAGTGTGAACGAAGCGTATCGCCGGTAGAACGGAAAGTATTTGCTATTTTATCGATAACACCTTCTTCTTCCAGACCAACGTCATTAACATGCAGGTTTTCTTGTAAATGGTCTGTGCGTTCCTTATCATGTGTAATCACATAAATATCGTCCCGTGTATAGCCTTCTGTTGCTAATTGATCGATTTTCTCTTTTGCTTGTACGCCATTTTCAACTACATATACATTTTCCATGAGTTAATTCCTCCTAAATTGTAAAGAATGTAATTCTAATTGGTCTGCTTTATGTTTATCCGTTCTGCTGAAAAATAAACATAGGATAATAGGGAGGATGCTTCCTATCTTGCTTTTCTTCTTCAGTAGTTTCATGTATAATAACAGAGTTTGGGAATTTTCTAGAAAACACGTGGTTCGAGACCATCCCACGATAAAAAAACTAAGGAGAGATATGAAATGAAGGTAAAAACGCTTGTTGTAAATGGGTTAATTGCAGCATTATATATTGCTGTGTCTGCACTTATCGTCCCGTTCGGATTTACGAACATTCAGTTTCGCATTTCTGAAGTATTTAACCACCTTATCGTATTTGATAAACGTTATTTCTTTGGAATTGTAACGGGAGTATTTTTATATAATCTGCTGTTTTCACCATTAGGCTGGTATGATCTAGTATTTGGAGTTGCACATTCTGCAATTTCACTGGCAATTATTATGCTGCTGGCAAGATATATTAAAGATACATGGGTGCTTCTTGTTGCAAATACGCTTGTTTTCACATTTAATATGTTTATTATTGCCTTTGAACTACATTTGGCATTAGAATGGCCATTCCTGCTGACATGGCTGACAACAGCAATCAGTGAGTTTGTCGTAATGGCTATAGGTATTCCAATTATTTACGCATTAAATAAACGATTAAAGTTTAATCAGCTTATGTAATGGGGCAGAGGGGCAGATCCTGCTGCCCCTCTTCTTTTTGTCCAGATTCATTCATACATTTCCGTCATCCAGTCAACAATGCTTGTTTGCTGCTGTTCGCGGAGCTCTTCTACATTATGATGGCCAATAATGCTTCCGCCTTTAATTGCCACAACCTCATCAAGGATATTTTCAACTTCTTTAATTTCATGGGTGGTAATCAGCACAAGCTGTTTTTCCAGGTCGATAAAGGAAATCAGCCCTTTTACAATGGAATTGCGGACCATCGGGTCAAGCCCGGAAAATGGTTCATCCATTAAAATGACAGGCACCTTTCTAGCAAGGGTGAGGACAATTTTTAAACGCCCGCGATTTCCTTTTGACAGATGCTTTAGTTTATCGGCGGGCTTCAGCTTCATAAAGTTCATAATCTCATAAGCCTTTTCGATATCAAAGTCTTTAAACTGGCTTGCCTGGAATTCCATTGCTTGCTTCACATTGAAAAAGCGGTAATATTCATCAAGCTCAGATAAATAAGATACCGTTGAAGCAATCTTACGAGTAACTATTTCTCCATTTACACGGACCTCACCCTTGGTTGGATGATTCAGACCGGCAATGAGCTTTAGTGTTGTTGATTTGCCGCTGCCATTTTCCCCGATGAGACCAATCAGTTTTCCGCGTGTCAGTTCCAGATTCACTTGATCCAAAGCTTTCTTTGTCCCATAACTTTTCGTTACATTTGTAAGTGTAATCATCGGTTCTCTTCTCCCTTCCTATTTACAAATTCCATTAGCCCTTGTTTTATTTCCTCATTTGAATAGCCCATTTCATACATTTGCTGAAAAAATTCATTCATAACTGCTAATTTCATTTCTTCACGAATGGAATCGAGAACAACTCTGTCATCCGTAACAAAGGTACCTTGCCCGCGTCTTGATTCAACAATATGCATCGCTTCCAGCTCCCTGTAGGTTCTTTGCACTGTATTTGGGTTCACATTTACCTCAATTCCTGTATCTCGGACAGAGGGGAGCTTTTCTCCAAGCGTCAGCTCACCTCGAAGGATTTGTTTTTTAATTCTTTCCGCCAGCTGCTGATAAATTGGCTGTGAGGAATGAAATAGTTCTGCCATATGTTACACCTCAACTTTTCTGTCAATCATCCAACAAGCAGCAATGAACATTAAGATTGCTACAATAAATTCCCTTAAAATATGTCCGACATACAGGATGGATGTTTCACTGATTGAACTAGCGTCAAAGTATTCGTATGCTGCTTGAAACTCAAAGCCGACAATAAGATCATTTACCTGTATGCCGCCCCATGTCGTCAGTGTTTCGATAATAGAAAGATCCATGACAAAGTTATATACCCAGGATAAAAGGAAAAAGGTAATCACGGTCAAAATGAAACTGAGAAAATCATTCATTTGCTGACTGAAAGCAAGAAAAATGGACCAGAAAAACAGAAAGGTAATTGCGATATAGATGGCGAAGGAAAATATAGTAAGCAATATTGTACCGCCAATATTAAAAATAGATGCTTGATTAAGCAGGGAAAATGTATTCTGGAACAACTGTGTCAGCAGGAGCAGTGATAATGTTAATGTAATTGCCATATAAACAATGCCCGTAATAATTTTTGAAGAAAGCAAGCCTGCAATCGGCATCGGGTTATGAAGCCATAAATGAAGCTGTTTTCTTTCGTAACTCAGGCTGCGGATAAGATAAAATACGAGATAGAATATATGCAGCGTTACGACAAAGCCGAATGCTGCAACAAGCATTTGGTCGCGAACACCGTACATATCCCCCATAAGATACCCCCCGCCAATAATTCCTGAAAATAAAAACAATGATACAAGAAAAGCGGGCAATCCCAATCGAAACTCTTTCTTAGTCAATGCAAGCCAAGCGTTCATTCTTCATCCTCCTCGTTTGTATTAGTGTACTAGTTAAATAATACACTAATACATGAGTTTATGTCAACAATGTTCTGACAAATAATAGATAAAACAAATGAAAAATGGGACAATCAGGGACAGAACGATAGTCTGCTATCAATAGAAAGGAAGATGTGTATGTCAGCAAATGAACTGACGAAACCGGTTCGTTTAAGCATGAAGAATAGT
This sequence comes from Oceanobacillus sp. FSL H7-0719, assembly GCF_045040795.1. Taxonomy (GTDB): domain Bacteria; phylum Bacillota; class Bacilli; order Bacillales; family Amphibacillaceae; genus Oceanobacillus. The sequence continues at coordinate 2,649,873 of NZ_CP150301.1, read as the reverse complement.
CTTTTAAACAAAGATGCGATAGGCTGGGCAAGGAAGCCGCTCGTCCATTCCAATATCAGAGGGAACTTTCTTCGTAAGAAAAAATGGAATTATTGGTGTGTGACGAGTCCTGAAGTACTTTTTTTCAGCAACCATTTCACATATTGATTATGCGGCTGTTCTTTTTATATACATACTGGATAGAAAGACATTAAATTTTCATGAAAAGACACTATTGATTCCATTTGGCAAGGGTATTCATATGCCTGAGGGAGTTCAAGATACAATCACCTGCAATCATAAAGAAATGGACATTTATTTTATTGAAAATGCCAACGAAACAACTATGTACGTACATTGCCGAGACTTTACTGGAGCGGGGGAGGAACTGCGCGCAAATATTCTGCTGGAACGGCCGAAAAACTATGAATCATTGAATGTTGTTGTTCCTTGGAGTGAGGCGAGATATCAATACACCTCAAAGCAGCCTGCAATCCCGGCAAAAGGCAATATTAAATGGGGAGACCATGAGTATAAGTTAAGTTCGGAAAAAGCTTATGGCTGTTTATACTTTGGCCGGGGGATATGGAACTACCAATCCACATGGAATTGGGCATCTGGAGCTGGGAAAGCAGCCGACAAACGGATTGGGTTGAATTTTGGCGGTCAATGGACAGACGGGACAGGACAAAATGAGAATGGCATCATCATTAATGATCGGCTCCATAAAATTCATGAGGATATCATTTGGGACTATGATAAACAGAATTTCATGAAGCCATGGAGCTTAACAACAAAGGGATCTGATTGAGTACATCTTACATTTACACCGTTTTTTGAGCGTGTGGCAGAGACGGATGCATGGATTATCAAGTCTAGTGTTCATCAAATGATTGGTCACTTTGATGGTATAGTTATTAGTGATGAAGGTGAAGTGATTAACATAGAGAAAATATTTGGCTGGGCAGAAGACCATATGGCAAAATGGTAGTGTATGCAAGCGATAAAAGAGAAGGAGGAATAGCTAATGAGTAATTTACCAAATTGTCCTGAATGTGATTCAGAGTATACATATGAGGACGGACTGATGTTTGCTTGTCCAATGTGCGGTCATGAATGGTCACAAGACGAATCTGAGGAAGTGATGGAAGCGAAGCCGGCTGTGAAGGATGCAAATGGGAATGTCCTGATGGATGGAGATACAGTAACTTTAGTTAAAGACTTAAAAGTAAAAGGAAGTTCAACACCATTAAAGCAAGGAACCAAGGTGAAAAATATTGCGTTGGTGGATGGCGATCATAATATTGATTGCAAGATTGATGGCTTTGGAGGAATGAAACTAAAGTCAGAGTTTGTTAAAAAGATATAAGTTCCACTTCCTTTTATTCCATGAGGGTATTTCGTATTGTGTCTAAGGTATGTTGTGTATCTACATATATTATGTTTGTATAGAAACTAGCATATTCCTATTCACTCGTCTGGTTTGAAGTTAATAAAGCAATCAGCATGTTTGAATGCCTGGAACATAGGATATAAAAAGGAATAAATACATATTAGGGGTGAGGAAGAAAGATGGATAAAGATGTAAATCAAAGGCCTGCGGGAGATGCGGAAAACACACCCAATGAAGAAGAGAAAGCCACTTCAAATCAAGAGGAAACAATTAATCAGCAAGCATCAACATACCAGCCTGAGATCAACCATCCACAGCAAGAACCCGTCCAGCAGCCCGCAGGAGATAATGCTCAGGTCAGCAATGAAAAAGCTGGATCAGCGGAGAAAAAAATCAATTTTGACTTTGAGAAGAGCCTGAATGAGACGAAAGGTATTGTTAAAGATGCCATTCTCAGACCGCATACGCTTGTGAGCTCAAACCGTTCCATTAGTATTGAAACAAGTGCTATCATTCTCGTTTTACTATCTCTTCTAGTAGGTGTCTTTGCTTACTTTGCATTACGTAATATTATGGAAAATATGTTTGGCGGTTTTGGCAGCTTAATGGGTGGTTCCATTGGAGTGGATTTTCTATTTAAGACAATGCTCGGTTGGATTCTTACATTTGCAATTGGCTATTTCTCACTGTACATCATGCTCTCGTACTTTGGGAACCGCAAAATGGAGCATAAATTATTATTGACAAAGTATGTAATTGTAAACATCCCATTTGTATTCGTATTCTGTCTGGTTCTTGTCTTTTTTGGACTATTAATGATTGATTACTTTATGGTGATGTACCTATTCTCACTGATGCTTTTCGGAATGATTCATATTTATCTCTTCCTTGTAAATGTGAGTAAACCAAAATTTGATTTATTCTGGTTAAGCTCAGCTTATCTGTTCGTATTAATCATAGCAACCTATTTACTTGCAGGGGTTGAAATGCCAGGATTCTAATCGTAAAACAATAAGAAAAGCAGTTGGGATATTACTGCTAGTAAATAGAAAGGGTTCCAAGCAATATAAAATTGTTTGGAACTCTTTTTATGCGAGATGATTACATTGTAAGACACTCTTTATCGCAGCAGACTTTCTTAAGCTTTCCCGCATAACCGCAAAACCAGTATACTTTTTCTTTTCCCCTTATGCAGGACCTTCAAGTAAAAACAGTTAAGACAAGTAAATGCCAACAAAGTATAAGATCAAAATATGTACAGGATAAAAAATATAAAAGAAATACTTCAAACCAATCCCTTTTTTCCCATTGTAAAACCATATTAACGGTAATCCGAACACCATCATCCACTGATACCCCGCAAATTGAATGAGGTATGTTCCAAAGAAATCTGGTATATGCCCCCATCTGGAGAAAGCAACATAGAAAAATATAGAAAATAAGATATAAACAACGCTAATGCCAATCTTAGTATTTCTAGTCATATAGAGAAGCAAGCCAAAAAGCACAAAAGACGGTCCACCTTCTACAAAAAGAATACTGCCAAATATAGAACCGAAAAACTGATAAATAGCGGGACCATCAATAAGAATAGTCCATTCTGATACTTCTGCCAATAATATACTAAGCAAAAAGGCGAGTGTTTGCCATGTAATAAGAATTGCAATATATTGTAAAGCATTAATTATCCTAAAGCCGTATTATAAACTTAACAAAGCGATATATGGAATAAAAAGCGTGTTCCTTCACCAATATTATGGTAAGGAACACGCTTATTTTTGTTTTATATCTTACAGGGTTTTATTGCTAGCTTGAGTGCCCAGGAACTATCAAACTTCCTCAGAATTTATTAATTTTCCTGGATATTCTTACGGTCTTTCTTAAATAGCTTAGACAATAGTTCATACACAAGTGGAACGATAATTAGTGTTAGAACTGTTGAACTCGCAAGACCGCCAATTACGGTGATGCCGAGGTCTCGTGATACGAGTCCGCCTCCACCAGTGATTGCTAGCGGAATTAGAGCTCCCATTGTTGCAATAGCTGTCATTAGGATTGGACGGAGACGTGTACCTCCACCTTCGATGATTGCTTCACGTAATGGCATACCACTGCGCTCCATGCGAATAATTCGGTCGACGAGCACAATCGCATTCGTTACGATAATACCAATCAGCATGAGGAGTCCCATCATTACTGTAACGGAAATCGTTTCGCCTGCCAAATATAGTCCAACGAAGGAACCGATAACTGCGAATGGCAGTGAGAATAGGATTGCAAATGGCGCAACACCTTCGCTAAATGTTACTACTAAGATGAAGTAAACAATTGCGATTGCTGCAAGCATAGCTACTCCCAGCTGTTCAAAGGTTTCATTCATATCAGCTGCAACACCTGCAACGCCAATTTCTACACCTTTTGGCAGTTCGAGATCTTCAATTGCTTCGTCAACCTCAGCGGTTACCTTTGAAATATCCTGGTCCAGAATTGTACCAGAAACTGTTGCATAGTATTGGTTATTGCTTCTAGCTAACGTATTTACTGTTGAATCTTCTTCAACTGTAACTAACTCAGACAACGGTAAAACAGTGCCTGGCTGTGTTGCGATTGGTACAGGAATTTCAAGTAAGTCATCAATTGATGTTGGTGTCGCTTGTTCTTCTTGTTGGACAATTACATCTAGTGTCTCACCATCTTTTTCAATTGTCGTAATTACTTCTGGACTTGAGTTGCTGCTGAGCATGCCAACAATTTGTCCTGCGGTTAATCCATACTGCAGCAATTCCGCTTGGTCAACCTTTAGTACATTTTCTACGTAAGAACCATCTGCAGATGTAGAAACATCATCAAGTCTTTCGTTCTCACTCATAACATCTTCAAGCATAGCTACAGCATCATTTAGATCATTAAGGTTCTCGCTATAGAATGTATAGCTTAACTCATTAGAAGCCATGGCCATGGAAGAGAAGTCTTGGCTGATCCATTCACCTGACTGGTCAATATTTGTTATATAATCTTTGATTTCATCACGTACTTCAGGGAAGTTTTCCATCTCATCATCAAAGATAACAAACATCAATGCGCCACCGCCAGCACCCATCATTGCAGCTTGCGGATCGGATGAATCTGTTACAGATAACTGAACGATTTCTGTGTCTTCACGTGCTAGTAATTTATCTTCTACAACAGCAATGTTTTCTAACGTTTGTTCTTCCAGTTCACCAGGTTCAGGTGAATAAGTCAGATACATTACTTTTTCTTCATCACTGCCTAAGAAGCTGAAGCCGATGAGCGGCATTAAGAATAAGCTTCCAACTAGTAAAGCAATTGCTGTGATTGAAGTGATAACCTTATGGTTTAATGTCCAATTTAATGCCTTCTTATACCAATTTGTGAATTTACCTTGCTCTTTATGTTTAATCTCAGTTTTTTCACTATATAGTTTCTTCTTAAATAAGGTATGTGACAATGCAGGAACAATTGTAATTGCAACAATTAATGAAGCAATTAGCGCAAGTGACATTGTTAATGCGAATGGCATAAATAATTCGCCAACCATTCCACCTATAAAGACCATTGGAGCAAATACTGCAATCGTCACTAATGTGGAAGACAGGATTGGTTTAAACATTTCAATTGTAGCTTCTCGGATTAAAGCTCGTCCGGACAGCTTTTCATCTTTCAAATGCAATCTGCGGTAAATATTTTCAACTACAACAATAGAGTCATCAATTACACGCCCGATAGCAACGGTAACGGCACCCAATGTCATAATGTTCATTGTGATATCCAGCCAGTTTAAAATTAGGAAAGCCATAAAAATTGAAACTGGGATGGAAACAATTGATATGATTGTAGATTTAACATCACGCAAGAACAGCAGGATAATGAGAACCGCAATTAAGCCGCCAAATAAAGCTTTTTCAATCATAGTACTGATAGAATCTTCAATTGGTTCTCCCTGGTCAAGTGATACGTCAACTACTAAACCATCAATTCTCTCTTGTTCTTCTTCAACTAATTCTTTGACTGCATTTACAACATCAACCGTATTAGCTTGTTGGCCTTTAACGATTTGGATGGCAATGGCATCTTCTCCATTTGTACGTGAAACAGATTCAACATTACCTACTGTTTCAATATCTGCAATTTCACTAAGCTGTACAAAAGGAACAGGATTTGTTTCGGAAGGTGTAACAGGGATCATCATTTCTTCAAGCTCTTTTGCAGTCATAAACTTGCCATCTACAGAAACAGCTTGTTCTCCCTCTTCAAATTCAAATAGTCCAAGCGACACGTCCATGTCACTGGCTTGAATAATATCCTTCACGTCTTGCTCTGTAAGTTCCAGTTCTTCTAATCTGGCATGATCATAAGTAAGCTGAACTTCTTCGATATGCTGACCTGTCATTGTTGCAGAGGCAACACCATCGATTTTTTCGATTTTTGGAAGCACTACATCATTTACTGTTGAGGTAAGCTCAACAATATCCTCTGTTTTACTGCTGACACTTAATGCCAATATTGGCATCATGTTCATACTGATAGCTGTGATATTTGGTTCCTGAGCATTCTCTGGCAATGTAACACCATTGATTGCGTCTTCCAGTTCACGTTTTTTCTCTGCCATATCAACGCCATAATCATATTCGATTTGAATATTTGATATGCTGGATGATGAGTTCGAAAAGACATTTTTCACATCTTCTAAATCTTCTACTGCTTTCTCAAGTGGAATGGAAACTTCATCCATCACCTGTTCAGCAGTTGCTCCTGGATATACATCCATTACCATTAAATATGGAATAGAAATATCAGGAATTGACTCTGTCTTCATTTGTGTCCCGGAATAAATACCTGTTGCTGTAATAATAATTGTTAAAATCCATACAGCTAGTTTATTTTTCAGGACAAAGTTAACAATACCTTTCATTGTGCACCTACCCTTTATTGACTTGATTCATACAGTTATATATAATATATGACTGATGGGTCATAAGTCAAATGGAAAAGCGGGAAAGTGAGCGAAATTAATGATAAAAAAACAATTGATTATGGACAAGTCATTAGAACTCTTTGCCAAGCAGGGATTCAAAGCGACCTCCATTCAAGAAATAACCGATTCTTGTGGTATTTCCAAAGGGGCATTCTATCTGTCTTTTAAGTCTAAAGATACGTTATTTATAGCGTTGATTGATCATTTTATGAAAGAAGTCATTTCAGACATTGACCAGCTGGTCAGAGAAAGTGATGAAAAAGAATTACTCTACAATTATTACTATCACAGCTTTAGGAATCTCTCTGAGAAATCCGCTTTTGCCAAAATATTTATAAAAGAGCAGATGCATTTTTTAGATAATGAATTTATTGTAAAAGTACAGGAATATACGGAGTTAATGCATAAATCTATCCTGTTTATGATTGAAAAAACATATGGGGCTAAGGTGAAAGAAATCAAATACGATATGGTTTACAGTATCCAGGGTCTGACCAAATCATATATGGAGCTCATTCTATTTGGCAATATTCAAATGGATCTTGATCTCCTGGCAAAGTCATTGACAGAGAAAACGGATTTACTGGCAAACTATATGAAAACACCTTATATCAAAGAAGACGTATACCAGCTGATGAAGCAGCCGAAAAAAGGAGTTTTTTCAAAAGAAGAAATAACAAAAATTATAGATGAAACACTCTGTACAATGGAGACATCGATTGAAAAAGAATCCTTAATCTTACTGAAGGGTGAACTAGCCGAGCCTTCGATGAGTGAGGCGATGGTTAAAGGCTTGCTTGAGAATATTAAGCATCATCCGAATTGTAAATGGGCAGGTTATTTATTAAGAATGTATTTTAAAATGGGATAGCGGGACAGCGGAGGCTGTCCCAGCTGTCCCTATTTTGTTGCGGCATGTATTTTTTTAGCTCCTGCAATTCCAGGATTTGTCAGATTTTGCAGATCGAGAATATGATCGACCTCTTCCTCTGTCAGAATGCTGGATTGAATGCAGATTTCTCTGATTGGGCGGCCGGTTTCAACTGCAATTCTTGCAACCTCTGTCGCCTTTTCATAGCCAACATATGGATTGATTGCTGTTACTAGCGAAATACTCCGTTCCACCATGTTGCGGCAATGTTCAATATTGGCGGTAATGCCGTTGATTGCGTAATCTCTAAATACGCGGATGCCATTTTCCAAAATCGTAATGGATTGCAGTAAATTGAAGACTAGAACTGGCTTCATGACGTTTAATTCCAGCTGGCCATTCTCCGCAGCCATTCCAATTGTTGTATCATTTCCAGCAACCTGGTAGGCAATTTGGTTTATCACTTCACACATAACTGGATTTACTTTTCCAGGCATAATGGAAGACCCGCTTTGTCGCGCTGGCAGATTAATTTCTTGTAATCCTGCTGTCGGACCTGAACTCATCAGACGAAGATCGTTTGCAATTTTTGATAGATTCATTGCGTTTACCTTCAGCATAGCAGATACCTCTGTATAAACATCCGTATTTTGCGTTGCATCGATTAAGCTCTCACTGCTTCTGAGCTCAAAGCCTGTGAACTCCGTTAATAAATTTACTACCATCTGCGTATACTCTGGCAGTGCGTTTAAACCTGTACCCACAGAAGTGCCGCCAATATTGATGCTGCGCAAGCCTTTAATTGAGCGGCTGATACGTTCTAAATCACGATTTATAACTGAATAATAACCAATGAATTCCTGACCTAAACGAATTGGCACAGCATCTTGTAAATGTGTTCTTCCCATTTTTATTACATTATCGAACTCTGTTGCTTTGCCTTTTAACGATTCCACCAGCTTTGCAAGCTCTTCTACTAAATGGTGCATGCGTTCAATAAGGGCGATATTCGTTGCCGTTGGGAATACATCGTTCGTTGATTGTGCCATGTTCACATGTGAGTTTGGGCTTACAATATTATATTTTCCTTTTTCTTCACCTAATATTTCAAGAGCGCGGTTTGCAATGATTTCATTCGCATTCATGTTAAATGAAGTTCCAGCTCCACCTTGAATTGGGTCCACGATGAAAAATGCATCAAACTGTCCAGCACTAACTTCCTCTGAAGCCTGTATAATTGCTTCAGCTATTTTTTCATCAAGCAGTCCAAGCTCTGCATTTGTCTGTGCAGCTGCTTTCTTTATATATCCAATTGCACGAATTAAAGTTGGGTCCATCTTATAGCCTGTAATTGGAAAATTATCTCTCGCTCTAAGACTTTGGATGCCATAATACACTTCTTGCGGCAATTCCTCTTCACCTAAAAAATCCTTTTCAATACGAATTTCCATTGCTGCATCCCTTTCCATTCTTGTAATTATGTAAATCTAAAAATACATTCACATGCTATTGTACAATTTTCTATCTGCTTTGTCAGCAGGTTCACGCATTAAAATCAAGTCATATATTTGAAGTTTTTTCCTGCTGTTCTCCAGTACTCTCCTTTCATCCATTATTTATTTGTTTCGTCTGATTATATGGAAGGGGCTTATGAATTATGGTAAAATGTATAAGATGAAAGTTTTTTTAATATAGGTGTTTCCATAAGGGGTTTAAGTTGTCTGGAAAATGTGGAAGCACTTTCATTCTAATAAAATATATTTATATAAGGAAGAGGTTTGTATGAGTAACAAAAGGGAAAGTACAGATGTTATTTTGATTGGCGCAGGTATTATGAGTGCAACACTTGGAACACTTTTAAAAGAATTAGTGCCAGATTGGAATATTACTGTGTTTGAAAAGCTTGAGAAAGCTGGGGAAGAAAGTTCTCATGAATTAAATAACGCTGGAACAGGGCATGCAGCGTTATGTGAACTAAATTATACAACGGAAAAACCGGATGGCACAATTGATGATACAAAAGCGAATAATGTAAATGAACAGTTCCAGGTTTCTCTGCAGTTTTGGTCATACCTTGTCCGAAAAGGGTTGCTGACACAACCTGAAAAGTTTATTCAGCCATTACCGCATATTAGTTTAGTAGAAGGCAAGCGAAATGTCGAGTTTCTGAAAAAACGCTATGAAGTTATGAAAAACAATCCATTATTTGAAGACATGGAGTTTACGGATAACCCTGCAGTACTTGCAGAGTGGCTCCCATTAATTATGAATGACCGGGTTTTGGAGGACGAAATTGCGGCTACAAAAATTAATGCCGGAACGGACGTTAACTTCGGTGCCTTAACACGCAAGCTTTTTGAACATCTGGGTGAAGAGGATGTTAATATCCAGTACAATCATCAGGTTGAAGACTTAAAGCGTAAGAAAAAGGGCTGGGAAGTGAAAGTCCGTGATGTCAAAACAGGAAAAGTTAAAAGTCACTTTGCCAAATTTGTCTTTATCGGCGGAGGCGGCGGGAGCTTACACTTACTGCAAAAAACAGGCATTCCTGAGAGCAAGCATGTAGGTGGTTTCCCTGTAAGCGGAATTTTCATGGTATGTAATAATCCGGAAATTGTGGAACAGCATCATGCAAAGGTGTACGGAAAAGCGAAGGTTGGTGCACCGCCAATGTCTGTGCCGCATCTGGACACACGATATATTAATAATGAGAAATCACTGCTATTTGGTCCGTATGCTGGCTTTTCGCCAAAGTTCCTTAAAACAGGGTCAAATATGGACTTAATCAACTCTGTGAAACCAAGCAATGTATTTACTATGCTTGCCGCTGGTGCGAAGGAATTACCATTAACGAAATACCTTGTCACACAAGTGCTGCAATCGAAAGAACAGCGTATGAAAGAGCTGCGCGAGTTTATTCCGAATGCAAAGAGTGAAGACTGGGATTTAATTGTTGCTGGTCAACGAGTTCAAGTAATCAAAGATACTGAACTTGGCGGGAAAGGCACATTGCAGTTTGGTACAGAAGTAATCACTGGTGCAGATGGATCTGTTGCAGCATTGCTTGGTGCTTCACCTGGAGCTTCCACGGCGGTACAGGTTATGCTTGATATCTTAAATCGCTGCTTCCCTGAGAAAATGGATGAATGGGAGCCGAAAATTAAACAAATGGTTCCATCTCATGGTATGAGGTTAAAAGACAATCCAGAAATACTTCAGGATGTTAAAGCAGTGACTGCGGAAACATTAAAATTAAATGTAACAGAAGAGAATAAAGAATTAGCATATCATTAAGTTGCACAGGCACTCGGATTTTTCGGGTGCTTTTTTATATAAATAGTGGCATATTTGAATTCCAAGGTTCTATGCTCTATACTTTTATTATATAGAGGTAAAGGGTGATCATAATGAAATTTGAAGAGATTTTACCGCATTTGCGAAACGGAGAGAAGATTATCCGCTCAGGTTGGCCTGGAGCAGAATTATATGTAAAGCTTGTTGGGGAAAGCGAAGTTGATGGTGAAAAACTAAACCCATATCTTTTAATCAATGTTGAAGGAGAAGGGTATACAATGTTTACACCAACAGTCTGCGATTTGTTGGCAGAAGACTGGGAAATTGTTGAATAAAAAAGGAGAGAGCCTATTTTTGTGTGGCTCTTTTTTTAATAGCTTAAGGAGTCATAAAATTTAGGAGCTGTAAAAAAACAGTATTTCTATATTAGTTACGTTCAGCTCCAGCGCCCAAAAACTATCAAACTTCACACTTCTCCACTACGGTAAAGAAGACTTGACGATTGGCGAAGACAGAGGCCTAGTCGCCCTTATACCCTTGTGGTGAAAGTTAACATCGGTTCGTACCTCACCGTGTTTCCTTTATCTCATTGCGAAGTGCTCCAGTTTGTACGTTTTTAAACGGGCGCTTCCGCTTTTGTTCTAGAAAAAATATAATTATAAAAGGATGATGATGTTGAAGTTCGCAGAATATGAGGGTAAAACGATTTTTATTACAGGTGCTGCTTCTGGAATAGGCTATGCCCAGACGGAAGCTTTTCTTAAGCAAGGTGCTTCTGTGTTTGCAATTGACCGAAATGAAACAGGTCTGCAGGAATTCAAGCAAGCGTACCCCTATTCGTTTGCTTATCGGATTACAGATATAACGGTACAAGAAGAAATTGCTGAAAGCATCAGTTATGCATTAACTGAATTTAGAAAGATTGATATTCTTGTTAACACAGCGGGCATACTTGATGACTACCTGCCAACACTTGATACGACAGAGGAACAGTGGGATGAGGTATTCAATACAAATCTAAAAAGCATTTACTATATTACAAATCTTATTTTGCCGCATATGCTGAAACGGGAAAAGGGTGTCATTATTAATACAGCCTCTATTGCTGGCCTCGTTGCAGGTGGCGGGGGAGCGGCATACACAGCCTCTAAGCATGCAATTATTGGTTATACAAAGCAGCTTGCATATGACTATAGCCGTAAGGGAATCCGTGTGAATGCACTGGCACCTGGTGCAATTCGGACGCCGATGAACGCAGAGGATTTTAAAGGTGACGGAGAAATCGCTGATTGGGTTGCTGAGGAAACCCCGGCAGGACGCTGGGCAGAGCCGGCGGAAGTTGCGAATTTGACCCTGTTTATTGCAAGTGATGCTGCCGATTATATGCATGGCGCTGTTCTTCCGATAGATGGTGGATGGACGATAAAATAATGTTGAGGCTATAGCAGCACATCGCTTGAAACTTTCTGCTGATACTGCGGCAGCTATTTATGTTCCGCGGGTGGCCGGTGTGATTGTTCTAGAGTGTAAAATAAAACACAGATTTGGATCGCCATCAAGTGAGGTTCTCTTCAACCGTGTTGAGCTCAAACGGTCGGAGAGAACCCTTTTTAATATAAGCAATATACAAGATAAAAAATAAAATGTCTCTATTCATTTACACCAATGTCTGTTATACTTCGCAGGTAAGCTTTTTAATAGCTTGCACTATGGCACTTTCTGGGGTCTCACGTCCTCGTCCTTTGGCCATAGTTATTACTAAAATAGCATTTCAGCTATTTTACAAAGGAGAAATTGGTAAATGAATAAAACTTCTGTGTACGATAAATCGTCACTGACCACTGCCAGCAATCTGACGAAGAGCGGGCTTGTTGCATCCCTTTATATCGCAGTTACCCTTATTTTATCGGTAATCAGTTTTGGAGCAATCCAGCTGCGTCTTTCCGAAATGTTTAATTATCTTGTCCTGTTCCATAAACGCTATGTCATTGCTGTCACATTAGGTGTAATAATTGTGAATTTCTTTTCGCCAACATGGGCACTTGATGTACCAATCGGCGGATTAGCAACATTTTTTACTTTAATTCTTACTCGTGCTGTAATTAAGCATGTGAGAGATATGAAAGCGAAGTTTGTTGTAACAGCAGTGATTTTTACAATCTCGATGTTTACAGTTGCAGTGCAATTATATATTCTTTTGGATTTTCCATTTTGGTGGACTTACTTCACTGTTGCGATCGGTGAATTATTGTCGATGACAATCGGCGGATTTATTATATATGCAGTAAGCAAAAAAGTAGATTTAACAAAATAAAGATGGACTGTAAGCCAGACGAAAATAGTCTGGCTTATTCATTTTGTTTATTTCTTTAGCTTCCTTAATAAATGTGCCATAATATTGTATAATTGAAAGCATCGTTGATGAATCGGATTATGTAAGTAGAAATAGTATAAAGCAGATTGGATGAGGTAAATGTGAAAGCGATTAGTGTAGAAAAAATCGTCCAGCAATTTAATTTAGAAGTTCTTGCAGGCGGAGAGAGTTTAAAACGAAAAATTACAATGAACAAAGTACATCGTCCAGGACTTGAGTTTATCGGTTTTTTCGATTTTTCTCCTACAGAAAGGGTACAGGTACTTGGGCAGACTGAAATCACCTATTTAAAGCAGCTTGATGTTGATGAAAGAAAGCTGCGAATCGGCAATATTGTCAACTACCATCCGCCATGTTTTATCGTTACGAGGGACCAGCAGGAGTTAACATACTTAGAACAATATTGCAGTGAGGAAAATATTCCACTTCTCCGTACAAAGGAACATACAAATGACTTTATTGCTAGAGTGGATGCTTACTTAGCGAAATCCTTAGCTAGAGAAATTGCTGTTCCAGGTGTTTGTTTAAATGTTTTTGGAATTGGTATTCTTTTGCGTGGTGAATCAGGCATTGGGAAGAGTGAAACGGCATATACCTTGATTGGACGAGGACATCGTCTTGTGGCAGATGATATTGTCGTGCTTAGAAAATTAAGCCACCGAACAATTCTTGGTACGCATAATGAAATGAATAAAGAATTCCTCGCATTAAGAAGTGTTGGTTTATTAAATATCGTACGTGTATACGGCAGTAAATCTTTCCAGGATGAAACGCGGATTGCACTCGATATTGAATTAACGAAATGGGAAAAAGACGAGCTCAATAATGAATTGGAGCTAAGGACAAAGTATACCAATTATATGGGAGTTGAAATCCCGCATATCAAAATTCAATTACAGCCCGGCCGTGATGTAGCCGGTTTAATTGAAGCAGCAGCAAACAGCTGGTATTTAAAACAACAAGGCTATAGTGCGGCAGAGGACTTTATTAATCGAACAGAAAATTATACGGATAAATAACGGAAGCGAAAGCGCCCGTTCAGCGACGTACAAACTGGAGCACTCTGCAATGAGATAAAGGAAACACAACGAACATAGTGAGTTGATGTTGACTTATCGTAGTGGAAGAGTGGGAAGTTTGCTAGTCGTTGGGCGCTACAGCTGGACGCAACGGAAGCGAAAGCGCCCGTTCAGCGACGTACAAACTAGAGACGAAGCAATGAGATAAAGGAAACACAACGAACATAGTGAGTTGATGTTGACTTTCACCACAAGGGTATAAGGGCGACTAGGCCTCTGTCTCCGCCAGTCGTCAAGTCTTCTTTATCGTAGTGGAAGAGTGGGAAGTTTGCTAGTCGTTGGGCGCTACAGCTGGACGCAACGGAAGCGAAAGCGCCCGTTCAGCGACGTACAAACTGGAGCAATAAGTTTTAATTTGATAAGTAATTCAAAAACAGGGGTGCTGCCATTAGTGGCATACCCCTGTTTTTTTACATTTTTCGGACAGTAAAATTATCCGCAAGCAGTTCCCAATTTTGCGGGAAAGGATATCCTAAGGCCCAGTAACTGATCCCGCCCAATCCATATTCCTTAGCTAAATCGAATTTCGCCTGTGCACTGCGGGCATCCTCAAACCAAACTTCATGTCCTTGGCCAGATTCATCCGTATAGCGGAAGAAGGGTGAAGCGGCTGTTTCATCATACTGAATCTCAACCTGATGCTCGATGGCGCGTTCGACAGCCTCTTGTGGACTAAATGTCTCAGCAACTTGTCCTTGAACATGTGGAATCTTCCAATCACGAGCATAAATCTGAAAACCGAGGGAAATTTTCTCGGGTGGAATAACGGTTAAGGCATATTCCACAACTTCACGCATACGATTAATTGGGGAAATAGCTTGTGGCGGTCCTAAACGGTAGCCCCATTCGTATGTCATAAGAATAACAAAGTCAGCAATTCTCCCGTGGGCTTCGTAATCATGTGCTTCGTATAGCAATCCTTGCTGCGCGCTGCTTGTTTTAGGAGCAACCGCAGTAGATACAAAATAACCTTCAGGATGAAGACGGTCAACGGCTAATTGCAGAAAATGATTATAGCGCTCACGATCTTCTGGAAGCACATTTTCAAAGTCAACATTCAAGCCTTGATAGCCCTTATTCTGCATAATATCAACAATATTATTCAGCAAGGTTTCCATCAGCTCATCACTTGATAGAATGGTATGGGCTAGGCTTGAACCAGCTTCCGTTGATGTGAAATTAGTGATGGACATCATTGGAACGACATTGGCGCTAAGGCTCGCTGCAATCATTTGCTCATCCGGAAAGGGTTCGAGTGTGCCATCAGCCTTCATTATATAGGCAAATGGACTTGCAAATGTCAGTAGATCCCCAACCTCTTGAATAGAGGTCGCACCTGCTTCATCTGCTTGATAAGAATAGGCATTCACATCAATGACAGGCTTATCTCTTGGAATGTATAACATTTGCCCCTGATAAATAAGTGCAACATCAGCTAAATCATTTTCTTGAGCAAGGGCGGAAACGGAAACACCATACCTCGCAGCAATTGCAGAAAGCGTTTCGCCCGCCATTACTTGATGTCTCTGCAATGGGATGAAGAGTCGGACACCAGGACTGAGTATTTCTGGGTTAATCATCGGATTAGCTTGTGTTAATTGACTTAAAGGAATGCCAAAGTCCCTGGCAATACTCCACATGGTCTCTCCCGATTGGACAGTGTGAATCATTCCCCTTAATGGAATAAGCAATGCCAGGCCAATAACGAGCTGATTAGGATCAGGCAATTCATTGACGGCAATTAGTTGTTCTGGACTGACTTGATATTGCTGGGCAATTTCATATAGATTTTCACCACTTTGTACAACATGGATAATCAAAACAACTTCCTCCTATTCATTACTAACTTATTTACTATATGTTAGGCAGAAGTGGAATGTGTTTTCACCTAGAAAGGGTTGTTCAAAAGGTTTGCCTATTTACTTTTAACTGAAAAAGCTCTAAACTATTTAGGGACACGAAGTAATGTTAAAGGGCGGAGAAGAGAGTGGCATTTTTACAGGAATGGGCAGTACAATTCAAAACATATAATCGCAATATTCGATTAGCAATTTTAGCAAACATATTAACGCAAATTGGGCTTGGCGCATTTATGATCGTCTATAACTTTTACATAAGAGAGCTAGGCCTATCGCAAAATGTGAATGGGGAAATCATTGCACTGACATCACTGGCAACCGCATTGATTCTAGTTCCGGCAGGTGTTTTAAGTGACCGGGTTGGACGAAAGAAGGTTATGGCGGTCGGTGTATTTATCGGGGGGATTATTTTAACGGTACGCAGCTTGGTTGAAATGGAGTCATTTCTGCTCAGTGCGGGATTTGCTACAGGAATATCACTGGCGTTCTTTCAAGTTTCAATTATTCCATGGCTTGCTGAGAACTCTGGTCCAAAACAGCGTATTCATCTATTCAGTTTGCATTCAGCAGTTATGATGGCAGCAAATGTAATTGGCAACTTGCTTGGAGGCGGGTTAACGGATTTCTTTTCACTTTTTACAAGTGAGCTGCTGAGCATTCGTTATACATTAGTTGTTGGCAGCCTTTTTTACTTTGCAGCTGTCCTGCCAATTCTTAAAATGAAGGAAAAGGCAAAGCCAAAAAGGGAAGAAAAGATAAAGCCAAATATAAAGGAATTTATCAGGAGAAACAAAATAGGATTTAAAGTTATTGGATTGTTTGCGGTGGCGCAGTTAATTATTGGTACAGGAAGCGGACTTGTTATTCCGTATCTGAATTTATACTTTGCAGACCGCTTTGATGCATCAACTTCAGTAATTGGATTGATAATTGCCTTAGGTCAGGCAGCGACTGCAGTGGCGATGTTTATTGGACCACTGGTGGTAAAGCGAATCGGTGAAGTGCGGGCCGTTGTAACATTGCAGCTGCTTTCACTGCCCTTCTTATTGCTGACAGCATTCACAACAAATATTTTACTTGCTTCCATCGGGTTTTTATTTCGCCAAGCATTAATGAATGCTGGTAATCCAATTCAATCCTCTTTAATGATGTCAAAAGTTGATGATTCCGTTAAGGGACTTGCCAATTCGGTAAACCAAATGGTATTCCAGCTCGGCTGGGCCTTTATGGGACCAATCTCTACGGGCATCGTATTGCAATACGGCTCTTATTGGGGCTATGCAAATGTATTTACTATTACAGCAGGACTTTATCTTGTGGGTTCACTGTATTTCTTTATCGTTTTTCGTTCGATTAAAACAGATGAAACGGAATGAGTTTCTTTTTGGGGGAATGCGACTGGTTCCTGCTGTTTCTTGCTATTATCAATCTCTAATAGTTAGTATAAGAGCCAAATAATTAGAAAAGCCTTCACCGCACGCACGAATGAATCTATAAATTTGGGATTATATGGTACTATTGTTATCTTTCGCTAAACAATATAAATTTTTAGTAAATTATAGAATTAAAGATAGACATCTTAATAGAACGTGTTAGAATTTAAGTAAGGATAAAAGTGGGAAGTGAATGCCATGAAGCTTTGGATGAAGAAGATAGCTGTTGCCCTCATTGCAATTATGACTTTGGGAATGTATACTCCAACTGCCTTGCTGGAAGTCGATGCGGATAATAATAAAAGTAATCTGTCAAAAACGGATTATAATCAAGAGACGTTTGCGAGCACAGAACAGGCGATTGAAGTGGAAGATTATCATTCTGTCATTCAGGAAGAAGAGAATGATTATCTCACACAGCTGCAGGAGCAGGCGAAGGTACAAAGTCTATTAAAATTTGGTCCGCGGATCACAGACCAGGTAGGCGATGAATTTACAACAGTGATTTTACCGCAAATGGAAGTTGTATTGGAAGATTTATTTGCTGAAGCGGGAGAAGATGTTCCTTATTATGGAATTACGGAAAACCCGGCACAAGGCTATGGTGAACGAATCTTTAATGTTACTGATTTACGGACAGGCAACGACCTTGCCAGATTTCATGTGCGCCGTGACAACCGGCCGCTTGATGGACATTACTTTAATTTTCACTACCACTTGAGCAAGGACGGATTTAAAGAGCATCATAACCTGGGTGATATTTACTGGGATAAAAACACACCGCCGAAATGGATGGCATAATAGAATGGAGCAGAGATCAGTGATTGATTTCTGCTCCTTTTTTAATCGAACATTTCTTGAATGAATGTTACACATAAGAAAGCCATGATTATTTTACCTATAAGCATATATGTCTTATTTTTAGTTATCCAAATCTCTCAGTAACTCACCAATCTTCCGATCCTGAATCACCAAATCCGCATAGTGATCCAGCGGTGTATCATCCTGATTCACAATCACCAATTTTGCTCCACTTTCTTTAGCAAGCATCGGAAACTGATTGGCTGGTGTAACTGTTAGAGAAGAGCCTAATACGATAAAAAGGTCAGCCTTTTCTGTTTCCTCTAGAGCGAAAGTAAAGGCATCCTGAGGCAGACTCTCACCAAAGAGTACAATGGAGGGTCTTAAAACACCACCGCATTCACAGTAGAATGCCTCTTTTACATACGAACTGCTGTCATACTCACGTCCACAGTTCTCACAATGCAGTTTCTGCAGCGTGCCATGCAATTCAGCAATACGTTTGCTGCCAGCGAGCTGGTGAAATCCATCTACATTTTGTGTAATAATAGATTTAATTTTTCCGCTTTCTTCCCAATTTGCGAGAACTTCATGTCCTTTATGGGGTCCATATTCTTTTACACCAAGCACCCGCTCACGGTAAAAGGCGATAAATTCCTCCACATTATTATTTAATGCTTCAGTACTGGCGATCTTTGCAGGGTCTTTTTTACGCCATAATCCTTGATTCGATGACCTGAAATCAGGCAAGCCACTTTCTGTAGACATCCCTGCGCCAGTAAATACGACAGTATACCTTGATTCAGCTATCCATTTCTCAAGCATACAATCCCTCCTACATTATTACCCCCCAGTATAACGATAATTATGGTAATCTGCAGGCCTGGCAATACCGACAATATGATTGACTTCAGAAAACGAATATGGTATCTAATATATGGATTAGCACTTGTGTTGAGAGAGTGCTAAAATTAAATATATCTATGTATCATTTCATCATACTAAAGGAGAGAGAAGCATGGGAAAAGTTGAATTTAAAGCAGAATCGAAGAAATTATTAGATATGGTAATTAACTCGATTTATTCACAGCGAGAGGTTTTCTTAAGAGAATTAATTTCTAATGCAAGTGATGCCATTGATAAAATTTATTACAGGGCATTAACGGATGAAAACCTTACATTCGATAAGGACAGCTATTTCATTAAACTGGATGCAAATAAAGATACCCGCACATTAACGGTGACAGATACGGGAATTGGCATGACGAAGGAAGAGATGGAATCTAACCTTGGCATTATTGCAAAGAGTGGTTCACATCAATTCAAGGAAGAGAATGAAATAAAAGATGGTCATGATATTATCGGTCAGTTTGGTGTAGGCTTCTATGCGGCATTTATGGTTGCGGATAAAGTAACGGTTCTTAGCCGCTCCATTGATAGTGATGCAGCATTTAAATGGGAGTCAAATGGTCCAGATGGCTATACAATTGAACCAGCGGAAAAGAATGAAGTTGGAACAGAAATCATCCTTCATATTAAAGAAAATGAAGAAGAAGAGAACTATGATGAGTTCCTTGAAGAGTATCGTTTGAAACAGATTGTGAAGAAGTACTCTGATTTTATTCGCTACCCAATTAAAATGGATGTTACAGAAAGCCAGTTAAAAGAAGGCACAGAAGATGAGTATGAAGATGTCATTACGGAAGAAACATTAAATACAATGGTGCCAATCTGGAAGAAAAACAAGAGCGAATTAACAGACGAGGACTATGTGAATTTCTACAACGAGAAGCATTACGGCTTTGATAAACCTTTAAAGCATATCCATATCAATGTAGATGGCGCGGTTCGTTATAATGCGATTCTCTATATTCCTGAGAGTGCACCATATAATTATTACACCAAGGAGTATGAAAAAGGCTTAGAGCTTTACTCAAATGGCGTGTTAATCATGGAAAAGAGTCCTGATCTGCTTCCTGATTACTTTAGCTTTGTAAAAGGTCTTGTTGATTCTGAAGATCTATCTTTAAATATTTCCCGAGAAATGCTGCAGCATGATCGTCAGCTTAAGACAATCGCAAAAAATATTAATAAAAAGATTAAACAGCAGCTGACTCAAATCCTTAAGAATGACCGTGAAGGCTATGAACGTTTTTATAATTCCTTTGGCCAGCAGCTGAAGTTCGGTGTCTATAGTGACTTTGGTCAGCATAAAGAAGAGCTGCAGGATCTGGTGTTATTCTATTCTTCGAAGGAAAAGAAATTAGTAACATTGGAAGAATATGTGGGGCGTATGCCGGAAGAGCAGAAGTATATTTACTATGCACAAGGTGACACTGTTGACCGTATTGATAAGCTTCCACAAACAGAGCTAGTAAAGGACAAAGGCTATGAAATTCTTTATTTCACAGATGAAATTGATGAATTCGCAATCCGCATGCTTATGAGCTATAAAGAAAAAGAATTTAAATCCGTTTCCAGTGGCGACTTAGGCATTGAGCCAGATGAAAAGGAAAAAGAGGAAGAAAAAGAAGCTGCAAAAGAACATGAAGAACTTTTCACGAAGATGAAGGAAATCTTAGCTGGAAAGGTGAAGGATGTACGAGCATCTAAACGTTTGAAGTCACATCCAGTCGTTCTTACAGCAGATGGCGATATTTCAATTGAGATGGAAAAAATTATTAATGCCATGCCGGATGACCAGCAAATTAAAGCTGAAAAAGTGCTTGAATTAAACGTAAACCATGATATTTTCAAAGCGCTGGAAAAGACAAAAGACCAAGGTGAGGAGCAGCTAGCACTCTACACAAACCTGCTTTATAACCAGGCATTGCTGATTGAAGGCCTGCCAATTGAAGATCCGGTAGCATTTACGAATGATATTTGTAAGGTTATGATTTAAATAGAAATAATTTAAGTGATTCAACTTAGTGCGCAGAATCCTTTGGGAGAATTATATTCAAATTACCTGGGGGATTCTGCGCTCTTTGATTTTTCTTCAATGGTTTTCTCTTCTTAATAAATATTATTATATTTATTTTTCGTAACCTAAAATCACTCCCTCTAGTTGAACAAGGGGAACTAAGCCGAGTTCTCTACTGTCCTTACCCCTCCACCACATATCGGTCAGTATAAAAAGTGTGTCTTGTTCTACTTTTATTGGCTTCATAGTTGTATTAAAGTATTCCTCCATTTCTCTAATGTTAACATTATCTGTTTGGACTCTTTCGAAGTATTCTTCTTGATTTAATCCTAAATTCGTCGCAACACCATAAAAAGTATTCAATACCTTCTTATCTATATAAACTTGCCCTTCCTTAATTTCCACTGTCTCACCGGGTAATCCAATTATCCTGCCAATATACTCCTGATTATCGTAATGATAGTACACAATGTTTCCGCGTTTTATTAGTTTAGTATCATTCGATACCACAAAATCTCCATGGACATCTGTTATAAGGTCGTGGTTTCCTCTATCCATGGAATCTGATAGCCACTCAATAGTATACATACCATCTGATACATCGACTTCAGGCAATACGTATGGGGTAATATTATCAATTATTTCACCTTGTGAGTACTCATTAGATTTTATAAGAGGCGCCAATACTGAAAAATAAGCCATGCCAAGAACGAAAATAGTAAACAAAACAATTATCAGTTTAGGTAAAGTTAACCTTTTCGGTTTCTGTGGAATATTAAATATCTTATACTTCAGCTTATTTTTTGTCTGTTCGTTAAATGGCAATGATTTATTTAACCTTTTAAATTGTTCATCTAATTTGTTCACTTTTTTCCCCTCCTTGTTTAAGTAGAATTTCTTCTAACTTTTTTAACGCTCTAGAAAGAGTCATTTTCACTTTGTTTTCACTCCAGTTTAATACGAGAGAAGTCTCTTTTACGGATAATTGCTGCATTTCGCGTAAAACAACAACTTGCCGATAACTCAATTTTAATTTTGATATAGCTTCATATAATTATAGCGATGTTAATATTATTGAAATTGAAGAGTAAAAGATGTATAGAAACTGTGTAAGTAAGAGAGCATACAGCTTTTACTTACACAGCTTAAATCCCAACCATTTGCTATAATGTGAATATCATCTATAGATATACTGTAGTTTCTGTTGTTCTCTTAATCTTTAATGCAGAAAAGAAGAAAAATGCTAGAATAAAGACTAAAACGTTTCCCCATAAAATTGCATAAATAGATGTCACAGCGATTAAGACTTCAGATACACCATTAAGAAATAAATCTACTCCATCCTCAGCCACAGACATAATAGAATTTGCTTTCGTTTTCTTCGTTTAGCTCATTGATACTTGTAACCTCAAAACTATTTACTTCTTTGTTGTCGACTTCCATTTTGTATTCCAAAGGATATTTATTTTTCTTATCAAACTTAACCGTTTCCACAACCTTTTGTTCTTCCGTAATATCTACTTTTTTATATTGATTTGTATTGTTAGCTAGCCTAACTGTAAGTTTCCCAGCCATCTCCCAAGAAAGTTTTAAATCTGCTTCTTCATATGGCTTATTACTTACAGCCTCCGGTTTAGGTAGCTTAGTAGGAGCGACAATTAGCGATTATGTTAGTAAGAAAATTAAATTCATAAATAACCGGTTATTCGGTTAATTACATTTTAAGAGGAAAATTAACACTTGACTTTATTAATTATTTTTAAATAAAAGAAGGAGATAATGGAAGTGTTGTAGAATGTTGTAGAAGTAGATATACAGACTAAAATATAGGAGGTTAAATTTAATGAAGAAAAAGCATTTTTCGCTTTTTCTCTAGCTTTCTTTCTAAGTTTTGCTTTGTGTACTACAACATTTGTACAGACAACGGGTGAATTTAAAGATAGTGGAGAAGATATTATTCATGAAACTAAAGAGTATATTCAAGGTAACGTAGAAAACTTAGATAATATCTTGTCTGCAGAACAAAAAAATAATTATAGTTTATCTGAGGTTGAAAGTATTATCGATGAATATTATAAGAGAAATAAATTGCCAAATGAGATTACTAAAGAAATAAATCAAAAAGGTATAACAATTGATGACATTTTCCCACAGACAACTACTCCGGAAAATGGACCAATGACGCTTGACTTTAATCAATTAATTTCAAAGTCTCAAAATAGTGGAGATGGGTATATTTACGAATTTTTTGATGAAAATAGTAAAACAACTGTTTACCTAGCGGGAATAGGAGAAGTAATGATTTTTGCCCAAAGCAGAATAGCTAAAGCTCCTTATCAAAGATTGTCGGATGCAACTATTCTTGCTTCTCTTAAAAAGAGGAGGGATCGTTGTACTGTATTTTAAAGATGATTGTCACCTCAGAAAAATGAATAAGTGGCTTAATGCCTTTGGAATGGAATCTTCTGAGATAAGCAGGGAGCATGGAGGATTATGTTACTATATATACAAGCATTAAATGAGCTTCAATCGTTAAAATGAAAGTGGTATCGCCCAAAATATGCGGATGAGTTTTGCGACTTTATTCTATCCACGTGTAAGTCATGATATGACCATCACCTAGCAATACAAAAATCCTGCTAAAAGGAGCAGGATTAAAATAGTTAAATCATAAATCAAGAAAATCTAAACACAGACTCTCTGATATTTATATAACTTTATCTTTTTTATAAGTTTCTACTTTATATCCATAAATTTACTAATACAGCCTTCTAGGATGATGACTATGTTTATTTAATAAACATGGATAAATCAACTTAGGAAGACTATCTCTCATACTTAAATGCATTTCATTTTTTAAAATAATCAATCAGAAATAATACGACTGCAACCACCAAAGCAATAATACTCAAAAAAAATAGTGGTTGAGTTTGGGGATATAGATCATCACCTATCCCATTCATTATAATTCCGAATAAGGCTGATGTAATAAAACTTGCGGAATAAAGAATCGCAGAAACAATTAATAGACTAGAAGCAATTATACATAATTTCACAAGGCACCTCCCTAATTAAATAACTCTTAAATATATAATATCATTTCTTAATAGGAGATGGAATATTTATTCATTTTAGTATTTCTGATATTTTGCAATATATTTATGGCATCCTAAAGATTCACTACTTAATATATTCTAAAAAATCAAAGGGAGCTGGGAAAAATGAAAATTTTTTTATCAAGTGTTTTAATTGGGTTTGTAACCTTTTTTGGAGTGGGGCAGGATGCAGAGGCGGCTGATATTAATCTTCAAAAAGTGACACCAACAGAAGCTGAAAATATCTATTACGATGAGGAATACGGTGGATATTACGATGTAAACTCTGAAGGCTATATAGAAGTTTACAGGGTTGAAGATGGTAAAGTTGTTGAAAAGGTTGATATGAAAGATTATATTAAGAGACAAGCAATTGAGCCAAACGAATCAATTAGTGATTCGCTATATAACTCTAATGATGAAGGTTCTAATGAATTATCAGCATTGACTTATCGTTACGCCGAAAGTTCTAATGTACGCAGAATACAGTTTGGAACACGATCTAGTATTATACAAAAGAACTGTGGTCCTGGCTCTGATACTTTACAAATTGGATATAGCGCCAGCAAAGGACATACGTTTAATGTTAATTTATTGGCAGCAGAAAAAGCGGCAGTAAAAACTGGGGTAAACTACACATGGACTAATTCATCATCTATTAGTAGCAGTCATTCAATGACCATTAAAGAAGGATATCAAGGGTATTGGAGATTCGATCCCGCTATCAGGTCATCAAGTGGAACACTCTACAGATATAATGGACCGTTAACTAGTTCCAAGAAGATTACTACAACATATCCTGTTAAAATAGGTCCTAATCTAGATGGTGAACTTGTATCCGTAAAAACTAAAATGCCAGCATCACAATGTAATTAAAATAATAAAACAGTTAAGAGACACCACTGAATAGTGGTGTCTCTTAACTCCAACGATAAATTCAAAATATAACTATGAAAATAATAAATGCATAAACGACCGTTTCTTAATCCAATCGCCAGCTTCCAACAAAAAAGCGCCCACTACTTCATCACATCGTTCCGCCCAGGTCTAGATAAACGCCCGCCAGCCTTATCTAAGTGCCCGGGATCCACCCACGGCTCACAAAATTACATGTAAAAGGACTCCAAACAATTCCCACTCAAGAAAATCGTTGGGAGTCCCCATTCTCTTTCTATTTTCTATGCATCTTAAAAGCTAAAAACAGCTCATTATAATACCCCAGCATTTCTTTCCCTAAATTCTCATACACCTCAAGCCGTGCTGTCAGCTCTGGCGATGGATAAAAGCGTTCATCTTCCACGATCTCAGCTGGCAGATATTCTAAAGCTTCCTTATTTGGTGTGGAATAGCTTACGTATTCCGTGTTTTGGGCGGCAACTTCTGGATCAAGCATGAAGTTAATAAAGGCATGCGCACCTTCGATATTATCCGCTGTTTTTGGAATAACCATATTATCAAACCAAAGATTAGAGCCTTCCTCAGGCACAACATATTCAAGCGCTTCATTTTCCCACATAACATCACGCGCATCACCAGACCAAGTGAGCGCAACGGCGGCTTCTTCATTTGCCATGAGCAGCTTGTTTTCGTCCCCGACAATTGCTTTGATATTTGGTGTTAGCTTATTCAGCTTATCTAAAGCTTCCTGCAAATGTGTTTTATCCTTGTCATTTAATGAATAGCCAAGTGAATTCAATCCCATGCCTATTACTTCGCGTGCACCATCGACTAATAGAATCTCATTCTCTAATTCGGGATCCCATAAATCATCCCAGCTTGTGAAGTCTTTGCCCGGAAGCATTTCCGGATGATATAAAATCCCGACAGTTCCCCAAAAATATGGAACAGAATAGTGATTTCCTTCATCAAAAGGCAAATCCATGAAACGCGTATCGATATATTTTAGATTTGGAAGTTTCGCATGATCCAATGGAATGAGCAAGTTCTCTTCCTTCATTTTCTCAATCATATATTCGGAAGGAACAGCGATATCATAGGTTGTTCCGCCTTGCTGGACCTTTGTCATCATTGCTTCATTGGAATCAAAGGTCTCGTAAATTACCGTGATTCCTGTTTCCTCTTCAAATTGGTCAATCAGCTCCATATCAATATAATCGCCCCAATTGTAGACGGTGAGCGTATCAGCGCCAGCATAGCCTTGGGCTGAATTTAATTGATTGATCGTAACGATTAAAGCAGCGGAAACAATTATAATTGCAATAAAAGCCGTCATCAACTTTTTCATCGTCTAAAACCTCCAAGCTTTCCGCCAGCACGCTGGGTAATGAAATAGTAAACGATGACGAGTGCAATTGTGAATAAGAACAGGAGTGCAGACAATGCATTAATATTCAATGAAATTCCCTGTCTTGCTAAGGAATAGATTTCTACCGATAATGTGGAAAATCCATTTCCAGTAACAAAGAAAGTAACTGCAAAATCATCTAATGAATAGGTTAAGGCCATGAAAAATCCCGCAAAGATTCCTGGCGTAATGTATGGAAAAATAACTTTTGTCAGGACATCCCATCTGCTTGCACCCAAGTCTCGTGCTGCATCAATGAGTGATGGATTCATTTCCATCAATTTAGGCAGCACCATTAGAACAACAATCGGCACACTGAATGCGATATGGGAAAGCAATACAGAATAAAAGCCTAAACGAACTCCTGCAATGGTAAACAAAATAAGAAAAGAGGCGCCGATAATCACGTCAGGGCTCACGATTAACACATTATTTAATCCCAGAATTGCATGTTTACTGCGTTTGAGTGAATGGATGCCAATTGCGCCAAACATGCCAATAACGGTTGCAATAAATGCAGATAATAAAGCAATAACAAGCGTATTTAATACGATAATCAGCAGTCTTGTATCCTGTAATAATTCACGGTACCAATCAAGCGTAAATCCTTCAAAGCCGCTCATGGACCCGCCGCTGTTGAAAGAATAAAATACCAGGTAGAAGATTGGTGCATAAAGGATGAAAAAGATACTAATTAAGAAAATAGTTGCTGCAGGTGATGATTTTTTTGCCATCCTATGCACCTCGCTTTCTAAAACCGGTTAACCGGATAATAAGAAACATAATCAGAATGAGGAATACCGCTATCGTCGCACCCATTCCCCAGTCCTGGGTCACAAGAAAATGCTGTTCAATTGCTGTTCCCAGCGTAATCACTCGATTACCAGCAATTAATCTTGTAATCATGAATAATGATAATGCTGGAATAAATACGATTTGGCAGCCTGTTTTGACCCCATCTAAGGTCAGCGGGAAAATTACTTTGACAAAGCTCATCCATTTTGATGCACCTAAATCCTCTGCGGCATCAAGCAGACTTGCATTCAAGCTGTTTAGTGCATTAAAGATTGGCAGAATCATAAATGGAATAAAGATATAGACAGCAACAAAAATAAAACTGAAGTCCGTAAACAATAGCTGCCTCGAACCAATACCAATCCATTCCAGGAAATTATTTGCTGCGCCATAGGCTCCGAAAATCCCGATAAAGGCATAGGCTTTTAAAAGTAAATTAATCCATGAAGGGACAATAATCAGCAAGAGCCAAAGGTGTTTATGCTTTGTTTTTGTTAATAAATAAGCTGTCGGATATGCAATCAACAAGGATATCAGTGTAATTAGAAAGGCATACCAGAACGAGCTTAAGGTTAACTTCAAATAAACAGAAGTAAAGAACCTTTCATAATTAATAAGTGAAAAGTTCCCATGGATATCAAAAAAGGAATAATATAAGATTAGTAAAATAGGTGCAATCACAAATAAGACAATCCACACAGCGTAAGGAACCATATACAAGTTACGCATGAATTTATGATTCATTGGAAGTGTCCTCCGTATAGGATTCTAATCTGCGGTCAAAATCTTCCTCCGATTCGCCAAAACGCATAACGTGAATGGCCTCTGGTTCAAAATCAAGTCCAATTTTTTCTCCAACTTGCACTTTTTTCGTTGTATGAACAAGCCAATCATTGCCAGCCTGGTCACGGCAGCTGATTTCATAATGTACACCACGGAATAGTTGGGAAAGTACTGTTACCTCAAGCTTGCCCTTGCCTTGTGACGTAATTTCCAGATCTTCTGGACGGATAACAACTTCAACCGCTTCATTTTCATTGATTCCCTGGTCCACACAAGTAAATCTTTCCCCTGCAAATGCCACAAGGAAGTCTTCAATCATTGTTCCCTTCACAATATTAGATTCCCCAATAAAGTCTGCAACAAAACGATTGATTGGTTCGTCATAGATATCAATCGGTGTTCCGCTTTGCTGGATTTTTCCTTTATTTAAAACAAAGATTTCATCCGACATGGCTAGGGCTTCTTCTTGATCGTGCGTAACAAAGATAAAAGTAATTCCCAGTCTTCTTTGCAGCTCGCGTAGTTCATACTGCATTTGTGTGCGGAGCTTCAAATCCAGTGCGGATAAAGGCTCATCTAATAGAATCACTTCAGGCTCATTTACAATTGCACGGGCAATTGCAACACGCTGGCGCTGTCCGCCTGACATCTCTTTAATTTCCCTTTCGTCATAGCCGTGAAGATTTACAAAGCTCAGCGCCTCTTTAACCTTTTTGTCTATGGTGGCTTTTTTCATTTTTTTAATGCGCAGACCGAAGGCTACATTTTCAAATACATTTAAATGGGGAAATAGGGCATAATCTTGAAATACAGTATTTACCTGCCTTTTATTAGCTGGGAGATGATTGATCTTTTTGCCATCAAAATAAATGTCACCTGAAGTAGCTTCCGTAAAGCCGGCAATCAAGCGTAGAATGGTTGTTTTCCCGCAGCCTGAAGGACCAAGCAACGTATAAAACTTCCCTCTTTCTATTTCAAAGCTTACATTATCTAAAACGATTGTGTCATCGTCAAATTGTTTTGTTACGTTTGTGAATTGAATAATAGAAGCGTTTTTCATTGCGTTCTCCTTTAATATCAATGTCAGATTCCAGATAATTATACAACAAAAATTTAAAAAAGGAATCATTTTTTTTGGCTATGTAAAGCAGCTTCTCCGTGTTAATTATTCTTTATAAGTTTTGCTTTAAAATACGTTTTACCAAGGGGGATTTAGGAAATACTTATAGAAGAATATGTAATTGTGTAATAAATAAGTAAAAAGTTAGTAATTGCCCTGATGTTATTGACAAATGACACAGTGTCATATACTATTGAGTCATAGGTTATGACACCGTGTCATTTTCTGGTGGAATGGAGGTAGAGGGATGCCTAAAGCAACATTTTTTAATCTGCCAGAGAAAAAGCGAGCTTCCTTAATCAAGGCTTGTGAAAGGGAATTTTCCAGAGTGCCAGTGTTTGAAGCGTCAATCGCAAATATTGTCAAATCTGCGGGTATATCACGTGGTAGCTTTTATCAATATTTTGAGGATAAAGAGGATGCTTATTATTATATTTTGCATGAACAAGCAAAAAGGCGGAATCAAGCATTCAAACATCATCTGCAAGTTCATGAAGGAGATCTCTTTGAAGCAATTACAGCTTTCTATTATGAATTATTAATAGAGTTACCAGATGATAAGGAATATAATTTTCTCCGGAATGCGCTCTTAAATGTGACGCATCAGATTGAGACAATATTCAATGAAATCATAGAGGGCCATGTAAAACAAAATGGATTATATGACCTTTCAGAGTTAATCAACAAAGATATTTTAAATATTGAAACAGATGATGAATTACAACATGTAATTCAAATCGTCTCCGCTATTGCTTTTCGGAATTTCGTGGAGAAGTTTACGAAGGAATTAAGTGATGAAGAAGCGATTAAGAACTTTAAAGCAGAAATGAATCTATTGAAAAAAGGCTTAGCTAAATAGAAGAACAACGAAGAGAATGAAGCGGAAACCAGCCAACGTCAAAAAAATACAGAATGGGGTATGATAAATGACAGTTACAATTTATGGTGCTGCATGTTCGTCGACAAGAAAAGCAAAGCAATGGTTTAACAAGCAAAGTATTCAATACACAGAAAGAAATATTTTAAAGAATCCGCTGACCGTAGGAGAATTGCAAGGAATTCTGCGGATGACGGTTGATGGTACAGATGAAATTATTTCAACACGGTCAAAGATATATAAAGATCTAGACCTTGATATCGAAGCACTTCCGCTTCAAGAGCTATTGGAGTTAATTCATAAACACCCACGTCTTTTGCGCAGTCCAATTATGGTGGATGAAAAACGTCTTCAGGTTGGATACCATGAGGATGATATTCGTCAGTTCCTGCCTAGAAAGACACGTGAACGTCAGTGGCTGCAATGGAGACTGAATCATTTGCAGCTCGCAGAAGGATAAACATGACGCGGTTATTAGCTGAACAAGCCTATTACAAGATCATTCGGGAAGTTGACAGTATTACACAAAGGAATACGGAACAGAAACGTGTAATCTATTTATATGAAGATAGAATCGCAACAAAATATCGGGAATTTCATATCGATCATGTTATTGATATATCTTACCGTTTTATCGGCAAACAAGGCGGATTACTCTATCTACATACGAATAAAGGTTTGTTTTCTTATCCTGTAAAGTCTTCTCCAGAGGAATTTGTAAAAGCATTTAAAGGTTTCAAAGGGATCATTTAAAAACCGGCTCTGAACATCTATTTTGTTCAAGGCCGGTTTTGTTGTTTGAAGTTCACAATGATAAAATAAAGGTAAAGTTTGAACAAGGGAGCTAATTGAATGAAAGAAACAAGTTTCCGTGATACATGGGCAGAAGTTTCGTTAGATGCCATCCAAAATAATGTAAAAGCATTTAAACAATATATCAATAAAAACAGTAAAATGATGGCGGTCGTAAAAGCGGATGGCTACGGCCATGGAGCAGCAGAAGTTGCGAAAACAGCGATTGCTGCTGGTGCTGATTATTTGGGGGTTGCTCTTCTTGATGAAGCGCTCGAACTGCGAACGGCGGGAATTACTGTGCCAATTCTAATTTTAGGTTATACAAAGCCAGCAGCATTGGAAGAAGCAATCAAAAGTGATATCACATTAACGATATACAGCGAGGATGTAATTACTGCCATTCGAGAGGCAGCAGAAAGACTCCAAAAAACCGCTAAAGTTCATCTGAAATTAGATACAGGGATGGGGAGAATTGGTATTTCGGCAAAAGAAAAAGCATTGGAACTGCTGCAAGGTGCTCGGTCCGAGTTCATCGAAGTGGAAGGCATATTCACTCATTTTGCTGCTGCAGATAATCCCGATGCAACGTACACAAAGAAACAATTCGAGCGTTTTCTTGAAATTACTTCTTATTTGGAAGCTAATGGTTATACAATCCCGCTTAAGCATTGCTGTAACAGTGCGGCGACCATCGCTTATCCCGAAATGCATTTAGATATGTGCCGCGTGGGCATCAGTATATACGGGCTTTATCCAATAGAATTTATGCGGGAAAAAATTAAACTATCACAAGCAATGACTTTGAAGACGAAGCCAGTGCTGATTAAACAAGTCGATAAGGGTCAGCCGATCAGCTATGGCTGTACATTCAAACCAGACGGCCAAGCGCTGATTGCGACCTTGCCAGTAGGTTATGCCGATGGGCTTTCGCGCCAGCTTTCGAACCGCGGGGAGATGACAGTTCATGGGAAACGAGTGCCGATTGTTGGCAGAATTTGCATGGACCAGACGATGATTGATGTCACCCAAATAGGGCAGGTTACTGAAGCAGATGAAGTTACGATTTTTGGAGAACCCAGTGCAGGGTATATTTCATTGGATGAAGTAGCTGCATTACTGGACACCATTCACTATGAGATTGTTTGCCTAGTAGGTAAGCGTGTACCGAGAATATACACAAATTGAAAAAACAGCTAACTACTAAATGAAGTGGTTAGCTGTTTTTTAAAATTTTAAACGAGACTTCTCTAGCTTTTTTCAACTTCATCTTCCTTACGCATTCGAACCGATGCAATAATCAGCGCTCCGGTTAAGAACAAACCGAGATAGCCAATCAGCGGATAAAAGTGTTCAATAAGTTTTGTAAAACCGACGAAGCTTAATAAGTATGCAATGGTCAAAACAATCGCAAGGAAAGTTTTGAACTTTGTGGTTCCAATCTTGAAGAATCTTGCACCAAAAGAGAAGAACATACTTGCGGCCGTGTTAAAAATCATTCCAAATAAGACAATCGCCATGAAAAATCCTAAGTATGGAGAAACCTGATTGGCAAGCTGCAGCATGGGCATATCGTAGCCCTGGACAGATTCAATTTTTGAGAAGATTGCCAGATGGCTTAATACGATTAGAATACCAATTCCCAAGCCGCCAACAAGGCCTCCGCGGGCAGCGACTTTCTCATCTTTCTCAGCCCCGCCCATAACAAGCGCCATTGAGGCACCAACAGCAATATTAAAGGAAACATAATTAATTGCTGAGATAAACCAGTTTGGCAATGACGTCCGTTGTTTTAAAGCAAGGTCATTAAGTGCCGTAAAGGAATTATCCATGGTAAATACACTATAAACTGACAGGATAATTACAATCAAAATAAGGAATGGTGT
This sequence comes from Oceanobacillus sp. FSL H7-0719, assembly GCF_045040795.1. GTDB lineage: Bacteria > Bacillota > Bacilli > Bacillales > Amphibacillaceae > Oceanobacillus. The sequence continues at coordinate 2,617,218 of NZ_CP150301.1, read as the reverse complement.
GATACTGCCAATAATCGTTACAAAACGATTGATATTTGTCATTCCAGCTACAAGAACAAGAAGCACCATTAATGTAGTTCCTGCAAAATAAGGGAAATCAAATTGCTGGCTTAAATTAGCTCCCGCACCTGCAATCATTACTACCCCAACACTAAAGAGTGTAAAGATGATGATATAGTCAATAATTGCTCCAAACAATCTTCCGCTGATTTTATAAATTGCATCACGATGGGAGATTGTTTTCATCCTGCTGCCAAGTTGCATTAACACCATGCCTAAATATGCAAATAGAGCAGTGGATAGAATCGCTCCAATTGTGCCGAACAGACCAAAACTGGTGAAATATTGCAAGATTTCTTGTCCGGATGCGAAGCCAGCTCCAATAATAACACCGATAAACGCACTTCCTAGTTTTAATACTCTCTTCATCAAACCCTCTCCCATTGTGCTCTATTTTGTATTTTTTCCTAAAAATGCAAAATATGAGCGATTCTGCAATAAATATAATAATTATAGCACAATACCTGTCAATGTTCTGAGAATTCTCGCTTTGTAATTAAAAAATGCTCCAAATGTCACAAGCTTCTATTGGAGATTATCTTTTTATAAATGGGAGATTAGGCAGAAATTAAGAATGAAGATTACGAAAGGTAAGTTAGTGAATAAAGGGAATAAAAAGCTTGCAATTTAAATTAAAACATGCTATATTATATGTAATTCAGTTATATTTAATTAAACATAAACAGCAGGAGGAATTTATTGTGCTAAAAATCGGAATTATTTTAGGAAGTGTTCGACAAGAACGTAATGCAGAACAAGTAACAAAATGGATGTATGACTTTGCAATGAAGCGTAATGATGAAGGTGTAGAATACGAAATCGTTGACTTAGCTGATTATAGACTGCCATTCTTAGGGGAGGCTCTTCCTGAAGCAGAACAAGAGAAGGCAAATGCAACAATCAAAGCATGGTCTGATAAAATTGCTTCATTCGATGGTTACGTTATCGTAGCTCCTGAGTATAATCATGCAATTGGCGGGGCATTAAAGAATGCGCTTGACTATTTAAACCCTGAAGTAAATAACAAAGCAGCTGGATTTGTTGGATATGGCAGCTTAGGTGGAACACGTGCACATGAGAACCTTCGCTTAATCCTTGGGGAATTACAAGTAGCTGACGTACGTACAGCAGTAACATTCTCACTTTTAGCTGATTTTGAGAACTTCTCTGTATTCAAGCCAGCAGATTTCCATGCAGACAATGCCAACCAAATGCTTGATCAGGTAATTGCTTGGAGTTCAGCATTAAAACCATTAAGAAAATAAAGTATAAAAAAAGGGAAAGCAGTAATAAACGCTGCTTTCCTTTTCTTATGCAATTTTACCCCGGTAGAGCTTAATATATTCGGGTATATACATGATAAATGAAAGTGACAGGAAGATTCCTGTAATAATCATGAGCAGTGATACAAACCCAGCATTCAGCATTGGAAAGGTAATCAGAATGCCCATTGCCACGTAGAATACTGCCGTAGACAGCTTTCCAAACCATTTTGCCCCATCCAATTTTTTACCGCGTTTTAATAAAATTAAGCCATTGATTCCCATAAATAATTCCTTAATGACAAATAGAATAACGATAATCCACATAAACGGATAACGGAACATGAGACAGATTACAACTGCAGCCTGTGTCAATTTATCTGCAATTGGATCAACAACTTTCCCAAGTTCAGTAATCTGGTTGAACTTGCGGGCAATCATTCCATCTAATAAATCGGTAATACCGGATAATAAAATAATAAGGCCGACAAAATAATAGTCTTTATTCTCTGTAGCGTTAAGAAACAGATAAACAAATACAGGAATAAGCAGAAGCCTGATATAAGATAAGATGTTTGGAACTGAAAAAATTTCCTTTGCATGTAGCTTCAAAATAAATTCCCCCTAAAACAAGAAACAATACATCTACTTAAGAATACCATGACTTCAGCGCAAAATCCTTTATTATGATTGCTTGGACAAGCTACCAAACAATACGGCGATTCGTCTTTACGAGCGAATAAAGGCTCGTTGCAATTAGAAATTGTCCACCGTAATAACTCAGCATAATTAGTGGGTCTGCAAAGCCAACTGGCTCAACAAACTTATTCCAAGCAAGGATAGAGTCGGAAATCACGAATAGCAGACTGCCACATGCTGCAAATACATTACCAGTTAGAATAGCGGACCATAGCATTAGAGAAATAACAATAATATAAGCAATAACTGGAATAACCAGTGCATGATCTCCCTTTGCTTGCAGTGCAGGAATAAGCTGCATTGCAAAAACAATACCATAGATAGCTATTGGAGCGAATGCAGCAGTCCGAAGTTTAGTATAGGAAGCTTTTGAAAAGAAACCAAAGCAATAAAAAACATGGCCAACAAAAAAGGCGGATAAACCAATAAGGAACCAATGCAATGTGGCATCACCAATTACTGAAAAGAACAAACCTGCAAGAATAAGCCAGTGTGTTCGTTTTTTATCCTTTGGCAGCAGACGGTATCCATAATAAATGATGATTCCCATAGGAAGGACTTTAAAAAGTAATTTAAATAAGAGCGGTTCATCGGGAACAATGAAAATATAAAGCAAACTCGTCGTTAGAATCATCAATGGTAAGCGATACAGTATCATATTTAATCTCCCTTTCATGATTTCTTATGTAATCAATGAATTGCCGGCATTTTTATATGAATCGTAAATGTTTCATTCTTATGGATGAAATTAAGATGTCCTTGATTTTTCTGTACGATGTCTGTAATAATCTTTGTTCCTAATCCTTCGTGATTGCCGGTTTTGGTCGTTAACCCATGCTTTTTAAATAACTGATCCAGCACTTCATTTGGAATTCGATTGGTATGATTTTTACAATTAATAAGAAAGAGTCCACTTCGTTTATAAGCCTGTAACGTGATCGCTGCTTGCTTTCCAGTTGTATTTTGCCATTCCTCGCTGGCGTCAAGCGCGTTGCCTAAGATATTTCCAATTAATGCTGTAATCTCTGAGTCGGCAAGCGGCAGCGAAGAGATTGGAGACTCAAGGTCATAGATAAATTCAATACCCTTTTCCTTCGCCAGCTGATAGCTTTGATGAAGAATGCCGGCAACTGTTCCTCTTTCTCCCTGGATGGACAGATTTGTTGCTTTATATCCTTCAACCAATTCATTGAGGTATCCAGCAGCACCTTCATTCTCCTTATTTTCCAGCATATAATGCAAGGCAGAAATATGTTTTAGAAAGTCATGCCTTTCTTTGCGTACGACAAGAAATGTCTTGTTCATATGATCAATTTCCCTGTTTTGTTCAAGAAGTAACTGATCGGCAGCAGCTAATTGTCTGCCAAGCTGATGCCGCAAAATCTCCACTCCGATAAAAAGAAGGAATAGAATCAAGCAGGCCCAGGCTTGTTCAATGAGTGGATAGAGAATAAGAATGCCAATCTGCAAGCCGTATAGTAAAATATTATGTTTCGTGCTAAGCCTGTCAATAGAAAAAAGAGCTTTTTTATATAAAAGAAAAACAACTCCTCCCACAACAACTGCCGCAGCAAAGAGGGGAAGATTTAATGAAAGAATGCTGGATAAATAAGTAATATGTATGACAGCTATTAGTGTGATGCTAATCCAATATATATGTACAGCCTTCAAGTAGCATTCCCCTTCAGTTAAAAGTAATTTTCCTGCAGAAAGTCAACTTTATCCTTCGTAATCATCGCTTTTTCCTCAATTCCCTCGAAAGTGACAACAAAAGAATTCTTAGCGTACAATGAAAAGTTTTTAATGTAATGGATATTAATGATAAAAGAACGGTGTGAGCGGATAAAGTCTCTTTCTCGCAACTCCCCTTCAAGTTCTTTCAATGTTTGATAGGTTTTAACGGCCCTGTTTTTTGTGTGAATTGTTGTGGATCTGCCCGTACGTTCAATAAAAATAATGTCTTTCTTTAAAACAATATGAATGTCGTTTTTATTTTTAATATAAATTCTTCCTGTAATTTCTGCTTGCTTTGTCTTTTCGATGATTCTGTCAATCGAAGTCGTTAATCTGTCCTTCGTATACGGTTTCATAATATAATCATGTACATTGATTTCGAAAGCATGTACAGCATACCCGCTATTGCCCGTAACAAAAATTACGTGGATATGCAGAGCATGTGAATGGATGATATCTGCAAGCTCATAGCCGGAAAGATGCGGCATTTCAATATCAGCAATAAGCAAATTGATTTCTTCCTTTTTTATTTGTTCATATGCCTCTTCGGCGGATGTGGTGGCAAAAATGATTTCGACACCTTCCATTTGTGAGGCAATCCCTATTACTTTATCCAGATCGATTTGCCGATCGTCAACAATACCAACCTTCAGCATAAAGCAACCACCTGTACTTTCTAATCTCATCATATTTTATCGCCCAGCGCGGGAAACAGGCGATTTGCATGTGCTTTTTGCATTATTATACCATTATTAAACAAGAATTTGACCCTTTCGCGACATGAAAAGGAACTTTTGCGACATGTCTAGTGAATTGGGGGGAGGATTTACTTACAATAAAGTTAACCAATTAAACGAAAGGCGGCAAAAAAATGATAGAGATTCAAAATGTGACGAAGCGTTTTCAAGATAAAAAGATGTCTGTAACAGCATTAAATCATGTTTCTTTTAACGTTGGAAAGGGAGAAATTGTTGGGCTTCTTGGAGAAAATGGGGCAGGGAAGACGACGCTGCTAAGGTCTGTCGCTACGCTGCTGACACCAACTGAAGGGAAAATCACGATAGATGGCCACGACACAGTAAAGCATCCAGATAAAATAAAAAAACAAATGGGCGTTTTGTTCGGCGGTGAAACTGGTTTATATAATCGGATGACAGCACGTGAAAATTTGGAATACTTCGCAGCGCTTTATCACCTGAGCAAGCATGAAACAAAGGTAAGAATTGATGAATTAACGAAGATGTTCGGTATGCGTGATTATCTTGATCGCAAGGTGGAGGGCTTTTCGAAGGGAATGCGTCAGAAAATGGCAATCGCCCGCACGCTTATACACAATCCAGATATCATTTTATTCGATGAGCCGACAACAGGCTTGGATATTACAGCGTCTAATGTGTTCCGTCAGCTTGTGCAGGAACTGAAATCACAAGGAAAGACAATTCTCTTTTCCAGTCACATTATGGAAGAGGTTTCCATGCTCTGTGACCATGTTGCGATGATTCACAAAGGACAATTAGTCTATCATGGAGAGATTGAAGCACTTTATAAAGAAGAAAACAGCCAAGATCTGAATTATATCTTCATGAGTAAATTAGTTAGAGGGGATGAGGGCTATGCTATTTAAAATCTATAAAAAAGAAATGATTGATTCATTCAGAGATAAAAGAACCCTGCTGCTGACAGTGCTTTTGCCTTTAGTCATGATGACTGCTTTAACTCTTTACTATGAAAATATGATTTCGGATGATGCAGACGAAACGTATACACTTGCAGTTAAAAGTTCCTTAACGAGTAATCAGGAAAGTCTGTTTGCTGAATTAAAAAATGTGGAATTAGTTGTGGCTGACAATCCGGAGCAAGAGGTATTAGATGGCGAAGCACAGGCTGCAGTACTTTTTGCTAATGGATTCGATGAGAATTTACAAAATGGTGAAGAAGGAAATATTGAGATTATTGGTGACACGTTTAGTCAAAAGTCAACGAATCTGATGTATCTTGTTACAAATCAATTAGCTGCATATGAAAAAGTGATTACTGCTGAGAGATTAAAGGAACAGGGTGTTAATCCTGCTGTCATGCAGCCATTTACAGTGGAGCAGCGCGAAATCTCAGCAGAAGACTCAAATATTATGCTGCTCGCTATCCTTATCCCATTAATTCTTGCGATTGCAATCGGTGTTGGTGCAAGCCCATCTGCAGCAGATTTATTTGCGGGAGAAAAGGAACGAAAAACAATGGAAGCCCTGTTAATGACGCCTGTTAATCGTTCGACATTACTGCTTGCCAAGTATTTGACAATCGGCTCCCTAGGTGCAATTATTGGAATCCTTACTTTGGGCATTGTAGCCTTTGAGATTGCATTTTTCACAGAAAACTTGAAAATGGCTGTATCATTTGGGGACAAAACAATTCAGGTTATTGGCATTGGCATTCTTGTATCTATAGTATATGCGTTCTTTATTGGTGCTTTATTAATGGTAACAAGCATTGTTGGGAAAACCGTAAAAGAAGCTCAAAGTTACGCTACACCAGTGACGATGCTGACAATGTTCCCGCTTTTCATGATCAGTGGACTTGGTGTAAACGAGTTAACAGCCAATCATTTCATTACACCGTTTGTTAATATCTTTGCAATCATTACAGAATTAATATTTGGCATTGTAGATTACCAGCATATTTTAATGATGCTAGGAAGCAATATTGTCTGTATTGTGGTTATCTTTGTCATAAGCAGAATTTTATTCAGCAAAGATAAATGGGTAATGGACTAATTGTACAGTCGGGTTTCTCCTTGCTGTACGACTAGTTTAAAAGGTAATGGGACAGCAGATTTGATTTTGCTGTCCCATTGCCTTTTATTCAACTTATCTTCATTATAACTCCTTCCACCCTAGTGCTTTCCACTAACTGTAATTGTTTCTTTGCTGCATCTCTCGTTTGATAGGTTCCCGTCTGGACACGATACATTGTAGTTCTCCCCACTTTTACTTGCTGAATTTGTGAGGCTATTCCTTTTGCTTCGAGGAAGATTTTTCTGCCTTCTGCATTTTTTACATATTGAAATGATCCCGCCATTACTGTGTATCCTGCTGGTTTCTGCTGCTTCCTTTTCAATTGAAAGATGTTTACAAGACCTTCTGTGTGCGCTTTTGCAACTCGTTCCCTCCAATCGGCTTGTTTCATCCGTTTTGCATCTTCTGGATGATCAATAAAGCCATTTTCTGTTAGGATAGCAGGCATCTTGGACTCCCGAAGAACATGAAAGTTTGCCTGCTTTTTTCCCCGACTCGGCAATCCAATAGTATTGGCGACTTTTTCATGCAGAATATCCTGGTACCTGCGAGCAGCTGCACGGGAACTTAATTTGTCATAAATAAAATCCTCATATCCTCGGGCTTTTCTGTTAAAGGCATTGCAATGAATGGACAGGAAAATAGCTGCTCCCCATACATTTGCTTCATTTGTTCTTGCTGTAAGACTCTTTGTAATATCTGTTGTCCGACTTAATTTGATGCTGACTCCTGTATACACTTCCAGCTGCTGTTTGATTCGCTTTGCGAGATCAAGTACAACTTCTTTCTCTTGGATGCCATTCCCGATAGCGCCAGGATCGCTTCCCCCATGACCGGGGTCCAAATAAATCTTCATCTTATAAAACTCCTCCCTTAAATATCGCTTCATTTTTATAATCGAATGGAAGAAAATAAAAGGGGGTGTGAAATAGGTATTTTCTCATTTGAATTGTAAACGTTTCAGACCTTATTCCCTATAGTTTGTAAACATCTGATTAATGTTATTAATCGGGCTTAAACTTACAGTTAATAATATGTAAATTAGCCTTTTTTCTTCTTTTCATATGCTTAAATGAGATATGTGAGCTAAAGGAGGCAGATGATATGAGTCATGTCGAGCTGGTTGATATATCTAAGTCATATGATAAGCAGAAAAGTGTGTTAAATGGAATTGATCTTCAGATAGAGGAAGGAGAATTCTTTGTTTTAGTAGGGCCATCCGGCTCTGGGAAGAGTACTTTACTGCGAATGATTGCGGGGCTTGAAGAGATTACTGAAGGCACGATGAGAATCGGCGAAAAGATTGTAAATCATCTCCCGCCAAAAGAACGAAATTTATCAATGGTATTTCAGAATTATGCATTATACCCGCATCTTACTGTGGAACAAAATATATTATTTGGTTTAAATGCTAAGAAAGTAAATAAGCAAGAGCAACAAAAGCGGTTAATGGAAACGGTGGCTATGATGGGACTGGCAGAGCTTTTAAAGAGAAAGCCTCGAGAACTGTCGGGAGGACAAAGACAGCGTGTTGCCCTTGCAAGATCTGTAGTAAGCCAAGCACCACTCTGTCTGATGGATGAACCATTATCGAACCTGGATGCGAAACTGAGAGCGCATATGCGTGTGGAAATTCGCCGCCTGCAGAAACAGCTTGGTTTAACGATGATTTATGTTACCCACGATCAAGTTGAAGCGATGACGATGGGAGACCGGATCATGGTGTTGAATGATGGGAAGGTACAACAGGTAGGAAAACCAATATCGCTTTACAATGAACCCGCTAATTTATTTGTTGCTTCGTTTATTGGTTCTCCGAAAATGAATCTGGGCAAAGCTGTTTTTGCTGAAGACAAAGAAAGTCTGATAGTGGAGAATGAACTAGCTTTACATAATCATTCTGGTTATCTTGAGAAAATTCACCGTGTTGGAAATGTGACGGTTGGTATTCGAGCAGAGCATATTTTTCCTGCAACAGGTGAAAATGCTACACATCATTTAGAAATTGTTAATGTGGAACAGCTGGGGAATGAGACAGTTCTAGCATTTGATATAGGTAAAGAGCTTTGGACAGCGAAATGGGCAGGACAGTGGTCAGTACAAGTTGGCGATCGTGTTCCCGTAAAAATGGATATGGACTATGTAAGTTTTTTTGATACGGATACCGGTGCTTTGGTCAGACCTGCTTTAATCAATAAAAAGCAAGAGGTTGCTGCGATATGAGTATGACAAGTACGTTGACAAAACCGGAGGAACTGACAACTCTTGATCTGCAGCAATATAAGAAGAAGCAGCGGGTGAAGGCATTTTTCAAAGGAATGCTATTCCTGCTTCCCTCTATCGTGTTATTTACTGTATTCCTGTTCTACCCGCTTGGCCGAACGATTTATTTAAGCTTTTTTTTAACAAACGCAGCAGGGGAAACAACTGTATTTGTGGGCTTGGATAACTTCATCCGAATGTTCCAGTCGCCAATATTCATGCAAAGCATGAAATCGACCTTTCTCTTTGTACTTTATACCGTACCATTAACAATCATTATCAGCTTATTTTTAGCAGTGATTGCAAATGAAAAGTTAAAAGGAATAGGAATCTTCCGGACAATCTATTCTTCGACAATGGGAATTTCTGTTGCAGCAGCATCTGTATTTTGGTTATATCTCTTTCATCCATCAATTGGGTTTTTAAATATCCTGATCAGTAATCTGGGATTGGATAAGGTCGGCTGGTTAACAGATCCAACTTGGGCTTTGATTGCCATCTCAATTACGACGATTTGGATGAATCTTGGTTTCACTTTTCTCATATTGCTGGGAGGTCTGCAGTCAATTGACTCATACCTTTATGAGAGTGCAGATATTGATGGTGCTGGCTATTTTTATAAGCTGAGAAGAATTACAATCCCAATGCTGTCACCTACATTGTTTTTTGTAGTAACGGTAACAATTATTAATGCGTTCCAGACCTTTGGGCAGATTGATATCCTGACACAGGGCGGACCGCAGAATACGACAAATCTCATTGTGTACTCCATTTACCGTGAAGCATTTGTAAACTATCAATTTGGCTCAGCGAGTGCGCAGGCTGTGCTGTTGTTCATCATTATTTTAATTATGACCGTGATCCAGTTTAAAATCGGTGAAAGGAAGGTCCATTACCAATGAGCCTGCCGTTAAGCAGAAAAATTACATTATACATTCTATTAGCAGTATCTGCCGCAGTTGTGTTTGCGCCAACCATTATGGCATTTGTGATGAGCTTTATGGAAAATAAAGATATTATGACGGGAAGTTTGCCATCTGTTCTGACATTTGATAACTATGTAAAGGCGTTTAATCAATTTCCTTTACTAAAGTACTTATTTAATAGCTTTCTAATCTCTATTTTAATTATGCTTGGTCAGCTGATGCTTTCGAGTCTAGCAGCATATGCATTTGTTTTTCTGGAATTCAAGGGAAGAGATTTTCTCTTTTATTTATTCATCGCAACCATGATGGTGCCTTTTGAGGCATCGATTATTCCGAACTTCCATACGATTCGTGACTTAGGCTGGATTGATTCTTATCCAGGGCTGTCTGTACCATTCTTTGCGATGGCGTTTGGCACTTTTTTACTGCGCCAGAATTTCAAGCAGATACCGAAAGAGCTCCGGGAAGCAAGTCTCCTTACAGGGATGGGGGACTTCAAGTTTTATTTAACGGTTGTTCTTCCTGTAGCAAAGACGAGCATGATTACCTTGGGCGCGTACGGCTTCCTTACATCATGGAATATGTATCTTTGGCCGCTTCTTGCAACAACAAACGACTCTGTTCGTACAGTGCAGATTGGCTTGAAGCAGCTCCAGACACAGGAACAGCTGAATGACTGGGGTGTCATCATGGCTGGTGCCATTATTGTTATTATTCCAACATTAATCCTTTTGTTCCTAGGCCAGAAGAAACTGCAAAAAGGTCTGACAGAAGGTGCTTTAAAATAAATGGGATAGCAGGGATAGCCTCTGATTCTCCCAATAATAAAAAGGAGTGGACAGTTTAATGAAAAAGTTTTTAGCGGTTTTATTCATGATTTTCGCTTTATTAATGATGGCAGCTTGTGGCTCAAAAGGAGAAGCGGAGGAGTCAGACAACGGATCAGCACCAGATGCAGCTAATACAGATGAAGGCAGCTCTGAAAAACAGACTGTTACATTTTGGCATGCAATGGGAGGCGCTGGTCAAGAAGCATTAGATGCAATTGTTGCCGCTTATAATGAGTCGCAGGATGATGTGCAAGTGAATGCAGAGTACCAGGGCAGTTATGATGAAGCTTTAACAAAGTTTCATAGTGTAGCGGGAACAGATAGTGCACCGACAATGATTCAAGTATTTGAGATTGGAACAATGTCTATGGTAAACAGTGGACAAATTGAGCCAATCCAAAATTATATTGATGCTGAGAATTATGATATGAGCTATTTAGAAGAGAATATAGTTAACTACTATAACATAGATGATCAGTTCTATTCTATGCCTTTTAACTCTTCTACACCTGTTATGTATTACAATAAGGATGCTTTTGAAGCAGCTGGCTTAGACCCTGAAAATCCTCCAGCAACATTTGAGGAAATTGAAGAAGCTGGTAAGAAAATCAAAGAAAATGATTCCAATATGAAAGGTTTCGCACTACAGGCATATGGCTGGTTATATGAGCAGCTGCTTGCAAATCAAGGTGCATTATTAATGAACAATGATAATGGCCGTTCAGATACACCAACTGAAATTGGCTTCTCAGAAGAAGAAGGGAAATCAATCTTTAACTGGGTTGAGAACATGGTGAATGATGGAACATTCGCTAACTATGGAACAAATGGTGATAATATGGTTGCTGGCTTCCTTGCTGGTGATGTGGCGATGTTCTTGCAATCGTCTGCAAGCTCAAGAGATGTAATCGACAATGCACCATTTGATGTAGGAATTGCCTTCCTGCCCCATCCTGAAGAGAAAGAACGTGAAGGTGTGGTAATCGGTGGAGCGAGTCTATGGATGGTTGACGGTAAAGAACAAGCTGAAAAAGATGCAGCCTGGGACTTTATGAAATTCGTGCAGCAGCCTGAAATTCAAGCACAGTGGCATGTAGATACTGGATACTTTGCGATTAACCCTGCCGCATATGAGGAGCAAATTGTCCAAGATGCGTACGAAGAAATGCCGCAGCTTCAGGTGACAGTTGAGCAGCTGCAAGCAGCAAATTCTTCCTATGCTACACAAGGCGCGGTTATGGATATGATTCCGGAAGAAAGAAGAATCACAGAAACAGCACTGGAAACCATCTACAATGGCGGCGACGCAGAAGATGCGTACAATACAATGGTTGATCAACTGAATAGTGCAATCGAACAAGCAAACGCTGCACGTGGGGAATAATAAAACATGGAAAGAATAAAGCGATAATCGCTTTATTCTTTCTTTCTAAACAAATGGACTCACCTTTTACGCAGAAAAATCCAATTATCTTAGCAGATTAGCTTTCGTCATAGTTAATATAAATTGTGGATACCCTTCATTCAAAAAAGATTTTGGCTGGTTATCTATTCGACTGGAAATCCGCAGTCTAAATGCTGCCCGCGGAGAGCGGAATGTGAACGGGATGCGGGTGACAGTGAAAATTTAAGGTTGTCAGCACTCTACTTAAAATAGGGAGCGTATGATATTTGGTGTTTGAGGCCTGCTTGGTGCAATAGTTAAGAAATGAATAGATAAGGGAGCGGGAAATATGAAAAAAACGAAAATTTATGGTCATCGTGGGGCAATGGGAGAATATCCTGAGAATACACTGCTTTCTTTTAAAAAGGCAATCGAACAAGGTGTGGATGGACTAGAAATTGATATCCAGCTTACAAAGGATGGAGAAGTTGTTGTAATCCATGATGAAAAACTGGATCGCACAACAACAGGAACCGGCTTTGTTAAGGATCTAACGCTAGATGAAATCAAGCAATATAGTGCAGGAGCGAATTTTAAACAATTTCCTAAATATAATGAAGCATGGGATGAAGAAACAATTCCCACACTAAAGGAGGTTTTCACATTATTGGAGGCCAATCCAGAAGTCGAATTAAACATTGAACTCAAGACTTTTCCTTTTCGCTATACAGGTATAGAGGAAAAGGCGCTGGAACTTTGCAACTTATATGGAGGGGACAGGAAGATTATTTTTTCATCTTTCCATTTGCCAAGCATCCTTTCTATTAAAGAACTGGATAGAGATGCAAAAATTGCTTGGCTCCTTCATCAGTCTATCTCCCATCCGGAGGAATATAGTGAAGCACTATCACTGGAAGGACTTCATATTGGGAAAGATATCATCTTGAAAAATCCATCTATTTTAAAGGAATATAATTCCCAGGTTCGGGTATGGACAGTTAACAGTATCGATGAGATCAAGCAGTTTCTTGATTTAAAGGTTGATGTAATTATGACTGATTTCCCTGAGAAAGCAGTTTTCTTTAGAAGTGAAAGAGCAGTTCTTGTATAACCTACTCCCCCGTTTAATGTATAAAGCGCTACTTTATACACGGTTCTTTATGTGTGTATATTTGTGCAGGGTATGCGAATACTATGACGAATCGCATAAAATAGCAGCCGATGTTTGAATGGTTTATCAGGTAAAAGACCCGAATTTACAAAAGCTTTACAATCGGATAATACTTACTTTACATTCGGCTACTATACTAGTAATTGAGGGCAGAAAAGCCACTCAAGAAAAATAATCTATTTAAATTTGGGGAGGACAAATTCGTATGAAACTCAAGAACTTTCTTTTACTCCTATTCGTTGGAGTAATTGCAGCAACGCTAGCAGCATGCGGCGGAGCGGAAGATGATTCAGAAGGAAATGGTTCTGAAACAGAGGAATCAGAAGATGCAAATGCAGAAACAGATGAAGCTGCTGAAGGTGACTCTGCGGAGCTTGAAGGCAATGTTGTAATAGACGGATCTGGAACAGTATTTCCACTGATGTCAGTACTTGCTGAAGAATATATGATCAACGAACAGCCGAATGTTTCAGTTGAAGTGAGTCGTGCTGGTACGAGTGCTGGTTTTGAGAAGTTCTTAGTAGAAAATGGAACAGATTTTAACGATGCATCCCGCGTAATTAAAGATGAAGAAACTTCGAAGGCAGAAGAGCTTGGTATCGAAGTAAAAGAATTAAAAGTAGCCCTTGATGGTTTAACAATTGTTACACACCCTGAAAATGACTGGGCTGCTGAAATGACTCCAGAACAAATCACAGGAATCTTCCTTGGTGAATATACAAACTGGTCAGATGTTAATCCTGATTGGCCAGATGAGAAAATTAATACGTATGGTCCAAACGAAAACCATGGCACATATGAATTCTTCTATGAGAATATACTAGAAGAGCAAGATTTAGTAAGTGATATTAACCTTCAACAAGAATACTCAACACTTGTTACTTTAATTGCTGAAGATACAAATTCAATCGGATTCTTTGGTTTCGGTTACTACGTGAGCAACCAGGACAAGGTACAAGCTGTAAGTGTTGATTTTGGAGATGGACCGGTTGAGCCATCACTTGATACAATCGCTGAAGATGGTGACTATGCAGACTTCACACGTCCAGTATTTACATACTTAAACGTGAATAATGCAAAAGAAAAGCCACAGGTATTAGACTATGCAATTTATATTATGCAACATACGAATGACTTTGCCGGTGAAACTGGATTTGCTCCAATTCCAGAAGAAGAAGCAAATACACTGGTTGAAGAATTAGAAGCTCTTAAATAATAATCGTGTAAATAGATGAGGAACGGATAAGATGAGGGCAGAATAGTGCTCTCATCTTGTTGTTACTTTTTATGAATAAGAAGGGTTTGTCTTTCTAAATACATAAATATGATGGAGGTTGTCGCGTAAAATCTGTGATGACAGCCAACTTTTTTAATAGCTCTGGAAGGGGACGACAGTAATGGCAGCTAACAGCGATGCAAAAAATAACGCTGTAAACATCAGAAAGATGATTGCTGATAAGAAACAAAAGAAAAGTATCTCTAATGTCACAGAAAGATTTATTCCGACTCTTTTGCTTCTTATAGCATTAATTTCTGTTATAACAACAGTAGGTATTATTCTAACTTTATTCACGGAGGCATTTGAATTTTTTAAACGGGTGCCAATTTGGGAGTTCTTTACAGGAACGGTGCTAAAACCAATGAGTCAGAACCCGGAATTTGGCGTGTTGCCGCTAATTAATGGAACGATTATATCATCCCTTATTGCAATGCTGGTTGCAGGTCCGGTCGGTTTAATGTCAGCAATCTTTTTGAGTGAATATGCTTCGGAGCGTGTAAGGCGTGTGTTAAAACCGATGCTTGAGATTCTGGCAGGTATTCCAACAATTGTTTATGGGTTCTTTGCATTTACTTTTATTACTCCATTGATCCGGTCTGTCTTTCCAGAGGTGGCAGCAACAAATATACTTAGTCCGGGTATCGTTATGGGTGTAATGATTATTCCGATGATTGCATCTCTGTCTGAAGATGCAATGACAGCAGTACCTAACTCTATGCGAGAAGGTGCACTTGGTTTAGGATCTACTAAACTGGAAACGACGTTCAAAGTTGTTATCCCTGCGGCCTTATCAGGAATTATTTCTTCTTTTGTATTAGGGATTTCCCGTGCAATTGGGGAGACGATGATTGTGACAATTGCAAGTGGAAGTTCAAAAAACTTTACATTTGATATCACGCAATCCATGCAGACGATGACTGCATATATTGTTGAGGTTTCGGGTGGAGATGCTCCAGCGGGATCAACGATATATTATAGTCTATATGCTGTAGCAGCAACGTTATTTGTATTTACATTACTAATGAACATTCTTGCCAGATATGTCTCTCGTAAGTTTAGGGAGGAGTATTAATCATGAAATTAATAGATGAAACGATTGTACAAAAAAGAATGAAATCCCGCATACGCAATAACAATATTCTAAAGCTCGTATTCTTCCTATCGACATTATTTGGTTTAGCCGTGCTGGCGATTCTCATTTACCGTGTACTTGAACAAGGTCTTACTTGGATTAATTGGGATTTTCTAACTGGCCGCCAATCAACCCGTCCAGAAAGAGCAGGTATAATGGGTGCTATTTTAGGTACGATGTGGTTAATGGTAGTTGTTATCCCTGTAACATTATTTATTGGCGTAGCTACAGCAATTTATCTTGAACTCTATGCTAAACGCGGAAAGTTCCAGAACTTTATTGCGACAAATATTTCTAATTTAGCTGGTGTTCCATCAATCGTGTACGGTTTACTTGGATTAACACTATTTGTGCGGGCAATGGAATTTGGAAATGTCGTTTTAGCAGGTGGCTTAACGTTATCATTACTAGTTCTTCCGATTGTAATTGTGGCATCTCAAGAAGCAATCCGCGCAGTTCCGCAATTTTTAAGTGAAGCAAGTTATGGGATGGGTGCTACGAAATGGCAAACGATTAAGAAGATTATCTTGCCAGCGGCATTGCCTGGAATTTTAACTGGATCGATTTTAGCTCTTTCTCGTGCAATTGGAGAAACAGCTCCACTTACTGTATTAGGGATTCCAGCTTTATTAATTCCATTTCCGGCAGGCATCTTTGATACGTTTACGGCACTGCCAATGCAGATTTATTACTGGACACTGGATTCTTCATTAGTTGCAGAATATGCTTATCTTGCGGCAGCAACAATCATTGTCCTGTTAGTACTTTTATTCCTGTTGAATTCAATAGCAATATTTATTCGAAACAAGTTCCAACAAAGATACTAAAATAAAAACTTAAATTTAATATAGGGAAAGAACGTACCCATTCAAGAGTTAAGGAGTGAAGATGATGAGTCCTGTATCAGACAAAAATAAAATTACGGTGAAGCTGGACAATAAAGGCAAAATGAATGCTGCAGAGAGCAGAGAAGAAAATCGTGCAGTATTTGATACCAAGAATCTCAATCTTTGGTATACAGATACACATGCATTAAAGGATATAAACCTTTCTATTAATGAAAAGGAAGTAACAGCTATTATTGGACCTTCAGGCTGCGGTAAATCTACGTATATTAAAACCCTGAATCGTATGGTAGAGCTTGTGCCAGGAGTGCGTACGACTGGTGAGATTAAATATAAAGGAAAAAATATTCTTGATAGAAGTTTTCGAGTAGAGGATTTAAGAACACAGGTAGGTATGGTTTTTCAGAAACCAAACCCCTTCCCGAAAACAATCTATGAAAATGTTGCCTATGGACCAAAAATTCATGGAATCAAGAATAAGAAAATACTTGATGAAGTCGTTGAAAAGAGTCTTCGAGGGGCGTCGATTTGGGATGAAGTAAAAGACCGTTTAAATGAGAATGCTTATGGTCTTTCTGGTGGCCAGCAGCAGCGTCTTTGTATTGCCCGCTGCTTGGCTATTGAGCCAGATGTCATTCTGATGGACGAACCAACGTCAGCACTCGATCCGAAGTCAACACTGCGGATTGAAGAGCTTGTACAAGAACTGCGCAAAGAATACTCAATTATAATCGTTACTCATAATATGCAGCAGGCTGCACGTATTTCAGATAAAACAGCTTTCTTCTTAAATGGAGAAGTAATTGAATTCGATCAAACAGATAAAATCTTTACAAATCCAAATGACAGCCGTACAGAGGACTATATTTCAGGACGTTTCGGTTAATCTTGGTATTCGAAGAGGGCTGGCAATTATTGCTAGCCCTCTTCTTCATGCTCAACAATTCAAAAAATTCTTGCCAAATCGCTCTCCTTCTTCCATCAACAATATTCTGCTATACTCTTTATATTGCTGTTGAACCTATGCATATGGCTCCTCTCTTTCCTCAACCGGAAGTCCACAGTTCCCATATTACTCACCTCACCAGTCCGCTCACGGAAAATGAAGTGTGAACAGGCTTGGAGACTTCAGGGAGAAGAACAGTCAGAAAGCTAAACAGCAATAGTTGTGAATAAATGTAATAAAGAGGTGTTTGGTATCGTGAAGATAATGAAAATAATTGTACATATTGCAGCTTTATATGCGCTGCTTTTAATAGGAAACTGGATACAAGATATATTGAGTTTGTCCATCCCAGGCAGTGTAATCGGCATGCTCCTTTTATTTTTCTTATTAAAACTGAAAGTAATTAAATTTGCTTGGATAAAAGAGGGTACACAGCTTATTCTGAACCATTTAACATTATTCTTTATACCAGTAACGATTGGATTTATAAATTACTTGGAATTATTTACTGGTCGGGGAATATTGCTGCTTCTGACGGCTCTTTTCAGTACCGCACTTGTTATGGGACTTTCAGGAGCGATCAGTCAGCGACTTGCCAGCAGAAAGGAAGCACAACATGATTGATTTTTTCATTGGGATAATTGTAATTATCGTAACCATCCTGCTTTATTTAGTAAGCAAGAAAATACAGAGTGGCCGTAACTCACCATTAGCGCAGCCGATTCTAATTGTATCTGGAATCATAATCGTCTTTTTACTCGTATTCAATATCCCTTATGAGACGTATATGCTTGGTGGCAAGTGGATTGAGTTTTTCATGGGTCCAGCTGTTGTTGCCTTAGCTCTGCCACTTTATAATCATTATGATATGTTAAAAAAACTAGCAGGACCAATTTTGGTTGGCACAATGACAGGGGCTGTGGTTGGCGTATCTTCAGGTGTGCTTCTTGCAAAGTGGTTAGGGTTTGAAAGAGAGCTTATTCTTGCCTTAGCACCAAAGTCAGTTACAACCCCTGTAGCAATATCGATTGTTGATACTTTGGAAGGGCCAATGTCACTTGCAGCAGTGTTTGTAGTCATTGCAGGAGCTGGTGGCGTGTTAATCAGCCCATTTGTTTTTAAGTTTTTCCGCCTTCATACAGAGATAGGCAGGGGGATAGGGATTGGAAGTGCATCACATGCAATCGGCACAGCCTCAGCGATGGGAAGAAGTGACTTAGAAGCTTCACTCAGTACGATAGCAATGGTATTGAGTGCTGTGTTTGTATCTATTGCAGCTCCTTATCTTGTGCTTTTACTTTTATAATCAAAGAGCGTTTTATGATAGGGAAGATAGAATAATTCCTTGACATCATGTCAAAGCGGAGCAACAGGGAAGACTTTATAAGATTTAATAGTAAAGTCGCCGACTCATATGAGTTTTTATCACCAGACTTAATGGCGTATAGCATATGCTAAGCGGCTGGGACTTAACTAATACCAACCAAATAAAAGACGAACATTATCGGATAAAGAGCTTTTAATGTTAACCTTTTATAACTGGAAAATGATTCATAGTCGATACAAAATACTGATTACCTTAATTCAGTATTTTGCATACTCCCCTGGAAAATCGCAGCCCGAATACACTTCGCTTTCCGTGTATTCGGGCTGCTTTGTGCTGAAAATACTATTTAGTGTTCTTACTGAAATAACAAAATAAAAATAAAAGAACTTGTTGGATTACCTCTGAAATTATGACAGTGTGTAGCCTAAAAACAATATTAGAATAATTAACGTGCATATCTTCTGACATCATTCAATGAGATAAATCCCTATTTTTTCTGGGAGCATTCCAAATGCTCCGAGACTCCTGCAGGAGGAAAGGCATCGGTAAGATCACTGCGTGCGCAGCACGAAGGGAGCTTACCAGCCGCCTGCGGAAAGCGAGGGGCATTTGGAATGCGGACCTACATCGGAGAAGTAAGAAAAAAAGACATTAATCTGAATTAAGGGAATCAGGATTCCACTTGAAATCCGAACGAATTTAAAGTATCGTTCGGATTTTATTAAATTATATTTCTTTTGTCCCAACGTCTTTTTTTGATGTAATATGTTAATGAAAAATTCATCTAAATATGCTCTTTGTTTTCCAATTTTAGGGTAAGCTATAAGTAAATATTTATTGATTGAGAATGGAAACTTTTCCAGTGCAGCACCTGATCTGAGGACTAAATATAAAATACACACAACACGCTATTATAATAATCTTAGAAAAAGGGGAAATAATCATGGAACAATATCGCAAAAGTACAGAAGAGGCTATACAATCCGTTGATTCGTCGGAAGAGGGTATAAGTGAAGCGGAAGCAAGAAAGCGTCTTGAAACGTATGGCTATAATGAAATCCAAGATAAAGAAAAAGTGCCAACATGGAAATTATTTCTTGAGAGCTTTAAGGATCCCATGGTTGTCGTATTACTTGCCGCAGCCGGCATCCAAATTATCCTGGGTGAAATTGCAGAATCAATTATCATTTTCCTCGTGTTGCTTATTAACGCTGTAATTAGTGTTGTACAAACAAAAAAAGCAGAAAGCTCACTTGATGCTTTGCGCGATATGTCCGCTCCGGAGGCTAAAGTAGTGCGGGAAGGTACAAGTGAAATCATTCCAGCAAGAGAGCTTGTGCCTGGGGATATCGTTATTCTTGAAGCTGGCGACTTTATTCCGGCAGATGGACGGATTATTTCAAGTGAATCCCTGAAAGTGAATGAAGGGATGCTGACAGGAGAGTCGGAAGCGGTATTAAAAAATATAGAGAAAATTGAAGAGGAAGCAGCGCTTGGTGACCGTATCAATATGGTATTCAGCAGCTCGCTCACAGTAAATGGCCGTGGTACATTTGTTGTTACAGGAACAGCGGAAGAAACGGAGATTGGTAAAATTGCTAATCTCATTGCAACGGCGGAAGCAAAGCAGACACCACTCCAGCGCAAATTAGAAGGATTCTCAAAGAAATTGGGATTGGGTATTCTTCTGCTCTGTATCCTTATCTTTGCAGTCCAAGCCGTTCGGATTTGGTTTGGTGAAGCAGAAGCAGATACAGGGGCAGCTATCTTAAATGCACTTATGTTCTCTGTAGCAGTAGCAGTTGCTGCTATTCCAGAAGCATTGTCTTCGATTGTCACAATTGTTCTATCAGTCGGAACAAATAAGATGGCAAAACAGAATGCGATTATCAGAAAGCTTCCTGCAGTGGAAACGCTGGGAAGTGCAAGTGTTATTTGTACAGATAAAACTGGAACACTCACACAGAATAAAATGACTGTAACGGATTATTTTGTCCTTGATAAAAAGGAGCATGGAGTTTCGAAGTCATGGCAGCAGTCTGAACGGTTATTATTCTATACTGCTGCACTATGTAATGATTCTCAGGTTAATCAGGATGGGAATGAAATCGGTGATCCAACTGAAGTTGCATTAATTAATTTTGTAGACAAGCATTTTAAGAACTACAAAGAGCTTCGGCTCGAATTCCCTCGGCAAGGCGAGCTGCCATTTGACTCAGATCGTAAACGGATGTCAACAATTCATAACATAGATAACCAGCAGCTGATGCTGACAAAAGGTGGACCCGATATTATGCTGAATCGGGCAAGCTATGTCCTGCAAAACGGTGAGGAAGTTGCGATGACTGCTGCTGTACTAGAGAAGTTTAAGCAAGCAAATGAGGAGTTCTCAAACCAAGCTTTACGGGTATTGGCGTATGGCTATAAACGATTACCAGCTGAAAAAATGAAAATTGCTGCAGAAGATGAGCAGGATTTTGTGCTGATTGGGTTAACTGCAATGATTGATCCGCCGAGAGAGGAAGTCTATGATTCTATTGTGGAAGCTAGGAAAGCCGGGATTCGCACAGTGATGATTACTGGCGATCATAAAACGACAGCCTCTGCAATTGCCAAAGATATTGGTTTAGTTTATGAAGGAGATCTCGCTTTAACTGGTCAGGAGCTGGACGCATTAAGTGATCAAGAGTTAGATGAGAAGCTGGAATCCATTTCTGTATATGCAAGGGTATCTCCAGAAAATAAAATCCGCATCGTACGGGCTTGGCAGAAAAAAGGTAAAATATCTGCAATGACTGGTGATGGTGTAAATGATGCTCCGGCATTAAAACAGGCTGATATTGGAGTTGCAATGGGAAGCGGAACAGATGTAGCAAAGGACTCAGCTGCCATGATTTTAACAGATGATAATTTCGTTTCAATTGTTAAAGCAGTTGGAGTTGGACGGACAGTTTATGACAATATTAAAAAGGCGATCAGTTATTTATTCGCTGGGAATTTAGGAGCAATTATTGCAATTCTTTATGCAGTAATCTTTAATCTTCCCAATCCTTTTACCGCATTACAGCTTTTATTTATCAACCTGGTAAATGATTCCCTGCCAGCTATTGCTTTGGGAATGGAAAAGTCAGAGCCAAATATTATGAAGCGGAAACCTCGTGATATTGAGGAAGGAATCTTTGCAGGGGGTACATTGCAAGCAGTAATAGCCCGTGGACTCATCATTGGGATTGCAGTCATTATCTCCTTCTATATTGGTTTGGCATATTCGGACGAAATGGGTGTCGCAATGGCATTTACAACATTGATTCTATCGAGAACATTGCAGACATTTTCAGCTAGATCAAATACACAAACAGTGGTCCAGGCTGGTATCTTTACCAATAAATATGTGATTGGAGCTGTAATATTAGGCTTCATTCTATATGGTATTACAATCTTGCCATTTGCCCGTGGGGTATTCCATATCCCGGCAGCTTTTGGCTTCAATGAATGGCTGATTGCTGGAGGACTCGCGGCGGCTGCATTAATTGCAATGGAAATTGTAAAGGTCATTAAAACAAAAATAAGCAAGGAAATTTAAAATAGGAAGCAGAAGGAGTCTATACCTTCATAAATCTACACGCGACAGAACGTGAGAGGCCGAAGGGAGATAATGGGAAATGAATTTTTCTGAATAAAATTATCCAGGTAAGAAAAGCTAAGGCTATAACACTGCAGGAGGTGAATATCGATGCACACATTACGCAGAGTCGCTTTAGCTTTTGTTATTATTGGAGCGATCAACTGGGGGCTTATTGCGCTTTTTCAGTTTGATCTTGTAGCAAGTATCTTTGGGGGTCAAGATTCAGCTATTTCACGAATTATTTATGCTGTAGTTGGTTTGAGTGGTCTTATTTGTCTAAGCTTCTATTATGATCCTGAAACAGATGCACGTTTAGATAATAACCGTGATATAACGAACTCAGCAAGCTTTGGAACTGAATTCGCTGATGAAATCGATCCGGAATACCGTGTAGATAAAGATGATAATACGCCCCGTGAATAAAGACTTAAATCCCTCGCTCTTAACAGGAGCGGGGGTTCAATTTTTTTTACATATTCGTATGGTTGACAGGTGAAAGGAATGCATGTTATCATAAACATATACTGAATTAAAGATATCTTAATTAAAATTATTTTACCAACTAAAATGGAGGTATTTGAGATGAACCATTTAAAAGGCATGCACCACGTAACAGCCATTACGAGCAGTGCGGAAGAAAATTATAAATTTTTCACATATGTATTAGGGATGCGTCTTGTAAAGAAAACAGTGAACCAGGATGATATTCAGACGTATCATTTATTCTTTGCAGATGATAAAGGCAGTGCAGGTACAGATATGACGTTCTTTGACTTTCCAGGCATTCCTAAGGGTGTGCACGGAACGAATGAGATTTACAAAACATCTTTTCGTGTGCCAAGTGATGCGGCTTTAGATTATTGGGTAAAACGATTTGACCGGATGGAAGTAAAGCATACTGGAATTAAGGAACAGTTTGGAAAAAAGGTACTATCTTTCGTCGACTTTGATGATCAGAATTACCAGCTGATTTCTGATGAGAATAATGAAGGTGTTGAGTCAGGAACCCCATGGCAAAATGGTCCAATTCCATTAGAATATGCGATTACTGGACTAGGTCCACTCTTTGTTCGTATTGCACAGTTTGATTATTTTAAAGAAATGATGGAAAAAGTTCTGCTCTTTAAAGAGATTGCTCAGGAAGACAGTGCACATTTATTTGAAGTTGGTGAGGGCGGAAATGGTGCACAAGTTATCGTTGAGAAAAACGTTGTATTACCGCCACACCAACAAGGATATGGTACAGTACACCATGCTGCATTCCGTGTAAATGATCGTTCAGAACTTGATGAATGGCAAAAACGTCTGCATGGTTTCGGCTTTCAAACGTCTGGATTTGTGGACCGATTCTTCTTTGGTTCTCTTTATGCAAGAGTTGCACCGCAGATTCTATTTGAATTTGCTACTGACGGCCCTGGATTCATGGGAGATGAGCCTTACGAAACTTTGGGCGAAAAACTATCCCTCCCGCCATTCTTGGAGCCGCAACGTGAAGAAATTGAAAAAATGGTACGCCCAATTGATACAGTTCGAAGCACAATTGACTTTAAGAAAGAATAAGTCCAATGAGGCTGGGACTTTTAACTAATACCAGCCAAATAAAAGAAGAACATTATCGAATAAAGAGCTTTAAATGTTAACTTTTTATAACTGGAAAATGATTCATAGTCGATAGAAAGTACTGATTATCTTAATTGAGTATATTGCATACTCCCCTGGAAAATTGCAGCCCGAATACACTTCGCTTTCCGTGGGCGGCTGGTGAGCCATCGGTATGCTATCGCATACCGCCGTCTCACCGATGCCTCTCATCCCACAGGAGTCTCCGTGTATTCGGGCTGCTTCGTGCTGAAAATATTATCTAGTGTTCTTATTGAAGTAACAAAATAAAAATAAAAGAACATGGTGGGATCACACTTAAAATCCGAACGAATTTAAAATATCGTTCGGATTTTATTAAATTATATTTCTTTTGTCCCAGCCTCATTTTTTTGCAGGGCTATTCGCAGTTTAAATTTTTATTAACAATTAATCCGATTTCTTGCGTTAGTTTATGCTATTTGACACAATAGGAAATATAAGATTTAGAAAGGAGACTTACAATGAATGTATTACTTATAGGCGCAAATGGTCAGATTGGTCAGCATATTGTCCGACTAGCAAAAGAGAAAAATGATGTTTCACTAAAGGCGATGGTACGCAAAGAAGAACAGGTGGAAGCGCTGCAAGCTGATGGTACAGAAGCGGTGCTGGCAAATCTGGAAGGTTCTGTTGATGAACTGGCAAAAGCAATGCAAGATGCTGATGCTGTTATTTTCACCGCTGGTTCGGGTGGTCATACTGGAGCGGATAAAACCATCCTTGTTGACTTGGACGGAGCTGCGAAAGCAATTGAAGCAGCAGAACAGGCAGACGTCAAGCGCTTTATTATGGTTAGTGCAATTCAAGCACATAATAGAGAAACATGGACAGATAGCCCGATTAAGCCATATATGGCAGCGAAGCATCATGCCGACCGTATTCTTGCGGCAAGCAAGCTTAACTATACAATTATTCGACCAGGGAATCTACAAAACGAACCAGGCACTGGAAAAATACAAGCTGGAGAGTTTCCTGAAGGTGGTGCAATTCCGAGAGAGGATGTTGCACAAACAGTTTTAGTAAGTTTGACAAATGAGAATACCCATCATCAAGGATTTGATCTGATTACCGGTGAGCAGACAATTCAAGATGCTCTAAATAACCTGTAAAGTGAAAAACTCGAATGGGCCATTTGAAAGCTCATTCGAGTTTTTATGCAAGGACAAAGAAACAAGATAAGATGCTCACCATATTAGAAGAATAAGAAGTAGACAATAGCCGCAATAATTAGCAGAAGGATGATGACACCAGTAAACTTCCAGCTCAATCCGCCTGTCAAATCAGCAAGATTACTGCCGTGAATGCTGCTCGAAGTCTTTCTCAATTCTTCTTGCCGGAGTCTTTCTCTCATTTCCTCGGGAGATTCTTTATTTGATTGCATTGTAACCCTCCTGCTATGCAGGAATTTTTAAAATAATGCTATTTCAATTATATTATCATAATTAAACTTAGTTAGAAAAGGAGAATAAAATGAAATTAATTGCTTCTGATTTAGATGGAACTTTATTAAATGAAAAAGGTGAGGTTAGTGAAAAGAATGCTGAGGCTATAAAAAGGGCTGTCCGTCAAGGTATGCAATTTGTCGTAGCGACAGGGAGATCCTGGGAGGCTGCATCAAAACCATTAATCGCAGCTGGTATATCTTCACCTGTTATTTGTTTAAATGGTGCGGTTATTTATGATGAAAATCACAATAAATTACATAGCATTACGATGGATAAAGCTGTATGCAAACAGATTCTGTCTGTATGCCGGGAAGCGGATATGTATCTTGAGTTTTTTACAAATAAGGGAATTTACTCTGTCAGTCAGGAGTATTTCTTGGAGGTATTAGTTGATATCATGAAGTCAGCAAACCCTAAGCTGACAGAAGAGGAAATCCGCGACCATGCAGCAATGCGCTTTCAAATGGAGCCTGTTGCATTTATTGAGGATTATGATCTGATTTTTGAGATGGAAGATGTGGATATCTATAAAATATTAGGGTTCAGCGTCGATTCAGCGAAGCTTGTAAGTGTCCGTGAAAAGCTTGCAGATGCGGCTGGGGTAACAATTACATCTTCAGGTGATATTAATCTGGAATTTAACCATCCAGAGGCACAAAAAGGAATTGCGCTGGAACGGTTAGCTAAGCGTGCAGGTATAGAAATGAAAGATGTGATGGCGATGGGGGATAACTGGAATGATGCAAGTATGCTGCAAGCAGCTGGAAGAGGTATCGCCATGGGAAATGCCTCAGAAGAAATACAACAGCTGGCTGATGATGTTACCAAATCAAATATTGACGATGGTGTAGCAGCTGCAATAGAAAATGTCCTATTCCAGATAGAAAAGTAATTAGAAAAACCAAAGAAAGGCAGCAACTAAGCTAACAGCAAGTTTCAATGAAAAGCGCATTCTCATATCACCTCCATAGTCCTTCTATCTGTAGTATATAATTTCAATATGAACCGAGGATGAAGGTTATCTTAGGTTTCTGTAAAGTTTAGGTACAGATGAATTGGTTAGAGGTTGTTTTCCTTTAACATGTATTTGAGAGAGCGTTGAACCTTCTATATGCCTGTCTCTTTATAAGAATGCTCCTGGGTTGGGTGCGGACTTGTTCTTTTAACACTCAAATTGCATAGTAAAAAGGCCAAAAGAAATCAGGTCTGGTTTCTTTTGGCCTTTTTAAATTTACCTCGATTTATTTTTATTCCAATTAAATGGCACGCTTGCCCAATGATAAAACAGCATAAATAAGAAAATTAGGAAGCATATCCCTAAGTTATGCATCCATTTCACTTGCTGGTGAATAATTAGTTGTGAAAGAGCAGCAGCGAAGAAATAGATGATTGGATAAAGTAAGCTTTTCTTAAGCATGGACACACCATCCTGTAAATCCGTTTTAGATTAATGTCTCTTATTCAGCCATAGTACACCTGACTTTGCCAGGCGCGGGAGCAGTCCTGTCATTGGCAGTGTCATCATGTTGCCAAAGCCGTCCGATTTTCCGAGGGAGCCTAATGTTCCTCTTAATTTGAATGAACGTGGCTTTTTAGGACGCTTATCATTTAGAACAGCAAGCAGGATATCAGCAAGCTGCTCACCTTGCATGCCGGCAAGCTGTCCGCTGGGAGAGTGCTCTGAAGCCGCACAGTCACCAACTACATACACATTTGTCTGTTCAGGAACCTGATAAAGTTCGTTAATAATAATCTTTTCATGGCGATCTTTCTCAAAAGGCAGCTGACGAACAAGAAAATTGGGACGTACACCTGCTGTCCAGATGGTTACGTCATTTAAATAGCAAAGTCCATTATTGCAAACACCATCTTTTTCCACATATTCAACATTGGAATGATGGATGACGTCTACATCATTTGCGATAAACCATTGTTCTACATGGCTCTGAATTTTTTCATCAAATGCTTTTAATACAGTTGGGCCTCTGTCAAGCAAGCGGATATTTAAGTCTGGACGGCTCTCGCGTATTTCAGATGCTACTTCAATACCACTTAAACCTGCTCCGACTACTGTTACTTTACCGTATGCATTCAGGTTGCCAACAGCAACGCCTGTGTGTCTTGCTTTTGCAAAGGTTTGTACGCTTTCAGTAAATTCCTTCGCACCGTTTACACCATGAAAATTATCTTCACAGCCTAACCCGATTACTAAATAATCATATGGTACATATTCTTCAGGATCATCAAATACTATTTTATTATTTTTAGTGTCAATTTTTGTTACTTCTTTAAATATATAATTTACGCGATTGTCTTTTGGAAAATCCACACGCACTTCAGAATCAGCCACTGTTCCAGCAGCAATAGTGTAAAATTCCGTTTTTAAAGAGCGGAATGGATTTCTATCGATTAAAGTAATTTCTATATCATCAGAAAGGTTTTTTTCTAGCAAACCGGAGAGAACCTTAATGCCACCATACCCTCCACCCAATATTACTAGCCTTTTCATTGAATTACCTCCTATATGTTGGATCACAATCTCTTTCTCCAACTAATAGATTACCAAAATAACTGGGAACTGTCATCATTTCAATGGCTAAAAGGCGGGATTAATTCACAGGTTTCTATAAGGGGAAATAGAGAAGGTAATTATGCTATACTATATTAAGAAAATATAAAAAATAGTGATTATGAGAAAATAGGGGGTTATGTGATGGTACAGGATAAGATTGCAATTCAGGATGTATACCCAGATGATTATGCATGGTGTTATGGCTGTGGCCGTTTAAATGAGAATGGTCATCATTTTCGTACGGTTTGGGCAGGAGAGAACACAGAAACAGAATATACACCAAAACCAGAACATACGGCAATACCGGGTTTTGTTTATGGCGGCTTGCTTGCATCATTAGTTGATTGTCATGGTACAGGTTCAGCATCCCTTGCTCTACATCGGAAAAATGGGCATGAGCCTGGAGACGGTACCGAACCGCCGCGCTTTGTAACGGCTTCTTTGCAAATTGACTTTATGAAGCCAACGCCGCAAAATGCACCATTAAGGGCAATTGGAACGGTGGAGGAAGTTCATCCCAAAAAGTGGAAGGTGCATACCGAAGTATTTGCAAATGGGACTTGTGTTGTTAAGGGAACCGTTGTTGCAGCGGTAATGCCGAAGACCTTCATGGAGCAGGCGGAGAAATAAGAGCATTTGAGATGTTTGGTGAGGTGTTTAGGTGGAAAAATTAAATCTTGATTCGTTATTAGATGTAATGGGAGAGCTGTTTTCCGATGAAGTATCGATTGCAGTCGCAAATACAACAGAATATATTTATTATCGGAGCAGTAAGCGAATTGATTTAAAAATAAGCTCCGGTGATCCAATCAAGGAAGGAACGACTGCATATAAGGCAATAGAGACAAAACAAAAAACCTCCGAATTTATAAATCGTTCCATTTTTGGTGTTCCTTATCATGGAATGGCTGTGCCTTATTTTGAAGGTGGAGAAATAGCTGGCTGTGTTTTGGCGATTTATCCTGCTTTTACAGATGGTAAATCGGTAGTAACTGTAAAAACAGATGATGGCTGGAGGCCTATTCCTTTTCATGATGTGCAGTATTTAGAAGCAAAAGACAGAAAGACGCATGTCATCTCCACAGAACATTATGGAACACATAAAAATACACTTCAGGAATTTGAATATCTTCTGCCGCGGGATAGCTTTGTGCGCTGTCATCGCTCGTTTATTGTGAATGTGCATCATATAGAAGAGATATTTCCAGATACGCATTCCACGCTGCTGCTTTTAATGAAGGATGGCTCGAAAATACATGTCAGCCAGTCATATTCCAGTTATTTTCGTAAATTGCTTGGTTTTTAATGCAATTTTCTATTGTTTATCTGAATTTTTCTAGGTTTTAAACGAATAAACCCTGAATCTGTCTGAATTCAGTTCATTCCCCCTGTATCTAAGATAAAATAGAATGTAATAGAATTTTCAAAAGGGGGAAAGTTTTATGGAAACAAAATTAAAGCGCATACATCTCCCTGAACTTCATGATCGTGTAGTTACAGCTGAAGAAGCCGCGACATGGATTCAAGATGGAATGACACTGGGCTTAAGTGGTTTTACGCGGGCAGGCGATGCGAAAGCAGTACCGACAGCACTAGTGGACAGGGCGAAAAATGGGGAAGCGTTTAAAGTAAATGTTTATACTGGCGCCTCCTTGGGTTCAAATATTGATAAGATGTTTGCTGAAGCGGGGATTGTGAATAAGCGTTTGCCATTCCAAGCAGAACCAGCGATGCGAAAAGCGATTAATACAGGTGAGCATCTCTTCGTCGATCAGCATTTATCACATACAGCCGAACTTCTCAGAGCAGATGTCATTGATAAAATTGATTACGCAATATTGGAAGCGATTTCTATCACAGAGGACGGGCTGATGATACCGAGTACTTCAATCGGCAACTCCTTATCCTTTGCAGAAACCGCAGACAATATCATTATTGAATTGAATATGGCGCAGCCTGAGACTCTTGAGGGTATACATGATTTATATAGTCCGAAAGTTCAAGGAGAACGAGAACCAATTCCATTAACGAAGGCAGATGAGCGTATTGGTGAAATCGGAATTCCTTTAGATTTGAATAAGGTAAAGGGAATTGTCTTTACGGAACAGATGGATTCACCATCAACAATCGTTGCGCCGGATGAAGAGACGAAGATGATGGCAGAGCATTTACTTGTATTTTTGCGGGAAGAAATAAAGGCGGGGCGATTAACTGAGAAGTTGATGCCGCTGCAATCTGGTATTGGATCTGTGGCGAATGCAGTACTGCATGGAATGATAGACTCTGAATTTGAAAATCTTGTCGTTTACTCTGAAGTGCTGCAAGATGCTGTCTTTGATCTAATGGATGCAGGAAAAGTGGACTTTGCCTCCGCGTGCTCACTTACTTTATCAGATAAGAAGATGCATGAGGTATTCAGCAATTTTGAGAAATACCGTGATAAGTTAATCTTGCGTCCGCAGGAAATTTCCAACCAGCCAGAACTTATCCGCCGTTTAGGATTAATTTCGATTAATACAGCATTGGAATTTGATATCTATGGAAATGTTAACTCTACACATGTTACTGGAACAAAAATAATGAATGGCATCGGCGGTTCGGGAGACTTCGCACGTAATGCCCGTCTTGGCATATTTGTTACGAAGTCCATCGCTAAAGGTGGAGATATCTCAAGCATCGTTCCGTTCGTGTCGCATGTCGATCATACAGAGCATGATGTGGATGTTGTTGTAACGGAGCAGGGCTATGCAGATTTAAGAGGACTGGCACCAAGAGAACGTGTGCCGCTGATTATTGAAAATTGTGCACACCCAATGTATCGTGAACAACTATGGGCGTATTACAGTGAGGCACTCGAACGGGGAGGGCAGACCCCGCATGTGCTGGAAAAAGCATTCTCATGGCACACGAACTTCAGAGAGCACGGTTCAATGAAGCAATTAGTGGAACAAAGATAGAAAGTTTCATAGCAAAAGGGGTAAATATAAATAAAAGACATAACTGTTACGGGCAGATAGCAGCTATGTCTTTTTTGTGTTTTCATACTACAATGGATAGGAAGTGCTGATAATTTTAATTCAGAATAAACCTGCTTTTCCGGACCAATGGTGTTCTCATAGACAGTTTCACTGCATATCTTGTATTTACTGTCTGATAGAGACGTTCTCATAGACAGTTTCACCGCATATCTTGTATTTACTGTCTGATAGAGACGTCCTCATAGACAGTTTCACTGCTTTCTTTGCATTTACTGTCTGATAGAAACGTCCTTATAGACAGTTTCACCGCATATCTTGTATTTACTGTCTGATAGAGACGTTCTCATAGACACTTTCACTGCATATCTTGCAGTTACTGTTTTATAGAACCGTTCTTAAAGACAGTTTCACCATATTACTTTCTCCCACAAGCTTAAAGAAGTGTTCTCATCCCAGTTAAAGAACAATCCTGACTTCTTCGGGCAGGGAGAAAACCTATTAAAGATAGTTTTCAAAATCCAATTTTATATTGTCTAAGCGCAACCGTATTGATCACGATTTTTCAAATTTCCATTATCCCTAGGGGGGAGTTGTTCTGAACGAAGGTAATCTGAAGTCTGCTTATTATTCAAAGATGTAATGGTTACATTCTATAGCATTCACACTATTTTCTAAAGAAAATCAGTGGCTATTTTTCTATGAGTTGGATACAATGAGTTAGGTGAAATTTGTGTAATATAAGTGTGTGTTCAAAAAGGAGAATAAAAATGACTGAGTTCGGCTAACATCGCAACGTCCTGTCCGTCGAAGAAATACAAAGTGTCATTTTTACCGGACTTTTTGAACAACCTCTAAAAAGGAGTTTACTATGAATCGTTCTGCAAAGCTTCCATTTGAAGTAGGAAAAACAGATAATTTTTTTGACCGTTTAGGTGATTATGTTGGTGATGTATTCTATGATATTTTACCTGAACATGGTTTAGAAGAAAGAGACGAACAAATATATATGGCTTTTCAGCTGGAACAAGTCTTTAAAAATAAGCATACGATATTTGCGGAAGCCGGAGTTGGTACAGGCAAGACGCTTGTCTATCTTATCTATGCAATCTGCTATGCGCGCTATATTGGCAAGCCTGCAATTATATCCTGTGCAGATGAGACTTTGATTGAACAGCTTGTCAAAGAAGGCGGCGATATTGAAAAACTGGAAAAAATGCTAGATTTGGAGATTGATGTCCGCTTAGCTAAAGCAAGGGAAAATTATGTCTGTATGAAAAAACTTGATCCGCTTGCCAGCCAGACAAAAAACGAAGCGATTCTTCGAGTGCATGATGCCATTCCTGACTTTGTCTTTGATGCTGGTGGAGTAAGCATGCAATCTTTCCATCGTTACGGGGATCGCCGGGAATATCCATGGGTCTCTGATGAAGAGTGGAATCAAATCGCTTGGGACCCAATGCAGCAATGCTCTACTTGTGATTTCCGTCACCGCAGTGGACAAACATTAAATCGCGATTATTATCGCCAATCCAAGGATCTGATTATCTGCTCCCATGACTTTTACATGGAGCATATTTGGACAAAAGAGTCCCGTATTCGAGAAGGACAGCGCCCGCTGCTTCCTGAAGCAAGTGCAGTCATTTTTGATGAAGGACATTTATTGGAATTTGCAGCTCAGAAAGGTTTAACCTACCGCTTTAACTATGACAGTTTAACGAATATTTTGACTGGCTATATGGGGCAGGATGTGCGTGAAGAGTCGCTTCTGCTAGTTGAGGATATATTAGAACTGCATGATGCGTGGTTTCAGGAGCTGGAACTGGCAGCATTTCCTGTAGCAGGCTCTAATCGTCAAGATATTGAATGGTCTGATGACTTGATCCGCGCTGCTAAGAAATTAAGTAAACTTGTAGAACAGTTGTTGGAACAATTGGTTTTTGATGCGGAAATGTTTACGATGGAAGAGTACTATACAAAAATTATCGAGGAATACCTTGAGTTTTTCTCCTATGGTCTATCGATTCTGTTAAAGGAAGATGGAGGAATCACTTGGCTTGAGGAAGATGCAACTACAACAAGTCTGGTTGTTATGCCACGGCTTGTAGAGGATGTACTTAAACAGGAGGTATTTTCTCAGCGTATTCCTTTCATTTTTTCTTCTGCAACACTTGCTGAAGGCAAAGACTTTAGTTATACTGCCAAAAGTTTGGGGATTGAACAGTATGATGCTTTCTCCGTTGACTCTCCATTTAATTATGAAGAAAAAATGCAGCTTAATCTGCATGTTGAAGCAGAGCTGGAGAGTAAATGGCAGAAAATTGGAGAGCAGCTGGAAGAGAATCATGGCAGTTCATTATTGCTGTTTTCTTCAAAGGATGAAATGGAACAATTTAGATATTGGGCAAATCAAACGACATTCTCCTTCCCGCTTTTATTTGAAGGGGACAATGAGATCAGCCAAATGATTCGTGAATTTCAGCTTAATAGAGGTTCGGTATTTTGTTCTCATCATCTTTGGGAGGGATTAGATATTCCGGGAGAAGCTTTAACACAAGTTATAATTAGCTCCTTGCCGTTCCCGCCAAAAGATCCTGTCTTCCGCGCAAAAAGAAATCATGCAGAGGATCCGGAGAAGGAAGTAGATATTCCTTATATGCTGCTTCGGCTGCGCCAAGGAATGGGCCGGTTGATTCGCACGACAGCGGATGAAGGAAGCATTCAATTATGGGTAAAAGAAAAACAATGGCAAAAATATGAGGGTGATCTGGTGAAGGTCCTTCCTGTTCCATATGAGATAAAAGAAAAATGAGGCCTTTTAAGCGCCTCATTTTTTTAGTAGATGGACAAAGTGGGTTAGGATCTTTGCAGTTAATCCCCAAATAACCTTTCCGTTATATTGATAAAATAATTCATCAATATGCCCCGTGTTCCATTTATAGTCCTTTCCGCCAACAATAAGATCAAAAGGGAAATCCTTCTCAGGATTTACTTGAAAATGCACCTTATATACCTCGGGCTCTGTCTCGAGGAAATAACTTAGAGGGACAGTAAAGACCTCACTTACCTCTGCTTCATTTAGTTTGATTTGTTCGTAGTTTAATAGTTTGCCGACAAAAGGGTAAATGATTCTTCCGGAATCATTAACAATATAATCGAGGGGGGTCACTGCTTCTATATTACTGGCACTGATACCTAGTTCCTCCATTGTTTCGCGAATCGCTGTTTCCTTTGGGCTTTTATCCGTTTTGTCAATTCGTCCACCAGGAAAGCAAATATCTCCCGGCTGGCTGCGCATCTGCATGGAGCGAACTTCGAATAAAACATGCGTTTCGTCTTGGATGTTTAATAATGGAAGAAGTACAGCAGATTGTTTATATCGCTGCTGCCCCATGATTGAAGGTGCCCGGCCTTCCAGCTTAGCAAGAATTCTCGAAGCATCCATATAATCACCTCCGTGCATCTTATTATACAGCAACCTCTGGAAATTGGGATAGTCAGGTCCTGTCCCTCTGTCGTATATTTATGCTAAAATGGTGGTAAAGTTGATGAGAGATTTGAGGGATTCGATGAAGATGGTATATGAAGGTAAAACGAAGGATGTTTTTGAACTGGAGGATGGCAATGTTCTATTAAAGTTTAAGGACGATGTAACCGGTGAGGATGGCGTTTTTGACCCTGGGGCAAACACAGTTGGCTTAACAATTGACGGAGCAGGAAAAGCAGGGTTAAAGCTGACAACATTATTCTTTGAAAAACTAAAGGAAAAAAACATTCCAACACATTATATCTCTGCAGACTTCGAGCAAACAACAATGACAGTTCTTCCAGCAACTGTATTTGGTGAGGGGCTGGAAGTGATTTGCCGCTTTCGTGCAACGGGCAGTTTTTTACGCCGTTACGGAAAATATGCTGAAGAAGGACAGAAGCTGGATTCCTTTGTTGAAGTAACCTTAAAGGATGACGAACGCAATGATCCGCCAATCAGCAAGGATGCACTTCATATGCTGGGTATTTTAACTGCAGAAGAATATGATAGCTTAAAGCAGCTTACAATTGATATCTCGAATGTTGTAAAAGATGAGTTAATTATCAAAGGTATTGAGCTCTATGATATTAAACTCGAATTTGGCCGTGACAAGTCTGGCAGCATCATGCTGATTGATGAAATCTCAGGGGGAAATATGCGCGCCTACAAGGCAGGGGAATACATTGAACCGCTGACACTCGGAAAAATCATGACAGCCGAGTAATTACATTCAGCTTTATCTGGGACCCGTTTAAAAGTGAGATGTAATAAAGTATTAACTCAACTTTCACAAAAGGAAAACATAATCATTAATCGCGCGGATTGGAAAAGGAGTAACCAGCTTACCTGCAGAGATGCAATAGAATCTGGATTACTCTATTTAAGAGTAGAAAGAGATTACTGATTAAACTAATTCGGAATTTTGAATACAATCTTGTATGGAGTAATTCGTTATTATAATATCATTTAGCGGTGCGAAAGTTGCGGCAGTACGATAACGGATGGGGTGGGAGAATGAAGTTAGTTAACTACAAAGAAAAGAATAGTGGAAAAGCATGGAGAATTGGCAGTTTATATGAAGAAACTGTTATTGATTTACAGGACGCTTATAGAAGTCTATTAACCTCTAAAAAAGAGAATATGAATGCAACGACACGAGATTCGATTTTCCCGGCTGATCCGACACAATTTTTCAAAGCTGGCAAACCGTTACTGGATGAAGCAAAGGCTGCTTTCACTTTTGCGTTAGAACGCTTAAATGAAGTAACAACTTTTGAACGTGCCCAGGTTACACTTGGAACACCAATACCAAATCCAGGTAAAATTATTTGTGTTGGAAGAAATTATAAAGAGCATGCCGAAGAAATGAAAGGCGATATTCCTGAACATCCTGTATTATTTGCTAAATTCTCGAATGCGCTAATTGGACCGGAGGATGCGATTGAAAAAACAAAGTTTACAGAGAAGCTGGATTATGAAGTCGAACTTGTGGCAGTTATTGGGAAGGAAGCTTCCTGTGTAAAACAAGAAAATGCACTAGATTATATAGCAGGCTATACAATCGGCAATGATACCTCTGCCAGAGATTTGCAAAAACGAACACTCCAATGGCTGCAAGGTAAAACCCTGGACAGATCAACTCCAATTGGGCCATGGGTTATTCCGGCAGATGAGATTGGGGATCCTGGAAGTTTATCTGTTAAATCTTATGTGAATGGAGAAGAAAGACAGGGTTCGGCCACGAGCAAGCTAATATTCAGTATCCCTTTTCTCGTAGCATTCATTTCTGACTTCATGACACTGAGTCCGGGGGATATTATTATGACAGGAACACCAGAAGGAGTCGGTACTGCAATGAACCCGCCGCAGTATCTTCAGCCAGGTGATATTGTCACGCTTGAAATTGAAAATATAGGACGAATGGAAAATAGAGTAGTAAAGAAATAAAATGAAAGCGGAAGCCCATTTAGAGTGCTTCCGCTTTTGCTTTTATTTTTCAACCTTTTCCATTCTTACATTTGGCTTTTCTTCGATTACACCAACTGCAATATCATCGGTGATGTGTATTTGACAAGTCTTTCCTTTGGTAGTGATAAATTTAAAAATCCCATTATTGAAGTCTGTACCGATTTCTTTATAGAAGATACCTTCGTATAAATTATCCTTCGATCTTGTGAATCCAAGGCGATATTTTTCACCATCTTTTTTAAGAAAAGCGCGTACTCCTTTTTCAAATGAAGTATCTACATCACTTTTCAAAGAACGGTCAACGGACACAATGTGAATATCTACAAAAGTTAATTCTTTAAGCAAAGAATTAACAAATGAGCCTTTTGTGATTTCTTCCCAACGATTCTGCGGGCTCTGACCAATAATGATTTGTGTAATGTTGTGGTTATGAGCAATTTCAGAAATTGCTTTTACCGTTGGGCGCCTTTCACTATCCCGAAGAATAAATTCGTCAACATCCAACTCATCACACAATTCTCTCCAGCGTTCAATATAACCCGATTTCTCCGCATCGAATTCATCGTAAGGGAGTGGATCAATTGTTAGAACAAACATCGGGCAATCCATAATCTGAGATAGTTTATGGCCTCGTTTGATTAAGCGCTCGCCATTAGGACCATAGTATACACAGACTAATATTTTCTCATCCATTCGACCTTTAATTTTTCTCATGATGGCAAATTCACCTCTTAACCATATTTATCCCATTAGTATTTTTCTCTATCTTCTCTGATGAAACTGTATCATTTTAACATGTATTTCATGTTTCGTGAACCCCCTTTTGGAAATTCAATGAGAACTTAATCATTCGACAGTAAAAAACGTATAATACCAACTTTTATGAAAAATTTATAAATCGGAAAATCTATAATAAAGTTGTGATAAACAGGGTATATAATAACTGAACTTAAAAATCTTTTTTTAAAAATAAGTTGTGAAAAATGCATGATTGTTTAATTTATTGTATACTTAATTAATGTAAAAGTTTTACCGCTTTGTAACTGGCTGTAAGACTCCCGCTCTAAAAAAGAGGAGAAGTATTCTTTCTGGCGGGAAGCCCAACACAGTAACGGCCCGATTGGTCCAACCAAATATTCAGCGGGGATGAAAAGACCCCCCCAATGAATGAGGTCACATTATCCACAGCTTTATGCTACTTGAATCTGTAACTCTCACTATACAGAGCATATATACGACCTATTAAACATCCTACACATTACACAATGTTATATGTTGCCTCTTATTATCATACGCGCAACTTTTTAAGTCAAGGAATCATAAAAAAGCAAAAAAATATATTGGGAATAGTGTGTTTTTACTATATAAGTATTATCTTTTCCTGTCATTATATCCCTGTCTAAATATATACGGGATGATTTTCGAATGGAGGTTTGATTTTGATAGCGTTAAACATAGCAATATTCATCCCCTTTTTAGCGGCGGTTTTTGTCGCACTTCTATATAGAAAAGGATCGAGACTTCACATTGGTGTACTTCCAATGATTGTAGCTGCAGGATTATTTATCTTTCTATTAAGTTTTATTCCTCAAATCGCAAACGGTGAGACTTTTTTATATACTTTGTCATGGATTCCAGCGTATGACATTGGTTTTACCACATACTTGGATGGGCTGAGTCTTATTTTAGCCTTGCTGATTACTGGTATTGGAACACTTGTTATATTGTATTCCATCTATTATTTATCTGACAATGAACAATTAGGCAACTTCTATACCTATTTAATGTTATTTATGGGAGCTATGCTCGGTGTTGTATTATCGGATAATATGATGGTGCTTTATGTCTTTTGGGAATTGACAAGTATTTCTTCCTTCCTCCTGATTGCTTTCTGGTATCAGCGTAAAAGGTCAAGGGAAGGTGCACAAAAATCATTGCTCATTACAGTGAGCGGTGGCTTTGCCATGCTCATTGGTTTTATTATGTTATATGTTATGACAGGCACAATGAGTGTGCGTGAAGTGATTGTCACGATTCCTGAGTTTACTGAACATGGTTTGTTTGTACCTGCAATGATCATGGTTTTGCTTGGTGCATTTACGAAGTCTGCACAATTTCCTTTCCATATTTGGCTGCCGGATGCGATGGAAGCTCCGACACCAATCAGTGCCTATTTGCACTCTGCAACAATGGTTAAAGCCGGAATTTATCTTGTTGCCCGTTTTACACCAGTGTTTGGCGGTGAGGGTGTCTGGTTCTGGATGGTAACTGGAGTCGGCATATTCACACTATTCTGGGGTTCATTCCAGGCAGTTCGTCAAACAGACTTGAAAGCACTCCTTGCATATTCTACTATCAGTCAGCTGGGAATGATTATGAGTATGTTTGGGATGGGCTCAGCAGCTCTTTACTTGGGGCATTCAACGGAGTCCGTATTCTATACGCAAGCAACCTTTGCGGCAATATTCCACCTTATCAACCATTCTACGTTTAAGGGTGCATTGTTT
This sequence comes from Oceanobacillus sp. FSL H7-0719, assembly GCF_045040795.1. Classification (GTDB taxonomy): domain Bacteria; phylum Bacillota; class Bacilli; order Bacillales; family Amphibacillaceae; genus Oceanobacillus. Next base: position 2,578,307 of record NZ_CP150301.1, on the reverse strand, counting down.
ATGGTTGTTGGTATTGTTGACCATGAGGTTGGCACACGTGATTTAAGAAGGCTGGGGGGACTAGCCACCTTCATGCCGATTACATTTACAATTTCAATGATTGGCAGCTTTTCAATGGCGGGATTGCCGCCGTTTAATGGCTTCCTGAGTAAGGAAATGTTTTTCAATGCGGCCGTTGATATTACAAATCTCGGACTGTTCCATGCAGATACAATTGGTAATCTGATCCCTGTTATTGCATGGGTTGCGAGTACATTTACCTTTATTTACAGTCTGATTATTGTCTTCCAGACCTTCTTGGGTCCATACAAGGAAGACAGGCTGGAGCATCCGGCAAATGAGCCGCCAATTGGAATGCTTATTTCTCCTGTAATATTGGGGAGTTTAGTTCTTTTAATTTTCTTCTTCCCGAATATAATTGGAGATTATATTATTACACCTGCAATGGCAAGTGTTTTTCCGGATCTTGCTGCAACAGCTGATTTAGGTGTCAATATATCTTATTGGCATGGATGGATGGACACTGCACTGCATATGACAATAGGTGTTGTTGTAGTTGGGGTATTGCTTTATTCCTTCCCGCGTTTCTGGAAATGGATTTATGCATTATTCCCATTAAATTGGTCATTTAATACAGTTTATAATTTTACTTTAGAAAAAAGTGAAGATATTTCAAATTTCATTACGGGTAAATATATGACAGGGTTTTTACGTAATTATATGGTATATATTTATGCCTTCTTTATTCTTGTCGTAGGTGGATCCTTCTTCCTGACTGGAGCATTTGATTTCAAGATATCAGGAAATGCCCCTATTTCAAGTTTTGAGTGGATTATTGTCATCACCTTAATCGTTGCAGCTGTTTCGATTCTGTTTGCTAAATCCCGATTAACGGCAATTTTGCTCAATAGTGTAATTGGCTATGGAGTTGCGTTATTTTTCGTTGTTTTCCGTGCACCAGATTTAGCACTAACACAGACAGTTGTTGAAACAGTTACAACCGTGCTGTTCTTAGTTGCTTATTACTTCTTGCCTGAGTGGCAGAAGGAATCAGGAACAAGAAAAGTGGATATGACTAAACTGCTTATTTCTATAGGAGTTGGTGCTACTTTTACAGTAGTGGCATTAGCTGTTCAAAATAATCGTTTATTTGATCGTATCTCTACTTACTTTGAGAATTCCTATGAGCTTGCTGGCGGTAAAAACATTGTTAACGCAATATTGAGTGACTTTCGTGGCTTCGATACAATGCTCGAAGTAGTTGTACTCCTCATCGCTGGAATTGGCGTGTATTCAATTATCAAGCTCAAGGTTGGAAAGCGAGGGGAAAAGCTTGAAGATCAATAACATTATTTTGCGAACAGTCGCGAAAATTGTCGTATTCATTATTTTAACTTTGGCTGTTTATCTGTTCTTTGCAGGCCATAACAGTCCAGGGGGCGGATTTATTGGTGGACTAGTCCTTGCATCTGCCTTTGTGTTGCTCTTTATTGTTTATGATATGGATACGATTCGGAAGGCAATTCCCCTGGACTTTAAGAAAGTCGCCGCTTTTGGTGCATTTTTAGCAGTTGGGACAGGGTTTGGTGCGTTTATCTTTGACGTGCCTTTCTTAAGTCAGACCTTTGCTCATTTTGATTTTCCCTTCTTTGGGGCAGTAGAGCTCACAACGGTCACTATTTTTGAAGCAGGAGTTGCTTTGGTCGTAGTCGGCGTTGTTATTACAATTATTTTAAGTATTAGTGAGGATGTGTAGCAGATGGAAACGTTAATAACCATCCTAACAGGTGTGTTAGTCACCGTTGCAACCTATTTAATATTATCGAAAAGTGTGCTCCGTGTGATTTTAGGGACGGCAATTCTTTCGCATGCTGCACATTTAATGATTATGACAATGGGCGGCTTGAAGAATGGTCAGGTTCCGATTCTTGGTGATGAAAGTGGCGGCAGCTATGTAGACCCGCTGCCACAAGCTTTAATTTTAACATCTATTGTTATTAGTTTTGCTGTGACAGCACTAGTGTTAGTGCTTGCATATAGAACGTACCAAACACTGGGAACAGATAACCTCGAGGAATTGCGAGGTAATCGATATGAATAATATGATTGTACTGCCAATGGTTCTGCCGATAATGATTGGTATATTATTAATCTTTTTTAGATCCCACATCAAGACACAGCGTGTTATCAGTGTGTTAGGGATGCTTGCTAACATTGGGGTCGCAGCCTATCTTCTTGCTAGAATTCAATCAGAGGGAATTCTTCGACTTGATTTTGGCGGATGGGATCCTCCATTCGGAATTTTATTTGTTGCAGATTCTTTCTCTGTCATTCTCGTATTAACGGCAAGTATTGTTACGCTGGTGTGTTTAATTTATGCTTTTTCTTCTATTGGTGAGAAAATAGAAAATATGTTTTTCTATTCCTTTGTTAATTTCCTGATTGCAGGTGTTAACGGCTCATTCTTAACTGGAGATATATTTAACCTTTATGTAAACTTTGAAATTATGCTGCTCGCATCTTACGTGCTGATTGTTCTCGGCGGAAGAAAAATTCAGCTGCGTGAGTCTTTAAAGTATGTCGTGATTAATGTCATTTCATCCTGGTTCTTCCTTGTAGGGATTGCATATTTATATGGTCAGATTGGAACATTGAATATGGCGCATCTTTCACAGCTGATTAGTGAGTCTGGACAGACACCGCTTTTAACTGTAACCAGTTTAGTGTTTCTTACAGTGTTTGCTCTTAAATCTGGCTTGCTGCTATACTTTTGGCTTCCTGGTTCATATAGTGCTCCGCCGACTGCAGTTGCAGCCTTATTTGGAGGGCTGCTGACAAAGGTTGGTATTTATGCGATGTTCCGTATGTTTACTTTAATCTTTTATCATGAACCGCAGATTACACATACAGCAATTGGCATTTTAGCAGGCCTTACTTTAATAGGCGGCAGTATTGGTGCAATTGCTTATAAAAATATCCAGCAGATTGTTTCATATAACGTAATTATCGCTGTTGGTTTTATCTTGATTGGTCTTGCTGTGATGACTCCAGAAGCAATTGAGGGGTCTATTTATTACTTAATGCATGATATGATCGCTAAGACATTGCTTTTCTTACTTGCAGGAACAATGCTTACAGTGACTGGTGAGAAAAGATTTGACTTTATGAGCGGATTAATCCGGAACTATCCTGCTTTCGGCTGGATATTCTTTATTGTTATGCTATCTCTTGCTGGTGTACCGCCATTAAGTGGATTTATCGGCAAGATGTTAGTTGGACAAGGAGCAGTAGAAGCTGGTTCTTACATTCTATTAGCACTTGCCTTCATCTCTAGTATTTTTGTCCTTTATTCGCTCTTGCGTATCTTCCTGAATAGTTTTTGGGGAGAAACGATTATTAGTTTTGAAGATGAAATGCCAATGAAAAAAGGCTGGATGACATCTTTTGTTATTTTAACAGCTGCCATGTTTGTTTTAGGTCTAGGTGCCGAGTTCTTTGCACCATATGTAATGGATGCAGCGAATACCTTATTAAATCCAGAAATTTATATTGATGCAGTCTTAAACAAGTAAAGAAATTTTTGATACAGGAAGAAAAGCTGTAAATTAGCTAAAAGGAAGTGACTTCAGGATGCCGGGACAATTTTTTCTAAATATATTTATCGCTTTACTTTGGACATTAATAAGTGACGAGCCAGAGCTCAGCTTTACGACCTTCGTCGCTGGTTATATTGTGGGAATCGGTATCGTTTTCCTGATGCACCGATTTTTTGGGGAACGTTTTTATCTGGCACGTCCTTATGCATTCTTCAAGCTTATTCTCATTTTTATTCGGGAGCTGTTTTCTTCCAGTATTCTCGTTCTATCACAAATATTAAGTCCAAAAGTCAATTATCAGCCAGGTATATTTAAGTATGAGACACAAATGCGGGGAGAATGGGAAATAACCGCAATCTCGCTGTTGCTTACTTTGACACCTGGTTCGGTAGTGATGGAGGTTACGCCTGAAGAGGATTATTTGTACATTCATGCAATGGATGTAGAAGATTCCAAGGAGATGCTATTGAAGTCGCTGCACAGCTTTGAAAAAGCAATTATGGAGGTGACGCGTTAATGATAGAGACAATGCTTATGATATCATTAATAATCTTTGGAGTTGCAATTGCAATTACCTTAATCCGTGTAGTTATTGGTCCAAGCTTGCCTGACCGTGTAATCTCACTGGATATGATTGGGGTTCAGATTGTTTCTTCATTAGCGATTATTTCAATAATCCTTAAAACACAAGCATTTTTAGAGGTAATTCTTGTTTTGGCGATCCTGGCGTTTATCAGTACGATTGCGTTCTCAAAACATATCGAGAGAGGTGTTATCATTGAACGTAAGCGTGATAGCTGAGTATATTGGTGTATTTTTAATATTCATCGGATCACTTATGGCGCTTGTTAGTGCAATTGGATTGATTCGATTTCAAGATGTTTATACCCGTTCCCATGCAGCAACAAAAAGTTCTACACTTGGGGTGTTGCTGACATTAACCGGTGCACTTATCTATATATTAGCCGTTAATGGGTATTTCAGTGTTCGGCTGGTCTTAGGGATTATCTTTGTTTTTCTTACTGCACCAATATCTGGCCACTTAATTACCAGAGCTGCTTATCGAAGTAAAGTAAAACTGGCTGATATTTCGGTACAGGATGATTTGAAGGAAGTCATCCATGGGAAAGAGAAAGAGCTTAAGGAAGATAACTCAAACTAAATGAAAAAAGGATAGAGGCAACAGTTATAGCTTAAACTGTCTCTATCCTTTTATTTATTTTATCTTTCCGGGCGAGAAGACGCCATCCTCAGTCGAAACAGGGTGGAGATGAATCGCCTCCCGAACAGGGATAATTTCAGCTGTCTCAATTGTTCAACTGTCTATAATTTTCTGCTGCCTGTTCTATTGTTAGTGAGATATAATCAGAACGAATATTCCTGTTAACAAGTACGCTCTGTTCCGAAGAACCCCCCACTTCAATCAGAGTGCAATGTCGATAAGTGGGGGGAGTTCAAGGTTTAGTCAAATAGCTCTGAAACTATTTCATAGGAACGTAAACGGTCTTCCAGATGGAAAATTTGTGAACTGATAATAATCTCATCTGCTTTTGTTCTTTCTTGGAAAGCGATTAAGGCTTTCTTTACGGTTTCATGATCGCCGACAATCGTTGTTCTTGGATCAAGTGATTCTAAAACAGCAGCTTTCTCCATTGGCGACCAGATTGCATCCATACTGTCAATTGGCGGCTGCAATTTTCTTGGCTTGCCACGGCGGAGATAGAGCATCTGCATATAATGTGATGTCGCAAGTTTTTCCGCTTCTTCCATCGTATCGGCTGCAATCACATTGACTCCAACCATTGCATAAGGTTTTTCCAAAGCAGCTGAAGGCTTAAAGTTTTCACGGTACAGATTTAATGCTGGAACAGTATATGCGGGTGCAAAGTGACTGGCAAAGGAGAAATATAGTCCTTTTTCAGCTGCAAGTCTTGCACTAAAGTCACTCGAGCCCAGCAGCCAGATTGGGATATCAAGTCCTTTTCCTGGTACTGCTTGAACACGGGAGATGGGATCTGCTGAGAAATAATCCTGTAATTCACTTACTTGCATTGGAAACTCTTCAGGCCCAGCATGAAGTGTACGTCTCAGAGCGTATGCTGTAGCTTGGTCTGTCCCAGGAGCACGGCCTAAGCCAAGATCGATTCTGCCGGGAAAAAGTGATTCCAGTGTACCGAACTGTTCTGCAATAACAAGTGTTGCATGGTTTGGCAGCATGACTCCGCCAGAACCTACACGCATATGCTTGGTATTGCCAGCGATATGCCCAATTAAAACGGAGGTTGCTGAACTGGCGATGCCTGGCATATTATGATGCTCGGCCAGCCAGTAGCGATGAAAGCCCCATTTCTCTACATGCTGGGCGAGTGCTACACTCTCTTTAAAGGATTGTTCAGCTGTCGCTCCTTCCTGGATTGGTGCCAGGTCCAACACGGACAACGGTATACCATTAAATTTATTTATTTGATTATTGCTCAAGTAAAGCACACTCCTTTATAAATTCCTTATTCAACTTCCGCACAGAAAACATTCATTCATTCGTCTCGATGCTCATGCTAACCAAGAGGTATATAAACAGCTTGTCCCTGGAAGTATGAATCATTCCAGTATAGAGCTGATTTATAGTGAAACTTCAATCAGTTGGGGCAAAGGCAATGTGATCGGCAGTTAGTGCGAAAGCAGAATTCCTTATAATAAAGGATAAAGCTTTTGCAGATTGCAGTCCAATAGAAGGATTCAAGGCAATCACAATTGCTACAAAAACGCCATAATTTCCATTTGCTACATTGCTTGCAATAAAGTAAGATAAAAATAGAGGATTTAAGAAATGAGGGTATCACATGTCAAAGACATCCATTTATGGATTAACGTATAATGAATTAGAGGATTGGTTAACCGAGAACGGGGAGAAACGTTTCCGTGCCAATCAAGTATGGGATTGGATTTATAAGAAACGCATTAATCATTTTGACGAAATGCTGAATGTGAATCAATCAACAATTGAGCTGCTTGAAGAACATTTCGTAATTCATACACTGGAAGAAGAGATAAAGCAGGAATCAAAGGACGGCACAATAAAATATTTATTTAAATTAGCAGATGGAAACTTAATTGAGACAGTATTAATGCGATTTAATTATGGGTTATCTGTTTGTGTAACGACGCAGGTTGGCTGTAATATTGGCTGTTCTTTCTGTGCAAGCGGACTGCTCAGTAAAAACCGGGATTTATCAAGCGGTGAGATTGTTGAGCAAATTATGAACGTGCAGAAGCATTTAGATGAAAAGGGGAATGGTGAGCGTGTAAGCCACATTGTCGTAATGGGGATTGGTGAGCCATTTGACAACTTTAAAAATCTGATGAGCTTCTTGCATGTAATGAATGATGAGAATGGCTTAAATATTGGTGCTCGTCATATTACGGTCTCAACAAGTGGACTGGCACATAAAATTTATGAGTTTGCAGATACTGGCATCCAAGTGAATCTGGCAATTTCAATTCATGCACCAAATAATGAGCTTAGAACACAGATTATGAAAATTAACAAAGCCTTCCCGCTGGAAAAATTAATGAAGGCTGTCGATTATTATTTAGAAAAGACCAATCGACGCATTACTTATGAATACATTATGTTAAGAGATGTTAATGATCATAAGAAGGAAGCATTAGAACTTGCTAAGTTGCTTTATAATCACCGTCATTTGGCGTATGTGAACCTTATACCTTACAACTCCGTTGATGAACATATTCAATATAAACGAAGTGAAACCGAAGCTATAGAGGCGTTTCACCAAACATTGAAGGCGAATGGCATCAACTCTGGCGTGCGCTGGGAAAATGGAGCAGATATTGATGCTGCGTGCGGACAATTAAGAAGTAAGCAAATTGAGAAAGTGAAGAAAAAAAGAGCAATCTAAATGACAGGAAAGCCTCCATTAGGCAATAGAAGCTGATGGAGGCTTTTTAAAAATAAACGGAAGAAAGGGTAAAAGCGATGAAACAGTTTCAAACACTTTATGAAAGTAAAAAAATGACTGCCGGACAAATTGCGGAAAAAGTTGAGTCATATTGGGTCTGCGCTTCAGATATTGGTCTTTCCCTTCCTCCAGCAATTACAGAAGCATTGGATGAGTATGTGAAAGAGAATAATTTACAAGGTATTGCTTATCATACAATGTTAGAATGGTTCCCGCTCGGTGTCTACAATGAGAAATATAAGAAACATTATAAAGGGGTTTCCTGGTTTTCAAGCGGTTTTGCGCGAAAAGCAGTAAATCAGGGATTTGCAGACGTTATGCCATCATATTTTCATGATATCCCATCAATGATAGAAGGGCATGCTGAAATTGATGCTTTATTTATCTGTGTTGCTCCAATGGATGACGCGGGCTATTTTAGTACAGGAGCCTCTGCATCATTGAGTGAAGCATTGTTAAAGAGGGCAAGGCGGATCTACATAGAAGTGAATGAAAATATGCCACGCTCGGTAACAGGTCCGGCAGTCCATATCTCAAAAGTGGATGGATTATGTGAAAATCATATGCAGCTCCCAGACTTGCCTCGTCCCGAAATAGACAACATCAGTAAGCAGATTGCTGCATATATTGCGGATGAAATTCCGAACGGTGCTGTCATTCAATTTGGAATAGGGGCTATCCCCGATGCAGTTGGTCTGGCACTGCAAGAGAAGACAGATCTTGGCATCCATACGGAGATGTTTACAGAGAGCATGATTGATTTAATTGAAAGCGGTGCCGTCACCAATAAAATGAAACCGCTTCATACGGGGAAAACAGTAGCTTCTTTTGCATTTGGTTCGAAGCGGGTTTATGATTATATACATAATAATTCTGATGTAAAAATGCTGCCGGTTCAGCATATTAATGATCCAAACATCATTAGAAACATGCCAAATTTCATGTCCATTAACTCTGCAATTGAAATCGACTTCTTTGGTCAAGTTTGTGCTGAATCAATTGGGACAGCGCACTTTTCCGGAACAGGAGGACAGGTGGATTTCGTTCGGGGGGCAGTCCAATCTGAAGGAGGAAAGAGTTTTCTTGCTTTTCCTTTAACAGCTAAAGGTGGTACAGTGAGCAGAATCAAATCGATATTAAGTCCAGGAGCAATTGTTACAACGAGCAAAAATGATGTGGACTATATTGTCACAGAATATGGTATTGCCAAGCTCCGTGGAAAGACAATAGGTGAACGAACAAAAGCATTAATTGATATTGCGCATCCGAAATTCAGGGAAGAATTAGTGGCGCAAGCAAAGGAAAGAAATATTCTAATTTAAGAAGCAGCGGGATTCCATTTTCCCGGCTGCTTTTCTTTTAATGAAACCGTGCAGATACTGGAAATGCACGATAGCCGTTTTTTGAGATTACTTGGTTTTTTCCTCTATTTTTTGCGATGTTCAATAATTCGTCTGCTTGAACATAGCCCTTTTTTATATCTATATCTTCCGCGGTCTTGAAATAATACAATCCAAAAGAAGCAGTACAATTAATCTCAATTTGCTTACCACGGTATTCTGCTTTTGTTTTGGAATGCTGAATTTCGTTTTGAATCTTATCTACTAACCGTTTACAAGCAGCATAATCTCTCTTCCGCAGAAGTATTGTGAATTCTTCTCCGCCGCTGCGGAATAAATAATCATCCGCATGTATCAAACGTTTTAGATTAGCCGCAAAGTGCTGGATGACATGATCTCCGACAGTGTGATTATACGTATCATTAATTCGTTTAAACGTATCGATATCACAAACAACAATTCCTAGTTCTTCGCCTGATTCATCCAAATCTTTCATTATTTTATTCATATATGTCCGGTTATGAACCTTTGTCAAAAAGTCTGTATATGCCATTTGTTCAAAACGGTCTCTTTCAATCTTATGCTGCATGCTTTGAGACTTTAGTACAGCGGAATGACTGAAAATGTAATTTAGCAGAAATAAAGCTATCATTAGTTCCCAGTCACTATTCATAATAAAGATAAATAAAAGTCCGTTAGTAATTGCCTTTTGCAGTGACTCCAGTTTGCTTCTTTCTCTGATAAACTCCAAACTGTCCTTTCTTGTCTTAATATCGCCAACAATATATAGCACAACAAGCAAGAAAAGCGAAGACAGCAAATCGATTAGAAAAACAATTAAAATAATCAGCAGCCAATAACCAAAGAGCGGCAGACTTTCAAAATAAGGGATAAGCATATAGTAAAGATAAAAACCAATGGAATGCAGGATGACAGGTGCCCCAATATTATAGAATGTATGTAAAAATTCATCTTCATCTGCTGTATCTGTTTTCTTGCGGTACAGAAAAACATAGAAGCGATTAATCAATTCAAAAAGGAAAAGACCTAAAGGACCAGCAAAGAGGCCAAAAGAAAGCCCATAGGACACACTATAATCAACATTTACTTTACCGGTTTTCACAATGGTTTTCAGATGGGAATAAAGTGTGGTGAACAACAAATAGATAACGAGTATTTTTGCGTATAAGCTGATATCGACTTGAATTGGACCAGAAAGAACTGCGATAGCCAATGAAATAATGAAAATAGAAATGATATAAATTTTTAAACGGTTAACCATTAAAGTAAACCTCCATTTTTCCCGCTAAAAGAAATGAATGCATTTAAATGGGTAAAAATCCCTATTACGTATTAATCATAACATACATTTCGGGAAAATAAAATGAGAATTTAATAAAAATTAAGTTAGTTTAAAAACCTTTGCTAAAGATGCAGGGGATATAGAGCAGGGGTGTTTATCTAAGGGGACGAGTCCGATTGACAGACCGTGAAAAAAAGGGCAACGAGGAAGCATTTCACACACTGTATGACAGCTATGTGGATGATGCGATGCAGACTGCCTATGCAATTAGAAAGAGTAATCGTGTTGCTGCCGATATCGTGCAGGAAACGTTTATAAAGGTTTATCGTAATATTGAAAGCTTTGTTTTAAAGAAACCATTTAAACCATGGTTTTATCGCATCTTAATTAATGAAAGCAGGCGATTTTTTAAAAGGCGTGACGACTTCGCCTGGACGGTGATGAGTATTCGGAATACCAAAGTAGTCAGGAATGTGAAAAAATTCTATCTTTAATGAATAATCTGTGATACAATCGCTTTTATACATAAACGCTTTAACGCGTTAAAACTACAGGGGGGATAAAATGAAGAAGCTGGTAGTATTCATTATTACAATTGGCATGCTTGTGCTGGCAGCATGTGGCACAAGTGATTCAGATTCAGATACGGGAGAAAATGCAAATAGCGATAGCGATGAAAAGGTTTATAAAGTAGGGGCAACACAAATTGTAGAACATCCATCCCTTGACGCAGCATATGAAGGTTTCCAAGAAGCGCTGAAAGAGGCTGGTTTAAATGTGGAATATGACTTTCAAAGTGCGCAAAGTGATCAAAATAATGTAAAGCCCATCTCAGATGGCTTTGTAGCAGATGATGTTGATCTTATATTTGCTAACTCTACAGCTAGTGCGCTTGGCGCTTTGCAGGCAACAGGCGAAATTCCGATTGTATTTACTTCGGTGACGGATGCAGTCGATGCCAAGCTTGTACCATCCATGGAGGAGCCGGGCGGCAATATTACTGGTGTTGTTGACCTTCATCCGAAGGCAATTCAATCTACAGTTCAATTTATTGTAGATTATTTCCCAGATGCAAGCGTTGGAATGGTTTATAATGCAGGCGAACAGAATTCTGTGCGTCAAGTCGATACAGTGAAAGAAGCAGCAGAAGGCACTGGACTTACAATCGAAGAACGTACAGTGGCCAATACTGCTGAGGTGCAGCAGGCTGCAACGACATTAGCAGGTGATGTTGATGTCTTTTATATTATTACAGATAACACCGTTGTTTCGGCATTAGACAGTGTAATTGGCGTTGCAAATGATCAGGATATTCCCTTGATTGTTGGTGAGCCGGATTCACTCGCAAAAGGAGGATTTGCAACTTTCGGGATTGATTATAAAACGATTGGCTATCGTACAGGTGAGATAGCAGCAGAAATTCTTGCAGGTGATAAATCTCCAAGTGATTTCCCTGTGGAGTACCCGACGGAAATTCAGCTTTTCATTAATAAGCAGGGAGCGGAAGAGCAAGGCGTGGAATGGAATACAGACTGGGATGAATCAGCACAATTTATAGACTAAGAAAAATAAAGATAAGTCGTGCTTTATAGCGACTTATCTTACCTATTTAGCAGAGTACAGCAGGGGGATTACTAATTATGTTTATTTCGATGTTTGGTGCTGTAGAATCGGGTGTTATTTACGCGATTATGGCACTTGGCGTATATCTGACATTTCGTGTGTTGGACTTTCCGGATTTGACAGTGGATGGAAGTTTCGTAACTGGTGCTGCTGTTGCCGCACTTTCAATTATTAATGGTGTTCCGCCAATCCTAGCAACAATCCTAGCGGGTATTGCAGGTTTTATTGCGGGCACCATTACAGGATTACTGCATACGAAGGGAAAAGTGAATGCTCTTCTGGCTGGGATTCTGATGATGACCGCACTTTATTCGATTAATTTAAGAATTCTTGGTCAGCCAACCCTGTCTATGCATATTGAAACAACAGCTTTTGATCAATTAGGCAGCGTATGGGCTGCAACAGGAATTGATTCACTTCTTAATAACCTTTTAAGTATGACTGGTCTCGACCGCTTTCCAAGCACGTGGGGCATCTTGGTTTTCATGCTTATTCTGACAATTATTATTAAGCTTTTTACAGATTACTTTCTAAAGACAGAGGTTGGGCTCGCTATCCGAGCAATTGGTGACAATAAACGAATGATCCGCAGCCTGTCTGCAAATACAGATAATTTAACGATTCTGGGGGTTGGAATCTCAAATGGACTCGTTGCTTTATCTGGTGGCTTGATTGCACAATTAGGCGGATTCGCTGACGTTGGCATGGGAATCGGAATGATTGTAATTGGACTTGCCTCTGTCATTATTGGTGAAGCTTTATTTGGCACGAAAACAATTGCGAGAGCTACGCTTGCAGTTATTGGCGGCGCAATTATTTATCGGATCATTGTTACGTTAGCCTTGCGTGTTGGTTTTCTCGAGACAGGGGATATGAAGCTGATTACAGCAGTCATCGTAATTATCGCCCTTATCTCTCCAAAAATCTTACAAGCACAGCGGGAAAAGAAACGCCGTCTGGAAAAACGGGCAGCGTTAAGTCATCGCCAGGCAGGAGGAATGTAAATGCTTGAGATTAAAGATATATCAATCATTTTTAATGAAGGCACGGTAGATGAGAAGAAAGCATTGAATCATATCAATTTACATTTGGAGACAGGCGACTTTGTTACGGTCATTGGAAGTAATGGAGCGGGGAAGTCAACGTTGATGAACGTAATTGCCGGTCATTTATTTCCTGATGTAGGGGACGTGATGATTAATGGCAAACAGGTTGCCCACTTGCCCGAATATAAGCGTTCCAGATTTATTGGCCGTGTATTTCAGGACCCGATGGCAGGAACAGCTCCTTCTATGACAATAGAAGAAAATCTGGCTATGGCGTATTCGCGAAACAAGAAGCGCAGATTGACGTTTGGTGTAAATAAGAACCGGCGTGCGATGTTTCGTGATTATTTGACCACATTAAATCTAGGACTCGAAGATCGCTTAACAGCAAAGGTTGGACTTTTATCCGGTGGGGAAAGACAGGCACTGTCTCTGCTTATGACAACTTTTACGAACCCGGATATACTTCTATTGGATGAGCATACAGCAGCGCTTGATCCATCGCGTGCTGAACTAATAACAGAGCTTACAAAAGATGTCGTATCAAAGGCAGGACTTACCACATTAATGGTTACACATAATATGCAGCAGGCACTTGATCTTGGAAATCGCATCATTATGATGGATAAAGGTCAGATTATCTTTGAAGCAAGCGGTGCAGCAAAGCAAAAATTAACAGTAAAGGATCTGCTTAATGAATTCCAGCGTATCCGTGGAGAGCAATTTGAAGATGACCGGGCAGTATTGGGGTAGGCAGCGGTTCTGAAAGACCTTACTGCATACTGAAGTTTATACATACAGTTAAATGTATGAAAGTTGTCATATTCTTTTTTTCTCTAACCTGCTCCTCATGCTAAAATGAAGGAGTAAATGGACAGAAGGAGAGAAATAAATGATGAAAAAGCTGAAGTTTATTTTCCTTGTAATAGTAGGTTTCGCACTGCTCACCGCTTGTAATGCAGCAGATGAAACTGCAGATATCGAACAATTAGTACATGAATATAGTGTGGGCAGTTTTGAGGACGTTTCTGCATCCATTACATCAAGTGAGTTGATTGTAACAGACAGTAATAAGGAGCAGACAACGTATGACCTTCCAAAAGATAAATTTTTCTTGTCCATAGCCCCTTATCTGGAGCAGACACACCCATGTGAAATTCATAGTTTAACTGGCTGTCAAGGTGAGATGGTTGAAGAAAAGTTTGCTGTAGAGATTGTTGACAGCGAAGGAAAGATTGTTATGAATGAAACGATGGAAACAATGAAAAATGGTTTTATTGATTTATGGCTGCCAAGGAACGATGAGTATCATGTAAAAGTAAACCATGACGGTAAAACTGCTGAGGCAGTGCTTTCAACATATGATGGGGATCAGACCTGTATAACTACAATGCAGCTTGAAGAAAAGCATGATGTTTAAGACGTATTTAACATTAAAAAAAGTTTGGGACAAAAGAAATATAATTTAATAAAATCCGAACAATACCTTGATTTCGTTCGGATTTTAAGTGAACTCCTGATGCCCTTAATTCAGTACTTAGCATACTCCTCTGGAAAATTGCAGCCCGAATACACTTCGCTTTCCAGGGGCTCATCAGCCGCCTGCGGAAAGCGAAGGGGCAATTGGAATGCGGACCTTCAGCAGGATAATTAAAAAGCAAAACGAACATTACTCTGAATTAAGGTGATCAACATTTTCTATCGACTATGAATCATTTTCCGGTTATAAAAAGTTAACATTTAAAGCTCTTTATTCGATAATGTTCTTCTTTTATTTGGTTGGTATGAGTTATGCCTTGGCCTCACTTTATCTTAAAAAAGAAATAGTGGGTAAGGTCATCCGTCGATGATCTTACCCACTAATCTTAGTATGTTTTTAAGTGCTTAGATTACACCTTGAGCAATCATTGCATCAGCAACTTTTTTAAAGCTGGCGATATTTGCCCCTTGAATTAGATTTGTTGCGTTATAAAATTCATCTACAGAACTTCTGCAGTTTTTATAAATATTTTTCATGATTTCCTGCAGTTTTTCATCTACCTCTTCAAATGACCATTTCAGCCGCATGCTGTTTTGTGCCATTTCCAATTGAGAAACAGCGACACCGCCTGCGTTTGTTGCTTTTGCAGGTCCGAAAAGAATATTATTTTTAAGAAAAACTTCAATTGCTTCAGGAGTGCTTGGCATATTTGCTCCTTCGGCAACGGCTTTTACGCCATTTTTAACGAGCTGTTTTGCACTTTCCTCATCAAGCTCATTCTGTGTAGCACAAGGTAGTGCAACATCGCATGGAACGCTCCAAATTCCAGAGCAATCTTCTTTATAAGTCGTCTCAGGATATTTTTTAAGATAATCTTGAATACGTCCCTTTTCAATTTCTTTTATTTGTTTAACGGTTTCTATGTCGATGCCTTTTTCATTGTAGATATAACCTGAAGAATCACTGCAAGCAACAACTTTGGCACCAAATTCGATTGCTTTTTCCATGGCATAGATGGATACATTTCCAGAACCGGAAACGATAACAGTACTTCGGTTAAGCGGAATTTTATTATCCTTTAACATTTCATTCAGGAAGTATATCGTACCATATCCTGTTGCTTCTTTTCGGGCCAGACTTCCGCCATACTCCTGCCCCTTTCCAGTGAGCACACCAGCTTCATAAGCACCGCGAATGCGTTTATATTGCCCAAACATATAACCAATCTCTCTGGCTCCTACTCCAATATCCCCGGCTGGAATATCAACGTCTGGTCCAATATGCTTCGCGAGCTCTGTCATATAGCTTTGGCAGAAACGCATAATTTCCATGTCTGATTTGCCTTTTGGATCAAAATCAGAACCACCTTTACCACCGCCGATTGGCTGTCCTGTTAGAGCGTTTTTAAAGGTTTGTTCAAAGCCGAGAAACTTTACAATGCTTTGGTTAACTGTCGGGTGAAAACGCAGCCCGCCTTTAAAAGGACCGATTGCACTATTGAATTGAACGCGGTATCCGCGGTTTACTTGGGTTTCCCCGTTATCATCGACCCATGTAACGCGAAATGTTATCACACGCTCTGGTTCAACGATTTGTTTAAGGATTCCCTTTTCAATATAGTGGGGTTCTTTCTCTAAGAGAGGTAAAATCGACTGGAGAAATGCGGCAACTGCCTGATGGAATTCAACTTCATTTGGGTCTCGTTTGACGACGGAATCATAGATTTCGTCTAAATACGCTGAAACATGATTATTAACTAATGTTGTTTGCATAATAATCGTTTACCCTCCTTATTCCTATTGATTCCTTACGTATACAATATATTTCCATTTTAATACTTTCAATTCATCTAAACAATACTAATAATAGATAAAATCAATGCCGTTATGAGATAATGGGTTGGGGGTGGGTGAAAGATGGAGCTCAGACAAATTAAGTATTTCATTGAAGTGGCTAAACGAGAGCACGTAACAGAAGCTGCAAATAATCTGCATGTCGCTCAGTCTGCCGTTAGCAGGCAGATTACGAAACTGGAGGACGAGCTTGGTGTTGATTTGTTTATTCGCGATGGGAGAAGAGTGAGGCTTACACCAATTGGGGAAGTTTTTCTTAAACGGATGGAATATGCTCTTCAGGTTATTGATGACGCTAAACAGGTTATTCATGAATATACAGATCCGGAAAAAGGGACGATTAATATCGGATTTGCAAGCAGTCTTGCGCTTTACATACTTCCTACAATCATCTCTGCATTTCGCAGGGAGTATCCAAGTGTGAATTTTAATTTAGTGCAAGGCAATTATTATGAGCTGAAGGAGCTTGTAAGCAGAGGTAAAGCAAATATGGCACTGCTAGCACCTGTTCCTACAAAAGACAAGCAATTAATAGGGAAGGTATTATCAACAGAGCATATTGTTGCGCTTCTGCCACTAAATCACCCAAGAGCAAAGCAGAAAACGTTAAAGCTTCATCAGCTGCGCACGGAAAACTTTATTATGTTTCCTGAGAATTACATTTTACGAGATATGATTATTCAGGCATGTAAGCAGTTTGGTTTTAGCCCAAATATTACGTTTGAAGGGGCAGATATTGATGCGATAAAGGGATTGGTTTCTGCCGGATTAGGAATCAGCCTGATACCGGAAAGCACCTTAGTAGAGAATCTGCCAAGAGGAACGGTGCGAATACCAGTCACTGAACCAGTTGTTACAAGAACTGTTGGGATTATCATTCCAGAAGGACGCGAGCTTTTACCAACAGAAAAAATTTTTTATGACTTTGTAATTGATTTCTTCAGCAGGATCGAACGATTTCAAAATTAAAGCCTGGGACAATCAGGGTTTGGTCCTTCTTGTCCCAAGTTGTTAGTTTAATTCGTCGAGTGTGATTAGTTCACCGGTTGTGGCGTCGATTGCATAGTCACAGTCAATTTTTCCGCAGAGCTTGTACATGTCTTCGGTTTTGCTGTAAACATAGACAGGTGTGATTTCAACATACTGGAACAGTGTGTTAAATGCTTCAGCTAACGAAAGCTTTGCTTCTTTTGCTTCTTTGAATACTTGGAACGTTTCCAGCAAGGCCACATTATCAACGTGATTTACTGGCTGAAGTGTTGCGGCATCAAGTATGATGGTTATTTTTCGATTAATAACACGTGATTCACCTGCAGCGAGCTTTAACTCAGCAAATAAGTAGCTTGCTTCACGGCGTAAAGAAGTAATCTTCCATTTACCTGAATCCTCAGGTTTAATGGACTGCAGGTAAGCTTTCACGAGTGAGATTGCATTTTGCTGTGTTTCCTCACTGATGTGCTGACTTTCGGCTGGTTGCTTGTTTTCCAATGCTGCTTCGAGTGTTGTTTCTGTACTAATATCAATATCCTGAGCAGGGAATGCTCTTTCTTCAATCGTTTCCCAATGTAATGTTGTTTGTAATGGGGTGTATGAAAAGTCATTCTCAACTTCTTCGAATGCAATAATTCGTTCCCCATCATTTGTAATGAAACAAGCAGAAACCCCATAAACGTTTAACCACTTTTCTTGATCAACGATTGGAATCTCGAACAAGGTGCATTGCTGCTTTACGATATTTTCAGTTTGACTGCTTGTTAAGTTAAATGGTTCCCATCTGATTTTATCTTCCTCGGGAAATGTTCCGTGAATGGAATACTGGCTTAGTTTCCCTTCCTCGTTAAAATCCAATTGAATGTATCCAGAAGGGAATACAGCAATATTATCTGCAGCTGCTCGAAAGCTCAGCTGGGTACCATCATTATTTATTAATTTGAACTGCCGGCCAAATTCCAGTCCGCTTTCTTGTTCAACCCATTCAATTGCTGCTTCGATTTGGTCTGCTTCTGGAAGATTTGCTTCCAGCCGATTGATACCATGAACAAAGACAATATCTTTTAATTGCTTTGTATGAAAATCAAGGTCAATACTGATTGCTCCAGGCGGATTAAAGTCATCACCTTCATCAATAGCTTCTCTCGGGAACCACTCCATATTTAGAATATAAACAGTCTCATTCAAACGATGTTTTTCCTTGAAAAAGTGGTGGCGCTTCAATTCATAATCTGTTAAGTTAAATTTCTCTGACGTGTAAGTTATGAGCTCTTGCAATTTTTCATGCATGATGTTCCCTCCATTTCAACTGATTATCATGAATAGTATATCACTCCTTAATCTAAAGAAAAACATTCTATAGCAGCAGGCTTTTTATCGTGATAAACGGGAGCCAAGTATAACGGCAGGCACATGATAGGAGGAGAAATAATTGAAAACAGGCAGGCTGAATCATGCACCAACTATTGTGAAATACTGCTTTGAAAAATTAACAGGCGCAGGATTTCTGCTTTTTATCATGGCGATTTATATATTGTTTTTAAATCTATTCGAGTTATATGATTTTTCGAAAGCATTTCAGGAAGAATTGCTTTGGTTTGTTGTATTTATTTATGGTGTTTTATCTTCCGTTGTCATCGATTTTTTAACTTTTAAAATTAAAGCTGGTCATTGGTTAAAAATAACCTTTTATATCCTTGCCGGGTATGCAATCTTTTTGTTTTATGGGTTTAATATATTTACTATTATTGCCGGAACTGTTGGTGCGATTGCAGCCTTAGTGTTTTTCTATGGGACAGCATTGCCGGAAAAATCAGCCAGTATTAGTTTGATTATCGCTTTTGTAATTCCAGCAGCAATATTTATGCTATCTCTTATCGATTTCACTGAAAAACAGGGATGGTCAGAGCAGAGGGAAGAGCATATGTTTTCGGCACGTTTTGATTATTTTAATGGAGAGCATGCGATTCCCGTTAAATTGGAAAAGGGAGAGCTAATTGATATTACGATGGATTTCAATAATGTGAATCAGGGTGGACATGGTTTTCATGTGAAAAATGAGGATAATAATTTAGTTGGATTAACTGAAAAATCAGATGGTGTTCTTATAGACGGTTTCCCCGCTTATTTTGCAGTTACTGTCTTATAGAGTTGTTCTCAAAGACAGTTTTTCTCTTATTTTGGAGTTACTGTCTTATAGAGAAGTTCTCAAAGACAGTTTTTCTCTTATTTTGGAGTTACTGTCTTATAGAGAAGTTCTCAAAGACAGTTTTTCCGCTTATCTTGCAGTTACTGTCTTATAGAGTTGTACTTATAGACAGTTTCTCCACTTATCTTGCTCTGACAGGATTAGAGAAGAGTTCTTATCCTCCGTTAAAGAACAATCCTGATTTCTGCGGGCAAAGAGAAAACGTATCAAAGACAAACTTTCAAAATCCAGTTTTGTATTGACTAAGCACAACCTTATTAATGATGGCTTTTCAAATTTCCGGTATCTTTGAGGGAAAGTTATTTTGAATTGAAGTATAGTCAGAAGTTAATTTAAAATCCGAACGAAATTAAGGTATCGTTCGGATTTAAATAAATCATATTTTTTATCTCAGGCGTTTACCTGTAATTATAGTTTAAAAGTTAATTATGAAAATAGTTCATTAATCCATTCGCTACTGCTTCTCCAACCTGCTGCTGGTATTCCGCAGTACGAATAACTGATAAATCGTACGCATTTGTAATGAAGCCAAGCTCCATTAAAATTGCAGGTGCATTTGTATTTCGCAATACTTTATAATTTGCTTGCATCGTACCCCGATTACTTAAAGGGACAGAGGCTGCAAGTGAATTTTGCACATTGGATGCTAGTGCACGACTTGTGTTACTAGCATAAAAAGTATTGATCCCTTGAGCAGATACAACAGGGAATGCATTGTAATGCACGCTAATAAAAGCATGTGTATCGTATGAATTACTAATATGAATCCGTTCATCTAAAGACAGGAAGTAATCTCCGGATCTTGTTTCAATTACATTTGCACCATAAGCGCGCAAAGTACTTGCGACTTGCTTGGCTGTCGAAGTGACCAAATCCTTTTCTTGAACTCCGCCAAGTCCAATGGCTCCTGGATCTCTCCCGCCATGTCCAGCATCGAGAACAATGTTAAAACCGGATAACGAATGGTTTGTAACTTGTTTTGAAGCGGACGCCGTTTTATTATTGGAAACGGTTTGTACATTATGGCTTGTTTCTTCTGTGCTCACGGCATTTGCAGATGTAAGCCAAGAAGCAATCCAGCCGGTGTTTCCATTCGATAATTTAATTTTAGTCCAATCGCCAGAACGCTCTGCAACAGTATAGGTTTCGCCAGAGCTTGTACCTGCAATGATAGGATAATCCAACCCTGGGCCGGAGCGAATATTGACACTGCTGGCATTAACTGTCAGATTGCCGCTGTCTCCTGTATTGTTCGATGTGCTTGTACTTGCTTGAGTACTCACATTACCTGTTGAAACAGGTATTAAATGATGCTTTGCAACCCAGGCTGTTTTTCCAGCATAATATGTTTGTACCCAACCATATTTTTCGTGGAATACAGTGAGTTTGTCCCCTTTATGAAGCAGTCCAACAATTGTTGCTCCACTTGCTGGTTCATCGCGGACGTGAAGCAGCATAGAACTGACTTCATATGTGTCTCCGTTTGCAGCCTTTGCTGTTTCTGCTGGTATAAATATACCGAGCAGTAAGATAATGGCAAGGAAATACCTTAAATGTTTCATATACGCCTCCTCAAAGATGGTAGATTTAAAGTATAGTAACAATCATAATATGAAACGTATTCGGAAACAAGTAGAAATGCAGATAGTTTAATAGAATAACAGAATCTTTAAAATAAACCACATAATTTTGGCTGTATTATGAAAGAAAAATAGCAGTGAACGCATTGATGATGCGTTCACTGCTATTTTAAGATTAGCTCCAAACCTCGCTTGAAATAACGAGCGTAATGCTAAGACCAATGCATAATGCAATAACATACATTAACATGTAATATTACCCCCCACGAGAAATACTTTTTAAATGCTTACTATAATTATAGTATATCTTATTTCAGATAGAAAAGGGAATTTACATTATTATCTGTCAGCTGGGTCAAACGTTCATTACATAGACAAAATTACTTGCGGGATTAAAAGATTATGCTTTAATCCACTTCCAGATTTCCCCAGGTGTTGCATTTTTGCCATACATTAAAATACCTACCTGGAATATCTTGCCTGCAAGTTTTATAAATACTCCTGTACTAATTAATATAATCACAAGCGATATAATAATTTCAATCCATGGCCATGTATCAAGAATGGCGAGACGCAGCAAGAGAACACCTGGAGCCGTGAATGGAATATAGCTGCCAACTTGTGCAATAATTCCTGATGGATCACCAATTACCGGACCGATAAACAGGAATGGCAGGAACGGGAGCATCATTACAAGTCCCTGGAAATTTCCTGCTGTTGAGATATCTTCCATCGTTGCTCCAATCCCCACAAAGATTGCTGCAAACATTAAATAATTTAAAACAGCAATTGCGACATAGAGAGCAGTTTCTGGTACAAATAAGTATTCCAGCAATGGGATATCTGTTTGGAATAAAATAAATGGCACGACGAACAGTAGCAGAACGGCAGTCTGTATTAATCCAAGTACAAAATAGCCGATTATTTTCCCTTGCATCAGCTCGCTTGGAGTAAGGGATGAGAGAATAATCTCTGCAATTTTGTCTTTCTTCTCTTGAGAGGCACTTTGAAATATTGCCATCCCAGTGAAGACAATGGAAATAAAGATAATCCCTGCAAATGCTGCAGGTACAAGTTTAGCTAACAAGTCATCTTCACCAGCTAATTCTTCACCACCTGCTTCTCCAGCAGCCTCTTCATTTGTTATCGCTTCGGCGTCGATTTCCTCAAAATAAACCCCTTGACTGATTGCTAGTGATTGTTCCTCTGTTAAGCCAAGTTCTTCCATCTGAAAGGCAAGAACAGGTCCTTGCATGATTGCTGCTTGGCTGATGAAATAAGGGTCGATTTCCTCACTTGTATAAATAGGAAAAACACCTTCAGTAAGGCCAGCCTGATTGAGAAACAGATAAGCAGTGTTTTCGCTGTCTGTTACTTCATCTGCAATCTCATTTTCAGCTAAATCTGTTTCCAGCAAAGTCCATGGCATTCCGCTTGCACTGACAGTATCCTCCAATTCGGGAAAAACACCGAGCTGGTCATTAATGAACACTGTTATATCTTCGCCGGATTCTTCCGCACTATCTGAATCTCCACCAATCCAATTTCCAATAAATCCAAAAGCAAGAATGATAATAGGAGTTAAGAAGAGTCCAATCAAAAAGGATTTATTTTTTAGATTTCGTTTAATTTCCCACTTTGCTACTTTCATTGAATGACGCATTTATTTCACCTTCTTTCGTCATTAATCGTTTATCTGTTGCGATATCTATAAAAATTTCATGCAGTGAAACCCTGTCAATTGACAGCTCGTTAATCTGAATTCCTTCCGGCAGTTGTCTTAACCAGATGTTTGGTTCCACATCCTTTGTTAAATAGAGGATGGAAACATCACCATCCTGTTCAACATGCTCCACATCAGTAATGTTTTCGAGGCTGGTACGTTCATTCGTACCATGAATTGTACATTTAAAGTTAGCATACTCCGTTTTTACGTCATCTAATGTGCCGTAAATCACCTTTTGTCCGCGCTGAATCATGAATAAACGGTCACACATCTCTTCGACGAGATTCATTTGGTGAGAAGAAAGGAGAATTGCTGTTCCTTGGTTGCGCAGGCTGCGAATCTCTTGTTTGAATAGTTCCTGACTGACAGGATCCAGTCCTGAAAAAGGTTCATCCAAAATGAGTAAATCTGGCTCATGAACGATAGAACCGATAAATTGGACTTTTTGTCCCATTCCTTTAGAAAGCTCTTCAATTGTTACCTTTTCTTTTCCTTCCAAATCAAACTTTTTAAGATAATGCAAAATCCGCTCTTTCGCTTTATCCAGTGGATAGTCCTTTAGGTCTGCGAGATACAGCAGGATATCCATTACTTTCACATTTTTATAAAGTCCGCGTTCCTCTGGAAGATAGCCGATCTTGTTTTTCGGGATTTGATTTCCATCGTGATGATGGAAGGTAATGGACCCCTCATCCGGATATAGAATCCCCATTATATTTCTGATTGTTGTGGACTTACCAGCACCATTTGGGCCTAAAATCGCCATGATTTCTCCTTTATTGACCTCAAAGGAAATATTTTTAAGTACTTGTTTGTCTTTAAAGTACTTATTCAGGCCCTCTACTTTTAATATTGTTTCCATAAAAGTTTTACCCCTCCCTTTTCGAAATGATATGTATAAACTGTACTACGTCTGTTCTCTCGCGAAGTTTCACTTTTTTTAAAGTTTCATACCTCGACATCCTTATCATAAGAATACAAACCCCTCCTGATATTATCATAGTGAATCGCAATTGACCGCATAGATTGTCCTTCAGCGCAGTTGCTGAATGATTAATTAAGAGAACCTCCTGATGGCCCGTTCACACTTCGCTTTCCGCTGGCGTCTGATGAGCAATCAGTACGCTAACGCATATCGCCGTCTCACCGAAGCCTCTCATCCTGCAGGAGTCTACGTGTGAACGGGCTGCTCTGTGCTGAAATGATTATTTAGTGTTCTGATTATATAGGTGTAATGAGAACAGTCCCTCATTTTAGAGCTTAAATCGTGGCTGTGTATAGAGTGTAAAAAATATCCTTGAAAAAAGTTGGACTGCGGATTCAGAACGGAGTTGGAAGAGGGTAAATTAAAGACAGGGCTGCTTTAAAATAGAAAGTATTCGTTGGGGTTATTTAAAGGTGTTTATGTATTGTGATGGAAAGGGCAGGTTTCGTAACATAGCCAGCAAATTTGGTGTTTTCACTTCAGTCTTTCTTTTGAAATCAATATATTTCAATCCACGAAATAATACTGTATAATGCAATGCAAGCACTTAGGAGAGGAAGTTTGAAATTGTGATGGAAACAAGGGAAAAGGTACAGAATATACAAGAGAAAATCTGGACAAAAGATTTTGTTTTTATCTGGCTTGCTAATTTTTTCGTTTTTCTGGGATTTCAAATGACACTGCCAACAATCCCGTTATATGTAAAAGAGCTTGGTGGAAATGACCAGATGGTTGGAATTATTGTTGGTATTTTCACTTTCTCCGCCTTGCTGCTCAGGCCCTATGCTGGACATGCATTAGAGTCTAAAGGGCGCGGGTTTGTTTATGTTATTGGATTAAGCATTTTTGTATTATCAATGAGTATATATGGATTTGTAGCTAGTATTTTCTTGCTGGGATTTCTAAGGATTATTCAAGGAGCTGGCTGGGGATTCTCTACAACTGCAGGTGGGACGATTGCAACCGATATTATTCCTGCGCATAAACGCGGAGAGGGAATGGGGTATTTCGGTTTATCTGGAAACATCGCCCTTGCACTCGGACCTGCACTCGGTTTATCGCTAATGGGAATGATTTCGTTTCAAAGCTTTTTCCTTATTTGTGCAGCATTAGGACTAATTGCTTTACTATTCTCGTTAGGGATTGGGTATAAAAAAGTAGAAGCTGTCGAAGAAAAGACAAAGCCTGCAAGATTTGATGTGATTGAAAAAACAGCGCTGAAGCCGTCTATTCTCATGTTCTTCATTACGGCAACATTCGGGGGCATCGCAACATTTTTGCCGCTCCATGCACTTGAGAAAAATGTGGAAGGCATTGAATTATATTTTCTTGTATATGCTGTTTTCTTAATGATTTCACGTACCTTTGCAGGGCAGATTTATGATAAAAAAGGTCATATCTATGTTTTTCTTCCTGGTACTTTCATGATACTGACAGCAATGTTTTTGCTTGCCTGGCTGCCCAGCACGCTGGTGCTCATGATTGCAGCGGCGATTTATGGACTTGGATTTGGAACAGTTCAGCCGGCACTTCAGGCATGGGCTGTTGATAAAGCTGAAGCGAATCGAAAAGGGATGGCAAATGCGACCTTCTTTTCCTTCTTTGATTTAGGAATTGGGATTGCCGCTATCACTTTTGGCATAATTGCTTCGACAATAAACTATGCATCGATTTATATTGCGTCAGCATTATCGATTATTTGTTCCATTGCGATTTATATTTATTTCATTATGCGGGACCGGAAAGCGAAAGTATCCTGACATCGTCTGCTGACATATAGAAAGCAGTGAGTGGGATTGGTTCACATTTACAGAATTTTTCTGTAAAATAGAGGAAGCATATGCTAAAGGAAGGGTTCCATTACTTTGAAAACTTTAAAGGATGTTAACTTAAGTAAATTATTTCCGCCAATTATTTACCGACGTGGATTAGAATATTATAAAAATAATAAAGTCAGTGATCTGCTATATGACATTAACTATCTAGTTTGGACTGCAACCGTACACGGTTCTGAGGATTACTTCGTGGAAATTAACATGGAGGAGCTTCAAAAAAATTCGATTGATACGTACTGTGACTGTCCAGCCTTTGATACTTATGGATCATGTAAGCATATTGTTGCTGTGCTTTTAAGTGTACAGGCGAGAGAATCCAAAAATGGAAATGCACCACTTCACTATGATTACAATACGACAAATCGCTTCATTCAAGCGATAAGCTCGTTGCAGCAAATAGAGCAGAAGCCGGAAATCTTAAAAGATAAAATTCCTTTGCAGGTTGAATACCATCTGAAATGGAATTACTCGGACAATCTGCTGATTGAATTAAAATTAGGTGAAAACCGCTGCTATGTGGTGAAAGAGGCTTTCGATTTGCTGAAAGCAGTACTGCAAAACAGGGAATACTATTTCACGAAAAATTTCACCTATCGTCCGGATGAACATTTCATTCTGCAACAGGATATGGAAATATTTAAACTGCTATATTCTATTAAGAATAACGAAAACATCTATAATTCAACCTTTTTCCCACATTCGGGTTCTGCAGATAAACGTTTCATCTTAATCCTGCCATTGCTTGTAAAGGAGTTAATGGAGAAATTAGTGGAAAGAAATGTATCGGTCTCCATCGCAAATCGAACATTTCAAGCAATTTCGCTTGAGGAAGATACATTGCCGTTCCAATTTCTATTGGAAAAGAACGAAAAAGAAGATGTCATGCTGAAATTGACGGAAGGCCAAGAAGTAAAAGTGCTTCCTGATTACGATATGGTATTCAGCCAAGGCACATTTTACTTTCCTACCCCAGACCAATTGGATGTTATTCAGGGGCTTAATCAGTTTAACCTAAGCCAGCTTGAGCTTGCTATTTCGAAGACACAGGCGGACCAATTCTTTTCAGAGGTTATACCCTCATTGAAAGCCGTTGGTGATGTTCAGGTTGCTGAAAATATCATGGAAGAGATCATTCAGGTTCCGCTGCAGGCGAAGTTGTTTTTAGAACTTAAAGAAGACTTAATAACTGGAAGACTTGAATATTATTATGGGAAGCACTTTATTGATCCCTTTAATGGCCGGGAACGGAATGATGTTATTATCATCCGTGATATTGCAAAAGAAGTGGAAATTATGCAATTGATTGAGCATGCTAACTTTCATTACAATGGAAAAGAACTTTATCTTGAAACGATAGAGGAAGAACAGCTGTATGAGTTCTTATATCAAATCCTGCCGCTTCTGGCGGATCATGTTGAGCTGTTTCTTACTTCGGAATTAAAATATATGATTGTAGAGCATGAACCAACAGCAACAACGAATGTTCGTCTTGATTCTGCATCTAATTTACTGGAAATCAGCTTTGATATTGCAGGTGTGGATGAAGCAGAGGTCGATAAAATTCTGCAGGCAGTTATTGAGAAGAAACGTTTCTACCGTCTGCAAAGCGGTGCAGTACTCTCCCTGGAAAATAATTCATTTGCATCGATTAATCAATTCTTTGATGATATGAATATTAAAGAGAAGGATTTGCACGATGGAAATGTGCATATGCCGTTATATCGGGGGACGCAGATAGATGAGCTGATTGATACGAAGAAAAGCTATGATCCAGCTTTTCGTTCATTAATGCACCATCTCCGTTCTCCAGAGGAACAAGTCTATGAACTGCCGGATAATTTGCAAGCAACACTAAGAAATTACCAGCTTACTGGTTATCAATGGTTTAAGTCATTAAGTCATTATCATCTTGGCGGTATTCTGGCCGATGATATGGGCTTGGGGAAAACAATTCAAACGATTGCTTATCTAGCCTCTGAGCCAAGTGATAAACTACATTTGATTGTTGTTCCTTCGTCTGTCGTATACAACTGGAAAAACGAATTTGATAAATTTACACCAGATTTAAATACAGCAATCTTAACTGGTGCGCCTGCAGAACGGCAGCAGAAGTTTAAAGAATTGCAAGATGTTGATGTATGGATTACTTCCTATGCAACATTAAGGCAGGATATTGAGTTTTATCAGGATATTGAGTTTCAAACAATGATACTTGATGAAGCACAATATATAAAAAACTATGCTACAAAAACATCTCAGGCAATCAGACAGATTAATGCCTCTCGCCGTTTTGCCCTGAGTGGCACACCAATTGAGAACTCGATTGAAGAACTTTGGGCGATTTTCCAGGTTGTTTTACCAGGGCTCATGCCGAGTCAGCGTAATTTCAAACAACTGTCAAATGAAAAAATCGCTTCAATCACAAGGCCATTTATCTTACGGCGTTTAAAACAGGATGTTCTAAAAGAGTTGCCTGAGAAAATAGAGTCTGTCAGCGTTTCTGAACTGACACAGGAGCAAAAAGAACTGTACGTTGGATATCTCCAGCAAGTACAAAGAGAAGCTTCCGAATCGATGAGAGAAAGCAGCTTTAATCAAAATCGGATAAAGATACTTGCAGGACTGACAAGATTACGGCAGATTTGCTGTCACCCTGGTTTGTTTATTGAGAATTACCAAGGTGAATCTGGAAAGCTGAAACAGCTGATGGATACAGTTAGAACCGCTCTGGAGAACGGGAACCGCATGTTGATTTTCTCCCAGTTCACGAGTATGCACGAAATTATTATCAAGGAATTAGAGAAAGAGGGAATCGATTACTTTTACTTAAGCGGCAAAACTCCCTCAGAAGAGCGCTTAGAAATGAGTGAACGCTTTAACGAAGGGGAGAAAGGTGTTTTCCTTATCTCACTTAAAGCTGGTGGAACGGGGCTGAATCTTACAGGAGCAGATACGGTTATTCTCTATGATTTATGGTGGAATCCTGCAGTAGAAGACCAAGCAACAGGGCGTGCCCATCGTTTTGGTCAGAAAAAAATTGTGCAAGTGATTCGCTTAATTGCTGAAGGAACAATAGAAGAAAAGATTTACGAACTCCAGCAGAAAAAACGGGAATTAATCAGCCAAGTCATTCAGCCAGGAGAAGCCATGCTAAGCAGTCTGAGTGAAGATGATATTCGTGAGCTGCTGAACCTGTAAATATCGTGCAGCTTTGATCGCTCATTGCAAGTCAAAACAACATGATATTCATGCTGATTCAGATCAATGCTTAACAAAACCACATGGGAAAAGAGAGTCTCTCTTATTCCGTGTGGTTTTTATATTGCAATAAATGCCTAAATAGAGCAAATATAGAAGCGCAATCAGGTGTAGCCTGCGTCGAAGGGGGAAAAGATAGAGCAAATAGGAGGGTTCACGGTGAAAAAACGGATTGAAGCATATTTTAAATCAGAAAATGATGTAGAAACAGCGAAAACTGCGTTGCAGCAACTGCATGTCCAGGATATCATCATTGACGATATTCCTGAAGAAGGGAATAAGATTGCTTTTGTACCTTTTGTCCAATCAGGTTTATCATGGGGAGTTGCAGCATCCCTAGATTTAAACCAGGAAGAAAAGAAAGAAGAAGAGATGACACATGTATTAGAAGGGAAAGTAAAAGCAGAAGAGTATGATAAAGCAATAGCGATTTTATCAGAAAAAGAGGGCTATATGAGGAGAGAATAAGCCAGTCTCTGCTGAGTCTGGCTGTTTCCATGCATATTCACTGATCTAATGTAAAGAGTTTGCGCGGGCGCCCTTTTGAATATGGTCGTTCCTCACCTGAAACTTTGATAACATTACCAGTCAGTAACTTATTTACTGTTCTTTCTGCGCTGCGTTTTGTTACTTGATAAAAAGTCGCCACATCGTTAGTGGAAAATGGTTCATTATTGCGTTCTGTTATAAAATCAATGAAATTATATGACAATTCATTATTAAGCTTAGCTTGGTGAATCAGTGCTTGATAAAGGCTTGATGTATCGATTTCTTTTCGGATGCCAATTGGTCCAATCGTTTCCTGTCTTTCATTCACAATATAACAAATGCTGTGTTCGCTGCGCTTACAGCTATCTAATGCAATCTCAGCATTTTCAGCTGCATTTTTTGCATTCAATCCGAGTCCAAATCCCAAATAGATCGGCAATTTAATTGTTGACTTCATCTCTTGTAATAATGGAAACTCTCGATAGTGATTTTTTAGATGATATAAAACCTTGTCTGTACCAATAATATTAAATGTATGATCATTGGATTGAATTAGTGTCGTATCCGTACGAGCAGTAAAACGAGTGAGGATGCGTTTTAACTTTTCCAGAAGATCCATTCTGTAATTCGTATCAGGGTCAGTGATGTTATCGAAATCTTTAATTTTAACATAGCCAAAAACGACTTGGGTATTCTGTGATTGTCTTAGTTGGGCTAGAGCAATTGCCTTTTTAATTGCTTTAGTAATGTTGATATCAGGAGGATGCATGGTGCTGGCAGGAATATCTTTCTCCGTCAGCTGCTGTTTGATTTCGTTAATTGTCGTTAAAACATAATCAATTTTATCTTCTTTCCATAGTCTTTCATAATATGCGAGCAGTTTATCCACTTCCGGTGCTTCAAACTTATTATGAATAAATGTATGAATGGAATCCTGTTCAAAATGCAGCTCATCAATTACCCCTTTAATGAAACGGTCTTCCAGAACATCTATTGCAAAACGGCGAACAGGCGTATTTAAGTCAGTATTTAATCGATAGAGAGCAGCGGTAATCATATATGAATCAAAGTCGACCTGAATTGCAGGCAAGCGCTTTTTCTCAATCTTATCTTTTACATGCAAATATGCTATTGCTTCGGTAAATAGATAGACATCACACTGAAAAACCTGATCGAATAATGCTGGTACTTCTTCAGTTTTAGAGTAAATCATTGGAAGAATTTCGACCTTTTCCATATCTTCTATAAGCTGTTTCACACGTTCTATCGTAAGCTTCCTGCCAAAAACAGCGATTTTTACTTGCATCAGCTTCACTCCCATCTTTACTAGATTGAAAAAAGGTATAGTGAGTTTATCATATTGAATTTTCATAATATTGTCAAGAAACATATATTACTTAAATGAGAATAGCAGCTTCTAGCGAATAATACAATTGGAAGGCATATTTATGACTATAAATCTTGATTTTTTCAGGTAGAAAAGTTAAAGTAGTTGGATAGCGCTTACATAATAGGCTGAATGCTGTACCGCAGTTCCTGAATTCCCTTTAATAGTAGTTGTTTCATACAATGTAAGGTTATTTAATAAATTGACGTTAATCAACAAAAAATATTGACAAAATTTAGTTTTTTGATAAACTCTAACATACATAACGGAAGGGGGAATTTTCTTGAAAAGAGGAAAATTATTTTTATTCTCTGTTATCATGCTTGCTATTGCGGTATTCTTAGCTGCCTGTGGCGGGGATGATAGTGGGGATAATGGAGATAGCGGAAATGGTGGAGACACACCTAAACTGATTAGTATGCTAACAGGTGGTACAAGCGGAACGTATTACCCGCTTGGTGGAGAAATGGCGAAGATTATCGATGATGAAACAGGTATTAAAACAGATGCACTGTCATCAAATGCTTCGGCTGATAATGTAATCGCTTTACAAGAGGGAGAAGCAGAGCTTGCATTTGTTCAAACAGATGTCGTTGCCTTTGCAGCAGAAGGAATTAATGCCTTTGAGGATAATCCTGTAGACAATGTTTTAGCAATTGGCTCGCTTTATCCGGAAACAGTTCAAATTGTTACAACAGCAAAATCTGGAATTACATCAGTAGAGGATTTGGCTGGTAAAACTGTTTCTGTAGGTGCTCCGGGATCTGGTACGTATATTAATGCAGAGCAAATTCTTGAAGTACATGATATGACGATGGATGATATAAACGCACAGCATCTTGATTTTGGTGAGTCAACTGGTGGAATTCAAGATGGCGATATTGACGCCGCTTTCATCACTGCTGGCTGGCCAACAGGTGCGGTTGAAGGATTAGGTGCTACTACAGAGGTCAGCATTGTTCCTGTTGAGCAAGATAAGATTGATGCAATTATAGAGAAATATCCATATTACGCAGAGGACACGATTCCTGGTGGAACATATGGAGGAATTGATGAAGATATTAAGACAGTAGCAGTACTTGCAATGCTTGCTGTAACAGATGAGTTGTCTGAGGATACGGTCTATGAAATCACAAAAGCAATCTATGAAAATGCTGGTTCTATTTCTCACTCTAAAGGTGAATTTATAACACCAGAGGCTGGCGTAGAAGGAATTGGTATTGACTTCCACCCAGGTGCAGAAAAGTACTTTAAAGAAGCTGGCGTACTGGAGTAAAGTTTAATATGAAACAGCCGGCTTCCAGTCGAATAGACAATTGACAGCCGGCTGTTTCATTAATAATTACACAATGTACATAATAATGATCCACAAGATACAAATTTCAGTGCTTCATAATGGATTGGTGAGTAGCAAATGAAAGTCAGCAAAGTGATGCCTGCCTTAATAATTCTACTAATAATTATCTGTCTGATTCTAATTCCCTTTCGAACTGCATTGGTATTCTATCATGGAACATCAAATAACATAGCAGCATTCCTTCCACTTAAAGCGGGTGAACACTTCCAAATTATCTTTAAGCATTCGATTCATTTAACGAATGTTGTTGAGAAGTATCATGTTTCAGCTGATTTGGAAATTGTACAGGATGAAATTATCTTTGAGGAATTTGGAATTGGGATGCCATCAAATGCAGAAGGTGAAGCGAAGTTTGAATATATAGACGGGAAATATCATATCTCTGAATTAAATCAAGTCTTTGAATCTATAAATATTCGAAATGGAAAAACCGTTTCTGAGCATCGTTTAGTATGGGAAACGGATGAAAGTGAAAAAGTGGTCCAATTTAATGACTACTTTGAACCAGGAGCGTGGTTTAAAGTAAAGGCAGAAAAACTGTCTATTTTGCAATACTTGAAAGGAGTGAAAATAAATGAGTGATAAGAAACTACAAAGAGATGATACGAAACAAATTTCAATAGAGGAACAACAGGAACTGATGGAAAAGTATGATGTAGAGTCGAATACACGGAAATTAACCGGGATTGTAGGGTGGGTTGTATTCTTCACTTTAATCGCATTTTCTCTATTCCACCTTTATACAGGTGTATTTGGTGCTTTTACTGCATATATTCAACGGACGATTCACTTAGGGTTTGCTTTGTCGCTTATCTTTCTGCTATTTCCTGCAAAGCGGGGAATGAAGCGATCCAGCGTTCCTTGGTATGACTGGCTCTTAGTTGGATTAGCGATTATTGTTTGTACATATTGGCCAGTGTTCTATGAAACCTTAGTACAAAAAGTCGGCGGGATTGACTTGGCACAAGTAATTATTGGTGGAGCAGCAGTGCTGTTAGTATTGGAGGCAGCAAGAAGAGCTGTTGGTCTTCCAATTGTTATCATTGCAGGTTTATTCCTTTTATACGCATTATTTGGCCCGTATATGCCAGGAATGCTTATCCATCGTGGTCTAAGTATGGAACAATTAATTAATGCTATGTTCTTTACAACAGAAGGGATTTTGGGTACACCATTGCAAGTTTCCTCAACTTATATTTTCTTATTCCTGTTATTTGGTGCGTTTCTTGTACAAACAGGCGTAGGGCTGTATTTCAACGACCTGGCGCTGGCAATTGCTGGTCGCCGAGTTGGCGGGCCAGCGAAAGTTGCGATTTTCTCGAGTGCTTTAAATGGTACGATTTCGGGGAGCTCGGTTGCAAATACGGTAACAACAGGTTCCTATACAATACCAATGATGAAACGTTTGGGGTATAAATCGAACTTCGCAGGAGCGGTTGAGGCAGCATCTTCAACAGGCGGCCAAATTATGCCGCCGATTATGGGTGCAGCAGCTTTCTTAATGATCGAATTTGCTGGGGTTCCTTACTGGGATATTGCTAAAGCTGCAGTTATTCCAGCACTTTTATATTTTACAGGTATTTGGGTAATGACGCATTTGGAGGCAAAGCGCCTAGGATTGGTAGGACTTCCAAAAGAGGAATTGCCTAGCAAGAAGGCAGTGTTGAAAAAGCTTTATCTATTATTCCCGATAGTCGCTATCGTATATTTCTTATTTGAAGGATATAGTATTGAAAGAACGGCAATTTACGGTATTATTTCTGCGATTGTCGTTAGTATGTTCAGTAAAGAAACGAATATGTTCCTTCATAATGGCAAGTTTACACTATCCAAACTGATTACTGCTTTAACTGATGGTGCCAGGACTGCGCTTGGAGTGGCGGCAGCAACTGCTTGTGCTGGTATCATTGTAGGTGTGGTAACAAAAACGGGACTTGGCTTAAAGCTTGGCAATGGACTAGTTGGAATGGCAGCTTCCATTGCAAGTAATCCAACAGCATTAATTTTGCTTACCTTATTCTTTACGATGATTACATCGATAATTTTAGGAATGGGATCGCCAACGACTGCAAACTATATTATTACATCAACGATTGCTTTGCCGGCAATTATGGCTTTAAATGAACAATATGAATTAGCGATACCAGTTCTTGCTGCACATATGTTTGTTTTCTTCTTTGGAATTGTAGCAGACATAACCCCGCCTGTTGCACTTGCAGCTTTTGCCGCGACAGGTATATCAGGTGGGGAGCCGATACGAACTGGAGTCAATGCAACGAAATTGGCAATCGCTGCGTTTATCATTCCATACATGTTCATATTTGAACCGCAGCTGCTGATGATTGATGTTACCTTCCTTGGTATTATATGGATTATCGCAACTGCATTAACTGGAATGATTGCAATCGGTGCTGGCCTTATTGGCTTCTGGTATCGTAAACTTCATTGGATTGAAAGGATCATTGCCGTTGTAGCAGGTTTACTATTAATGTATCCTGAAGGAAATACTGATTTAATTGGAGCTGCAGTTTTCGCAGTGATGCTTATTATCCAGCTGATGGGTAAAAATAAATCAAAAGGCAAGGGAGAAAGTCATCCGCAAGCAAGTGCACAAGCATAGGAAACACATGATGAAGATGACCGGGTATGGTTACATACCTGGTCATCTTTTTTTGAATATATCTTCTGGTAATGTATCATGTAAATGAGATGTAATCACATGGCAAAGGCTGGTTTTAACATGGAAAAGCAACATGATTTTACGCAGGGAAATATATTTAAGCAGATGCTCCTTTTCTCCGGACCAATCTTACTGACCAATTTACTCCAAACGTCTTATCAGTTTATTGATAGTCTGTGGGTTGGTAATTTACTTGGTGCGAATGCTTTAGGCGCTGTCGGTGTATCAGGAACAATCTTATTTACTGTTCTTGCTTTTATTATTGGACTGAATAATGCTGCTTTAACTATTTTGTCACAGCAGAAAGGGATTGGCGGGGACGAAGGGTTAAAACGCTACTTAAATGCATTTGTCGTTCTAATGACGGCGATTGCCCTTGCCCTTGGAATATTCGGGTATGTTTTCTCTGAACAGCTTTTAAATTTGCTTGGCACTCCTGAAAGTATGCTTCAGGATGCGAAAACCTATCTGCAGATTAATTTCCTAGGTATATTATTTTTATTTGGCTATAACTTTATCAGTACCGTGATGCGTGCTCTGGGAGACAGCAGAACACCGCTCCGATTTGTGACAGTGGCTGTTCTAGCCAATATTGTACTTGATCCATTATTTATTTCGGTATTTAATTGGGGAATTGATGGTGCTGCCTATGCTACGGTCGTTTCACAAGGTCTGGCCTTCATTTATGGATTCATTTATTTAAAACATAAAAAGTTAGCACCATTTACAGCACCAGCGCTTCCTTCCTGGAAGGAAATACGGCTTATTTTAAATCTTGGTATTCCATCAGGCTTACAAATGGCTGTAATATCTGCTGGCTCTGCAGCAATCATGAGTGTTGTTACGGTGTTTGGTGGTGGAGTAGTAGCCGGTTTCAGTGCGGCACAGCGTTTAGATAATATTATTATGCTGCCGGCTCATGCGTTAAGCACTGCTGTTACAAGTATGGCAGGACAGAATATCGGGGTTAAAAATTGGCAGCGTGTTGAGAAAATTGCTAAGTATGGTGTGCTTTATAATTTTGCAATCATGATTGTCATCGGTATTTTCATTATATTATTTGCAGAGTTTGGAATAAAACTCTTTATCCGTGAAGAAGCGGCAGTTGAATTTGGAAAGCAATATTTAAGGATTATCGCTCTATGCTATCCATTCCTGGGAATCAATTTTATTTTAAATGGCATCGTTCGGGCATCTGGAGCAATGTATCAGGTGCTTGTATTAAATATCCTCTCTTTCTGGGTGTTGCGCTATCCTCTTACATGGCTGATGGCAAGTGAGCTGGGTTCTGTTGGGATTGCAATTGGAATGGGTACAAGCTTTATTATAAGCAGTACGTTTGCCTTTCTTTATTACAGGTATGGAAAATTCAGAGAAAAGGACTTATTCAAATAGATTCGTGAAGGTTTAAGTGGTATATTAAATTTACAAATGAACAAAGGGAGGAATTCATATGGTTAAAGCAATTCATACAGAAAATGCACCAGCAGCAATTGGTCCATACTCGCAAGCAATTCAGGCTGGAGACTTTGTTTTTGTTTCCGGACAGATCCCTGTAGATCCTGAATCAGGGCAAGTGGTCGAAGGAATTGAGAAACAGACAGAACAAGTGATGGAGAATCTCAATGCAGTATTAAAAGAAGCTGGCACGGATTTCTCACAAGCGGTCAAATTTACTATTTATTTAAGCTCAATGGATAACTTTGCAACAGTAAATGAAATTTATGGAAGATACTTAATTGAGCCATTCCCGGCACGTGCGACAATTGAGGTGAGCAGACTGCCGAAGGACGTTTTGATTGAAATCGATGCAGTTGCTTATGTTCAGGAATAGGAGGGAGAAAAATGGATAATTTTATTTACCATAATCCAACAAAATTAATCTTTGGGAAAGGGCAGATTGACATGCTGCCTGAGGAAGTAGCCGCGTATGGAAAGAAGGTTTTAATTGTCTATGGCGGGGGCAGTATCAAGCGTAATGGGGTTTATGACCAGGTGATTGAAAAGCTGCAAGAGATCGATACAGCGATTTATGAACTTGCAGGTGTTGAACCGAACCCAAGAATCTCTACAGTAAGAAAAGGTGTCGAAATCTGTAAACGTGAAGGGATCGAATTCTTGTTAGCCGTTGGAGGCGGCAGCACGATCGATTGTACGAAAGCTATTGCGGTTGGTGCAAAATCAGAAGCGGATATGTGGGATATTATTATGAAGAAGGCGGAGCCAGAGGGTGGATTGCCATTTGGAACAATTCTTACATTAGCAGCAACAGGTTCAGAAATGAATCGGAGTTCTGTGATTACAAATTGGGAAATAAAAGAGAAGCATGGCTGGGGATCAGCCTATTCCTATCCCGCATTTTCTATATTGGATCCGACAATTACGTATACTGTGCCAAAGGATCAAACAATTTATGGGATTGTCGATATTATGTCGCATGTATTCGAACATTATTTCCATCTGACGCCAAATACACCAATGCAGGATCGTTTATGTGAGTCGATTTTGCAATCAATGATTGAAACAGCTCCAAAGCTGATTAAGGAACTTGAGAATTATGAATACCGTGAAGTAGTCCTGTTAAATGGCACCTATGCTTTAAATGGAATGATCAATGTTGGCATTCGCGGCGATTGGGCGACACATAATCTGGAACACGCCGTTTCGGCAGTTCACGACATACCCCATGGCGGCGGGTTGGCGATACTTTTTCCAAACTGGATGAAGCATGTATTGGATGAAGATAATGCAGGTCGTTTTAAACAGCTTGCTGTTAGAGTGTTCGATGTTGACCCTGCAGGAAAGACAGATAAAGAAGTCGCATTAGAAGGAATTGAAGCACTTCGAACATTCTGGAATAGCATCGAAGCACCAAGTAAATTATCTGATTATGATATTACAGAAGATAGTTTAGAATTAATTGCAGAAAAAGCTGTTTCGGTCAGACCAGAGTATGGGGTGTTTAGAAAGCTGGATAAAGCGGACTCGCTAGAGATTCTGCAAGCGAGCTTATAGACCTGTTGAAAAATTTCCCGGGAAATGGCGAAAAAAGAAGAACTGCGGCTTAATTATAAAAAGCCTGCAGTTCTTCTTTTATTGCAATCCTGATTTTATCCAAACATTCTTCGGGTGTCTTCCCGAAAACACGTTTGTTATTTACAAGCGCATATGGCCTGACTGCACATAAGCCGCAAAAATTCAGGCATTCGCTCATAATAACTGCAACCTCTGGAAATTCTTCTTCCAGAATTTCTTCTATATCAATGGTTTTAATTGTGTTGCCATCACAAATTTCGACCACAACAATTCCCATGAAAATCACACTTTCTACTATTATATAGTCTTAGTATAAAACATATATCCTAGTATCTGCTAATTCCCTGCTTGAATAATCACGATAAGATAAAAAAGCCGAGACAAAAGAAATATAATTTAATAAAATCCGAACGATACCTTAATTCGTTCGGATTTTAAGTGGAATCCTAATTCCCTTAATTCAGTACTAAGCATACTCCTCTGGAAAATTGCAGCCCGAATACACTTCGCTTTTGACCTGACCCCCAAAAGTTAGAGTAAAAATTTAACGATTGGGGTGTTTTTTGTTGGCGAAGTATACGGGCAAATTCAAATCAAAAATCGCAAAAGAATATCTGGAAGGAAAACTAAGTTATCGCAGTCTAGCGGAGAAATATGAAATTCCTACGACCACGCTTCGAGGTTGGGTAAGAATTTATAAACATTTTGGAGAAAAACAATTAGTGGTGAAAAATAAGGATCAGGAAATTTACTCTGTTCAATTTAAGCGAGATGTATTAAGCTTTATGAAGAGTACTGGTGCTTCAGCGTCCGACACAGCTCTTCAATTTGGAATCAAGAATCCCTCCATGTTATCTAGATGGAGAAAATCATTCCAGGAAGGCAAATCTGAAGCTCAGAATAACCAGAGGGAGCTGCTTCCTATGCCTGATAAATCGAAGAAGCAAAAGAAGAAACCGATAAATAATAAAGAAACAGTGACTTTAAAGCAATTAGAAAGAGAAAATGAGCTTTTACGTTTAGAGGTGGCCTATTTAAAAAAGTTGCGAGCTTTTCAGGAAGATCCGGAAGCCTTTCTCGAAAAGCACAAACAGCGTTATCAGCCGAACTCAAAAAACAATTCAAATTAAAAGATGTCTTAAACATTGTTGGAATCCCTGAATCATCCTACCACTACCATATGAACGGAAAGAAAGAAGAAGAGGACTCAGACCAAGTATTGAAAGAATGTATTGGAGAAATATTTAAAGAATATAAAGGAATTTATGGTTACCGTAGAATCAAAAAAGCTTTGGAAGAAGACTATGGCTATATCGTAAATCATAAGAAAGTTCAACGTCTGATGAAAGAAATGGGACTCCAATGTGTGAAGTTTGGAAGAAAATCAAGAAAATATAATGCTTACAAGGGAACGGTAGGTAAGGTGGCGAAGAACCGTATGAATCGTCGGTTTCACACGAAAATACCTTATCAGAAATTGACCACAGATATCACAGAATTTAAGTGTTCAGGAGGAAAGAAACTCTATTTAAGTCCAATCCTGGACATGTTTAACGGGGAAATATTATCTTACGGCATCAGCACATCTCCAACACTTGAATTCGTATTGAATCCACTTGAAGAAGCGCTAGACACTGTCAAAAACTCAAAATATAGGACAACCATCCATTCTGATCAAGGATGGCATTATCAACATGATAAATGGGTGAAAACCCTCAAGGGAAATAAGGTATTTCAAAGTATGTCACGTAAAGGGAATTGTATAGATAACGCACCAATTGAAAGCTTTTTCGGTATATTAAAGCAAGAAATGTATCACGGAGAGCCTCTCTGTACCTATGATGAATTAAAGATTAAGATTGAGGAATATATTTCTCTATATAATAATAAACGTATTAAGAAAAAGCTGGATGGTATGAGTCCCGTTCAATACCGAATTCATACCAGCCAACTTGCAGCTTAAAAACTCCAACTTTTGGGGGTCACACCATTTCCGTGGGCGGCTGATGAGCCATCGGTATGCTATCGCATACCGCCGTCTCACCGATGCCTCTCATCCCACAGGAGTCTCCGTGTATTCGGGCTGCTTCGTGCTGATAAGCTTATCTAGTCTTCTGTTTATTATTATAAAAGAGTAGAAGTTTGTCTTAAGCTAACAGTTGAAACGCCTTTATGTGTATAACTTAAAATAGTCTAGTAAGATTAACATGCATATCCTGCCATAATTCAATGAAATAACCGTTAGTTTTACTGGGAGCAGTCCAAATACTCCGAGACTCCTTGGGGAACTAAGGCATCGGTAAGACCACGTAGTGCGTAGCACGTAGGGGGCTTACCAGCCGCCCCAGGAAAGCGAGGGGTATTCGGACTGCGGGCTTCCAGCCAATAGGGTAGGAAGGTAAAACTAAAGTTACTCTGAAGTAAATTAATCAGCACTTTCTATCGACTATGAATGATTATCCCATTGTAAAAAGTTAACTTTAAAAGCTTTTTATTCGATAATATTCGTTTTAAATTGGTTGATATTAAATATGCCCAGTCTGTTTTTATTAATGCTTATAGGACATATACTTTGAATCTTTTGCTTCGTATTCCGTCGTATACCACGTAACGAGCATGATAACCCCGCATAGGATGAGCAGACCACTTGTTACAAAGAATACAGATGAGAAGCCGAATGCAGCCGCCAGTAATCCTCCAAGTGCAGGCCCAATGACGTTGCCCAAGAAACGAAGACTTGTGTTATAACCAAGAACCTCACCCTGCATGGATAGCGGTGCTTCTTGTCTTATATAGGCGATACGCAATGGCACGATGCCGCCAATAGATACACCAAGCAAGAATCTTAAAGCAACAAGCTGCCAGATATTTGTTACGAACGCACCAGGTAAATAGACAATTCCAGCGGCAAACAACAGGATGATAAGAATCTTTATATAACCAACGCGATCCCCGAGTCTGCCCCAACGTCTGGACATAAGCAGGTTCCCTAACCCGGCTGCTGAGAAAGCCATACCAGCGAAGAATGCGATATTTACTGGTCCATGAATATCCTCAACGAATAAAGATAATATCGGCTGAATACTAAAGTGTGCGACCTGTATTAGGGCAGATAGCAGCATAACAACAAGTAATACAGGCTTGCTTATAATGTGCTGCAGCACTTCTTTGCTTGTATAAGATTTCTTTTCGTTTGAATTGGAAGAAACCTTCATTTTTACTTCCTTCACTCCGGAAAATACGAGGAATGCGGATAGGAATATCGTGATTGATACCCATTTAAATGAATTGGAAAATCCAAACATATCAGCAAGTGCGCCGCCTAGCATTGGTCCCATTAATGCCCCGGTAATACTTCCTGTTTGCAGTGTGCCAAGCACTTTTCCAGCTACTTCTTTAGGCGTTTGTACAGCAATCAATGCTTGTGACATTGGAATAAAGCCTGTAACAATTCCCATCAGCAGCCGTAATAAGAAAAGCTGCCATACAGAAGTGGCGAATCCCATCAGGAATACGGATAAGCCAATTCCAGCTGCAGATATAATTAAAATATTTTTTCTTCCATATTTGTCACCAATTCTTCCCCAAATTGGTGAGAAGATAAAAGCTGCAATAAATGTTACAGCAAAAGTTAAGCCAGACCATGTTTGTACATATGATTCCGAGAAGTCTCCCATGCCTGCTATATACAGGGAGATAAATGGAACCACCATCGTCATACTTCCACTAACAAAAAGGTTAGCAAACCACATGATTACTAAGTTCCGTTTTAATGCTTCATTTGAATCGATTTGTAAAACCCTTCTTTCCGCGAAATATTTCGTTACTCTAAATATACCGCAATACGAAATAAATATAAAGGGATACGCTCATAAATACACAAATCTGTCAAGAATGAGCGCGATTTTCTACAAGTTTGTTCATTTTTTCTGATGAAGGTATAATAATGGAGAGTACTTTCCAGAATGTTTTTCATGGAAAAGAAATAGGGTAGGGTAATAACATAGCTCTTATCCTATAAACAAGAAATGAAATGAAAGAAATTTAGTCTTATTAAAGGAGTGTTTATTTTGAAAATGACACGTAAACTTGTATTTTCGCTGCTATTGATCATAGGTATGCTCATTGGAATGGCAACACCTGCACTGGCTGTCTCGGATAGTATCTTAATCTTTGGGGAAAAGCTGAATGATTCACAGCGTCAGGAAGTAAGAAGTAAATTAGGAATTTCCAAGGACGGAGCACAGCAAGAGGTCGATGTAACTGGGGAAGACTATGCCAGCTTTATTAATGGGAATCCAAATGCAAATATGTATTCCTCGGCACTGATTAAACTGGAGAATAATGGCGAGGGTCTAGTTGTAAATATAGTGACACCAGAAAATATAACAAAAGTAACGAGTGAAATGTATGAAAATGCCCTGCTCACAGCAGGAGCAGAAGACGTAACGGTGGATATTGTTTCACCAATTGCTGTTACTGGGCATTCTGCTTTAACAGGGATTTATAAAGCGTATGATGTTGAAGGTGCAGAGCTGGACAAAGAACGTATGGAACTGGCTAATGATGAGCTTGAAGTAGCTACAGACCTAGCAGAAAACGAAGACGTCTCCGAAGAGGATGTCAGCACACTGTTAACAGAGATTAAACAGATGATTGCTGATCAAAATCCGGTTACGAGAGAAGAAGTGGAACAGATTGTCAGCGAACAGTTGAGTAAACTGGAAATCAACTTGAGTGAACAAGACCGCCAAAGACTGATTGATCTCTTCGATAGAATGCGTGAGTTGGATATTGATTTTGGTAAAGTAAAGGATCAGCTGAAGCAGATTGCTGACAATGTTGCGAATAAAGCAGAAGAATTGGGATTAGACCAAGGATTCTGGGAGAAAGTAGCAGCATTCATCGGCGACATTTTTAATGCATTAGGCAACTTCTTTAAAAATCTGTTCAATTAACCTATTTAAATATAGAGCTGCAATTGATATAAACTGTTGATTACTAAACGGGGGAGTATGCATACTCCTCTGGAAACCCGCAGCCCGAATATACTTCGCTTTCCTGGGATGGCTGGTGAGCCACGACGCACAGGACGTGCTAGTGCAGATGTTGCCACAGGACGTGGCGTATGTAATCTGCCTCGTGCTGACGCACTCGCAGTCTCACCTATGCCTTTCACCCCCAAGGAGTCTGCGTATATTCGGGCTGCTTTGTGTTGAAAATTTTATTTTTTGTTCTAATTATGTTAGTAAAATAAAATTAACTGCTCTTCGCAGACTTGCGGCTTAAAACATAGCTGTGTTTAGACCAGACTCGACTTTAGGGTTAAACACCGGGTATATCTCCTAATGAAATCCAAGGAATTAACGATTAACTTTTCCTGGGAACAGTCCAAATAGCCCGAGACTCCTCTGGGGGGTTCACCAGCGGCCCGCGGACGGGCTGCGGGTGTCAATTACAGTACATTTGAAATTAGAGTAATCAGTAGTCTGTTTAAAATATGAATAAACCGATTTGGAGTATGATACAAATCGGTTTTATAAAATATTGGCGAAAAAATTGATGATTAACACGTATAATCACTACTATTTTAACTGATTAGGTTGCAAAATTTTCAGTTAAAATACCCTTGAAATCTGTAATAATGTAACAAAAGCATCCTTCAGCACGTTTTTTATTACAATTCGATTACATTTGTCATGGAATGGATATGAAACGCAATTCGTGTCATTTACTTTTAATTTTGCTGTAACTGTATTCCTCGATTTCCTGTGATAGTATAGTGACTGTCACAAATTGAGGAGGAAAGCAATTGAAAAAATTAGTAGCGGCTATTGCCACTGGTGTTCTTTTAGCTGGTGCAGCTGTAACTACTGCTTCTGCTGAAGAGCATGAAGTACAAAAAGGTGAAAACCTATGGGACATTGCAAAAGAATATAACACCACCATCGATGAGTTAGTCGAGATTAATAATTTGAAGACTACTGTTATTCAACCAAAACAAGTTTTATATATAAATCAGACATATGTAGTACAGCGTGGTG
This sequence comes from Oceanobacillus sp. FSL H7-0719, assembly GCF_045040795.1. Taxonomy (GTDB): domain Bacteria; phylum Bacillota; class Bacilli; order Bacillales; family Amphibacillaceae; genus Oceanobacillus. The sequence goes on along the minus strand of NZ_CP150301.1, from coordinate 2,534,513 downwards.
ATACATTAATCGATATTAGTAAGGAGTATGACGTATCTGTTGAGGACTTGAGAGAATGGAATGATTTAAATTCAAGTATGATTGTGATAGGTCAAGAACTTCAAATTAAGGGTGTTAATGTTGACCAAGAGGATGCAGCGCTTCCTGATGAGGAGCAAACTGCAGAAGTAAAGAAAGAAACAGCTAAAGCACCAGCTGAAACAAAAACAGCTGAGAAAAGTGAATCTAAGCCAGCTGCAAACGAAGAAAAGGCAGAAGGCAAAACCATTTCAGTTTCAGCAACCGCATATACTGCTGGTTGTGATGGATGTTCTGGAGTTACAAGTACAGGGGTTGACTTAAATAAGAACCCAAATGCAAAAGTAATTGCAGTAGATCCAAAAGTAATCCCATTAGGTACTGAAGTATATGTGGAAGGTTATGGTTATGCAGTTGCTGCGGATATCGGTGGTGCAATTAAAGGCAACAAAATTGATGTTCATGTCCCAAGTAAAAATGATGCATACGCATGGGGTGTACGCACTGTTAATGTTACGATTGTAGAATAAAAGTGTGGCACATCTCACGGAACTGACTTACATAGAAGTCAAGCCGCAAGATAACATCACATAGAAAAAGGAAAGCATCGATATCAAATCGATTGCTTTCCTTTTTTAATCTTCAATTAAAGATTCATTGGCTGAATCAATTAATTCGGTTGCTGGATTCCCATCATGAAAATATCCAAACAAACTAATGGCGATAATAAACGTGACAAATACTGCTAAAAGTAATCTCTTCATCCCGATTTTGTCCTCCAAAAAAATATCAGCCTTTATTATATTAAAAAATACAGTATACGCCAAGCATTTGTGTGAGAGTTTAAACTGCTAAATTCATCCAATGAAGTAACATGATAAAAGCGGGTTAAGTGAATTCCAATTTTTCTCAGTTCCCTTTTAACTTTTCAATTTGAATATGTTAAACTTGAAATGATGTAAGCGCAATCATTAACTTTATTAAGGGGGAAGTTGAAATGTCGAGTACGATTTTAGAGGAATTTTTAAATGATAACATTGCAGATTTAAAGGATCGTGGTTTATATAATGAAATTGAGACAGTAGAAGGCGCAAATGGTCCTGTTATTCAAATTGGTGACAAAAAGTTAATTAATCTATCTTCAAATAACTATCTTGGTTTAGCGACAGATAAGGGCTTGAAACAAGCAGCAAAGGAAGCGGTAGACACACATGGGGTTGGAGCAGGTGCTGTCCGCACAATCAATGGCACGCTTGATTTACATATCGGACTTGAGAGAAAAATTGCAGCTTTTAAAGGAACAGAAGCAGCAATCTCCTATCAATCTGGCTTTAACTGTAATATGGCAGCGATTTCAGCTGTGATGGATAAAAATGATGCTATTCTTTCCGATGCATTAAACCATGCATCGATTATTGATGGCTGCCGTTTATCAAAAGCAAAGATTATCCGCTATGAACATTCTGATATGGAAGATTTACGCAGGCAAGCTAAAGCGGCAGCAGAATCAGGCCAATATAACAAAATCATGGTCATTACAGATGGGGTCTTTTCTATGGATGGGGATATTGCAAAGCTTCCAGAAATTGTAGAGATTGCCGAGGAATTCGATCTTATCACTTACGTTGATGATGCCCATGGTTCTGGTGTGCTTGGAAAAGGTGCAGGTACAGTAAAACATTTTGGTCTGCAGGATAAGGTTGACTTCCAAATGGGTACATTATCAAAGGCGATTGGGGTTATTGGTGGCTATGTAGCTGGAAGGAAGAATCTTATTGACTGGCTGAAGGTGCGCTCGCGCCCATTTCTTTTCTCTACAGCGGTTTCACCTGCAGATGCTGCGGCAAGTACAAAAGCAATAGAAATGCTGATGGAAAGCGAAGCGCTTAATGAACAGCTTTGGGAAAATGGAAATTACTTGAAAGCTGGCTTAAAGGATGCAGGTTTTGACATTGGCGACAGTGAAACACCAATCACACCAGTAATTATTGGCGAAGAGAAGAAAGCGCAGGAATTTAGTAAACGCCTGTTTGACGAAGGTGTCTATGCAAAATCAATTGTTTTCCCAACAGTTCCACGAGGTACTGGACGCGTGCGCAATATGCCAACTGCAGCACATTCCAAGGAAATGCTGGATAATGCGATTGCTGTTTATAAGAAAGTCGGCAAGGAAATGGGACTAATCTAATCTGCAGCGAATGAATCAAAAAAGCACAGCAGACTCCTTATCTATTTAACTTTGAAAGTAAGTTTTACCAGATAAGGATTTTCTGCCGCATTCATAAATAAAATATAGAGATAGCTTTTGAAATGAGAGAAGGGGTTAGTGGCTATGAAAAAAATTCTTGTGACAGGAGCATGTGGGCAAATTGGTTCAGAACTGGTGACCAAATTGCGAAACACGTATGGTGAAGATAATGTCATTGCTACAGATATTAGAAAAGCGCAAGATGGATCAATGGAGCAATTGTTTGAAACATGTGATGTAAGGAAAGCAGAGAACATGTATAACTTAGCTAAAAAATATAATGTGGACACCATTATGCATCTTGCTGCATTACTCTCAGCTAAAGCTGAAGCTGCACCTAAATTGGCATGGGATTTAAACATGGGCGGGTTAATTAATGCGCTGGAAGTTGCTCGAGAACTGGGACTCCAGTTTTTTACTCCGAGTTCAATTGGCGCCTTTGGTCCATCTACACCAAAAGATGAAACCCCACAAGAAGCATTACAGCGTCCAACAACAATGTATGGTGTGAATAAAGTAGCTGGTGAGCTTTTATGTGATTATTATTATCAGAGATTTGGTGTCGATACAAGAGGACTCCGATTTCCAGGCCTGATTTCATACAAAACATTGCCTGGCGGGGGCACAACAGATTATGCAGTGGAAATATATTACGAAGCAATTAAAAATAAAACATATACATCTTATATAGGAGAAGGTACTTATATGGATATGATGTATCTGCCTGATGCACTAAATGCGATTATTGATTTAATGGAGGCAGATTCGGATAAACTTATACACCGCAATGCATTTAATATTTCAGCAATCTCTGCAGCACCAGAAGACTTTGCGAAGGCGATTCAAAAGCACCAGCCTGAATTTACAATTAAGTATGATGTAGATCCAATTCGTCAAAAAATTGCCGACAGCTGGCCGAACCGAATGGATTCTTCCGCAGCAGTTATGGAATGGAACTATTCCTTTAACTATGATCTGGATACAATGACTGCAGATATGCTGGAGAAGCTCCAGGCAAAAGTAATAAAGCAATAATAGAATTAGAAAAAACGTTCCTCAAACTCGGAGGAACGTTTTTTATTATACCTGCTGAGAAATGTATAGACAGCTTATGGAAGGTGTCGTATCGCACGCAGCGGGATTACGCGTACATGCTGTTAATTTCTTTTTGCAGTTTTGTGTCACGTGTATAATCATCATAGCTCATCTCTTTATCGATGATGCCTTTTGGTGTAATCTCAATCAGACGGTTAGAGATACTATTAACAAACTGATGGTCATGCGAAGTGAATAGAATGGATCCTTTAAATTTAATCAAGCCATTGTTTAGAGCTGTAATTGATTCAAGGTCCAAATGGTTCGTTGGTTCATCAAGCAGAAGCACGTTTGCGCTTGACAGCATCATTTTAGACAGCATACAGCGAACCTTTTCGCCACCAGAGAGAACGCTCGCTTTCTTCAGTGCTTCTTCACCAGAGAATAGCATTCTTCCAAGGAATCCACGAAGGAATGTCTCTGTTTCGTCCTCAGGTGAATATTGACGAAGCCAGTCTACTAAAGTTAAATCATTTCCTTCGAAGTATTCTGAGTTATCCTTAGGGAAGTAAGATTGTGATGTTGTCACACCCCACCTGAATGAGCCGGAATCAGCCTCCATTTCACCCATTAGGATTTTCAGCAAGGTTGTTTTAGCAATATCATCACGGCCAACAAAAGCAATTTTATCGTCTTTGTTCACCGTAAAGCTGACATTATTTAAAACAACTTTATCCCCAATCTTCTTCGTTAAACCTTCTACACGCAACAGGTCATTTCCAATTTCGCGTTCAGGTGTGAAAGCGATATATGGGTATTTTCTGGAAGATGGCTGAATATCGTCAAGTGTAATATTATCCAGCATTTTCTTTCTGGAAGTTGCTTGCTTTGATTTCGAAGCATTTGCACTAAAGCGTGCGATAAATGCTTGCAGCTCTTTAATCTTCTCTTCCTTCTTCTTATTCGCATCTGAAGCCATTTGTGCAGCTAATTGACTTGATTCGTACCAGAAATCATAGTTTCCAACAAAAATCTTAATCTTGCCATAGTCAACGTCTGCAATATGTGTACATACTTTATTTAAAAAGTGACGGTCATGTGAAACAACAATAACTGTATTTTCAAAGTTAATCAGGAATTCCTCAAGCCATTGGATTGCCTGGATATCCAGCCCGTTTGTCGGCTCATCCAGTAAAAGAATATCAGGATTGCCGAATAGACTTTGAGCTAATAGAACCTTTACCTTCTGATCTTCTGTCAGTTCAGACATCAATTTATCGTGAAGAGAATCAGGAATTCCGAGTCCTTTTAAGAGGATTGCTGCATCTGATTCAGCTTCCCAGCCATTCATCTCAGCGAATTCGCCTTCAAGTTCGGCTGCACGAATGCCATCTGCCTCAGAAAAATCTTCCTTCATATAAATTGAATCTTTTTCCTGCTTTACTTCGTATAATTTACTATGGCCCATTAAAACTGTTTCAAGCACAGGAGATTCTTCATATGCGAAGTGGTTTTGCTCGAGTACTGCAATACGCTCACCAGGTGATAATGCAATCGTACCGCTTTGTGGCTCGATTTCGCCAGATAGTATTTTAAGGAAAGTGGATTTTCCAGCACCGTTTGCGCCAATAACTCCATAACAGTTACCAGGAGTGAATTTTAAGTTAACGTCTTCGAATAGCTTTTTATCACCATATCGTAAGCTTACATTTGTAACATTTATCATGCTTATTGCATCCTCCAATAAATTAAAGTAATCAACGTAAGCTTACGTTATTTAGCTTGATTCGTCAATGTAAAAACCGCTTAAAATATAGATTTGACGGCTGCTTTACGAAGAAATAATAAAAAAAGAAAAAAAGATTTAATAAATCATAAAAAACCGCTTGGCTAAACTTGTTTTTTGTGCAATATTTAGATAAGCTTATTCTTTTTTAAGCGGTGAAAGGAGGAAAGAAGAGTGAACGAAAGAGAGATATACTTCCTTTTTACTGATACAGGAACCTATTTATCCAAACTGATAAACTACTTTACAAAGCAGGAATTGAATCACGTGTCGATTTCATTCAGTAAGGATTTTAATACATTGTACAGCTTCGGCAGAAAACGGCCGAAAAATCCATTTATTGGCGGATTTGTACATGAAGATATCGAAAGTGAGTTTATGTCACGTGCGGAATGTGCTATATACCGCCAGAATATTAGTGAGTTGGATTATCAGCGGATGATGGCTAAAATCAAAGAAATCGAAGCAAGAAAGCATGAGTACCGCTATAACTTTGTTGGCCTGTTCGGTGTATTGTTTAAGGTTAAAATCAAACGGAAGGCAGCATTATTTTGCTCCCAGTTCGTTGCAACTGTAATTCAGGAATCAAATCAATTTACTTTTGATAAACCGGTGTATTTTATTACACCTGGTGATATACGCAGTCATCCAAATATTGAATTAATCTATCGAGGGAAGCTGGAAGACTATCGTGCAGATCCAGTCAAGCAGCTCGTACTTGGTGAAAAAACAGTGCAAAAGCAATCATTTATTTTTTATATATCTAATAAATTCAAACGATTTGTTATTAAATAATAGGAGCCATATACTGAAGGTATAGGCTCTTTTTTTATTTTGATTCTAGGGGGAAATCTTCATGGAAGTAGAGAATAACGCACGATTACTTATGGTGCGCCAGATTCTGTTTGAGGAAACGGACGAGAATAATCATGATTTAAGCATGAGTGAAATGATTGAAAAGCTGACAAGCATCTTTCCGGATGCAACCTTTGATAAACGTACGATTAAAAGTGATATAGAGCTTCTAGATACAATGGACTTTGAGGTTATTCGCAACAAAGGAAAGCGCGGGAAAATTCTTTACAGCCATCAAAACAGAATATTTGAGACATACCAGCTGCGGTTAATCATTGATGCAATTCTTTCAGCAAAATTCATTACAGATAAGGAAAAGAATAATCTGATCGAAAAGGTAAAGAAGCTGACGAGTAAGCATATCGCAAAGTCATTGCCAAATCCGATTGTTTTTAGCCAATCAGCAAATATGGATTACGAGCTCGTCAAATTGAACATCGACTATATTCATCGGGCTATTTCTGAGCAGAAAATTATAACGTATCAATACGGAAAATATAATGTGGATAAACAATTTGCATTTAATCGGGATGGAGCAATTTACCGTATTGAGCCATACGGACTCATTTGGCAAAATGATTTCTATTATTTAATAGCAAGATATTTGGACAATGGTGAGCTCCGTCACTACCGTTTGGACCGTATTCGCAATATTTCAATCAGTGATGAAACATTTGTAAAACAGCCTTTTGATTTACATAGCTATATAAATCAAAGCTTTCATATGTTTGCAGGAGAGGAAATTCGCATTAAGATTCAATTTCATATGGATTTAGTGAATGTTGTTCTTGATCGTTTTGGTCATGAGGTGGATATCCGGAGAACAGATGACCATTCCTTTATTTTAACAACAAAAGCAAAGCTATCGGATGGTCTAATAAATTGGATTCTGACCTGGGGGAATAAAGCAAAGGTTCTGGCACCTGAGCATCTTGTTGAAAGTGTGCATGAAAAAATAAAGCAGATGATGGAAGTTTATGAGTAAAGATAAAAATGGAATAGGAAGGAATGGAGACGGAGACCTAACGAATGCCAATTATACAAAAGCCGAACATTATAAAATAGAAAGCATCTCATATTAACTTTTAACAGTTGATAAAAACTGCTGATAATTTTAATTCAGAGTAACGCTGTTTTTCTGGGACAGCTGGCTTTCTCATAGACAGTTTCCCTACCTATCTAGCTGGTAGTGTCTCATAGAGAAGTTCTAATAGACAGTTTCACTATTTTTCCAGCTGTTACTGTCTTTTAGAGAGGTTCTAATAGACAGTTTCTCCATTTTCCTTGTTGATACTGTCGTATAGAGAGATTCAAATAGACAGTTTCACCACCTATCTAGCTGTTACTGTCTTATAGAGAAGTTCTCATAGACAGTTTGACCACTTATATTGCTCCCACAAGCTTAGAGAAGAGTTCCCACGACCAGTTAAAAAACAATCCTGATTTCTTCGGGCAGAGGGAAAACGTATCAAAGACAGTTTTTCGAAGTCCAGTTTTATATTTTCTATGCACTACCTTATTAATGACGACTATTCAAATTTCCGGTATCTCTAGGGAAAAAGTTATTCTGAACTAAATTAATCAGCACTCTATATAAAAACCGAACGAAGGTATCGTTCGGTTTTTAATATATTAAATTTCTTTTGTCTCCGCCTCCTTTTTATTTTGTAAATAAAAAAAGTTCCATAACAGACATAGAGTTTCGCACAATTAAGTACTATATTCCTAAAAAAAGTCCGTTTTTTAAGTAAAAATTTACATTTGTACAGAATTTGTTTAGATACGGTACATATACTTATCTGTAGTGAAAATCACACTATAGAGAGGAGTATGGGGGAATGAGCAGAAAGTTAAGTATTTTGTTTGTGTTTGTTTTGCTTCTTCAGACACTAACAAGCAGCTTTGCACTTCCTGCCCAGATGAATGCGGCAGGATCAGAAGAGAGTTTTATTAGAAATGTTACTCTTTTGGATGAAGCGGGTGGAGTATTAAACGAAGCAAACCTCAATGAATCAACAGATGTGAGTGTGCTTGTTGATTGGTCTGTTGAGAACACAACGGTCGAGAATGGAAGTTCAGCAACAATCGAACTTACACCTGTTTTAAGCATTCAAAAGGAACAGACAGGGAAGTTAGTAAGCAAAGATGAAGAGGTGGGTACATACACCGCAACGGTAGATGGTACAGTTACTGTAACATTTAACGAAGCTGCTGTAGAATATCCAGAAGCCAATGGATCGTTTACTTTAAATGCAAAAGCAGAAGTTGAAGAGCAGGAAGAAGCAGCTGAAGAAGAACCAGAAGCTGATCAACCTGAGAAAGAGGAAGAAACTGAAGCGGTAGAGGATGAGGAAGAACAGGAAGGTTCCGATTCTGAAGAAGATACTGAAACAGCAGAATCGGAAGTAGCAGCAGAAGAGGAAGAAGCGAATGAAGATGCTGCAGATACGGAGGAAGCATCCAAACCGGAAAATGCTGAAGAAAATAAACAACCAGAAGAAACGGAGAAAGCTGCCGTTCAAAATGAAGCAAAGCATGGATTTAATTTAGAATTAGGTAAAGTAAAGGATATGGATGGGAATCCATTTACCGAGGAAAACCTTCTAAACCCTCAAGCTGAGTTCTGGCTGGAGTTGGAATGGTTCCTGGAAAATGGACATAACTATACAGCTGGAGACAAAGTAATATTTGATTTGCCAAATGCAATTAAGATAATGGAAGAAATGAGCGGGGAACTAAAAGATGAAACAGGGCTCGTTGTAGCAACCTATATCATTTCAACAGATAAAAAGGTGGAATTAACCTTTACAGATTATGTGGAGACACATAGTAATGTCAAAGGCTGGTTGGAAATGATTTTAACTTTGGACGAAGAAAATGTTGAAGTTGAGGACGGGGAAGTGATTATTACCCCAATTGGTGAAGAGGGAGAAATTAGAATCCCAATCGATGCAGGAAGTAAAGAGAAAACAATTGAGAAAAAGGGAACACCAAATAAGGGACATAATGCAGATGAAATCCGTTGGGAGGTAATTATTAATAAGAATAAAACCTCTTTAACGAATGCAAAAGTTTTGGATTTACTTCCTGCAGGTACGGAGTATAAAGAAGGCAGCTTAAAAGCTGTTAAATTAATAGTAGATTTATATGGAAATATATTAGGTGATGGAGAAGAAATTGATATAACGGGCGAAACCGTTGCTGAAGGGGTATTGACAATCCCGCTTGGAGATATAAAAGATGCCTATCGAATTGAGTATGTAACAACGATAACAGACGATGAAGAAACGCGGTTTAAAAATCATGCTGTACTTTCAGATCAAGAGCTTGAAGATGTTTCAGCAGATGCAACAATTACAATTGACCGTGGAGAAGCAATCAAAAAGAAAGCAGCTAAAAGCTATAATCCTAAAACAGGGATTATTGAATGGGGAATTGAATTTAATTTTAATCAAAAGGATTTAACAGATGTTATTCTTAAAGATTCCTGGACCCCAGAAGGTTTATTAGACTTAGTCGAAGGCAGTCTGCTATTTAAAGAAGTAGAAGTTGATGAACACGGGAATGCCCATGAGACTGGCAATACCGGACTGCCTGAAGGAGCTGTCCTTGTTCCTGGAACTGACGGATTTGAAGTTACTGGTATTACCACGGATAAAGCATATAAGATAACATATCAGACAAAAGTAAAAGATCGTGTATTAGATCCATTTGAAGTTGTGAATACAGCAGGATTTGGCACAGAGTCAGACGGATCTGGTACAAAAGTTGGCATCTATTATGGTTCAAAATCAGCTGGCAGAATTGACTATGCAGCCAAAACGATTGAGTGGAAAATAGAGGTCAACCATGATGAGTACCCGATGGAGAAAATCAGTATTACAGACACATTGGGCAGCGGCTTAACGTTAATCGAGGATTCAATTGAAATAACCCTTGATGGGCAAGCATATACGGGTGATTATACACTTACAGGTGATAATCCATTTACAATTGAGTTTCCAGAGGAATTTAAAACAGATAAAAAAATTGAAATCAGTTATAAGACAACATTTGACGCAAATCTTGTACCAGATCATAGGCCGACAAATAAAGCTGCAATTACATGGACTCCAGAGGGTGGAGATGAGTCCATTACAAGAGACGTTTTAGCAGGAACAGAACTAAACTGGGAGACGCGGACAGGTCACTGGAAAAATGGATCCTATAATCCAGAAACAAAAGAGATTACATGGACCATCTATACAAACTATCGTGAAAGTCAATTTGATAATTTAGTAGTGAAGGATGCACCTCAAGGCAATCAAAAGATTGTTGATGATTCTGTTGTGGTAACAGAGTTGGCGATAGGAGAAAATGGCCATATCACAGAGGGTGAAAGATTAGATTCAAGTATTGTAAGCATTGATAAAGCAGCAAATACTTTAGAAGTCGCAATTGGTGAAACAAATAGAGCCTATAAAATTGAGTATAAAACATCGCTTGCTGGATTAAGTGATATTCAAAAAGAATATGTTAACAAAGCAGAAGTATTCGATGGAACAGATGTGAAATCTGAAATTGATGCTAGAGTTGGAATAGCGAAAACAGATACGTACGGTGAAAAGGCTGGTTACCAGGACGGGAAGCAAGTCCATTGGTCTGTAAATGTGAACCTGGGACAACAAAAGATTACGAACTTGAAACTTGAAGATACCATTTCTGAAAATCAGGATTATTTGACAGATACAATTAAAGTATACCATGCATCTGTTGATAGAAATGGGAATGCAAGCAAGGGGGAAGAAGTTCCTTCTGATCAATATGAACTTATCCACACACCGGGAGAACAGACGTTTACGATTGCGTGGAAGGAAACAGTGGAACGGGCGTTTATCGTTGAATATTCAACATTGTTCTTTGAGAAGCATAATGGTGAGGTTACAAACACTTATAAAATAACTGGCGACAATATTATCGAAGATGGCAAGACAGACGGGGGCAGTACCGTAACGATTCGCCAGACATCTTCAGGCGGTGGTTCAGGTGAAGCGGGCTACCTTATTATTGATAAAATAAATACAACAGATGGCGGGGATGAAAAGCTTGCCGGAGCAGTATTTGACTTAATCGATCCAGATACTGGAAAAGTATTAAAGTCAGGAACAACAGATGAAAATGGCCATATAGATTTTGGACGTTTATTATTTGGTGACTATGAATTGCATGAACGTGTTGTACCAGACGGCTTTGTTACGCCAGAAGAAAGGCAAATCATCACAATTGATAAAGCTTATAATACAGAAACAGATAAAATTGAATATGCTTATACCGTAGAAAATTATGAACCTGTTTTTGCAATAGAATTAGAAAAGGTCGATGATTTAGGAGCAGTCATACCAGGAGTTACATTCGAATTATATAACTCTAGTGATGAATTAATAGCTGCCCAAACAACAGATGAAGCTGGAAAGATTCGTTTTGAAAACTTGCAAGAAGCAGGCACCTACTACCTGGTGGAAACAGAAGTGCCAATTGGTTATGAACCGGGTGAAGAAAGATATGTCGTGGAAGTTGGTGCAAAAGAAAAAGAGCCAATATTAATAAGAGTAGAAAATCAACGTGAGCTGACAAGTGTTAACGGCAAAAAAGTATGGGAAGACGAAGGCAACCGAGATGGGATTCGTCCAGAGTCAATTACCGTAAATCTCTTAGCAGATGGGGAAGTTGTGCAATCAGCGGAAGTAACTGCTGCAACAGGCTGGACCTATAGCTTCACAAATCTGCCGAAATATAAGAACGGGGAACAAATCAATTATACGATTACGGAGGATCCTGTAGAAAACTATGAAACTGTGATTGATGGCTTTGACATTACAAACAGCCACAAGCCAGAGTTAGTAGATATCCCGGTAATAAAAACATGGGATGATGGTGATGACCAAGATGGCATCCGTCCAAAATCCATTATCGTCAACCTCCTGGCAGATGGTGAACAAGTGAAAACAGCGGAAGTATCTGCGGAAGATAATTGGCAGTACAGTTTCAAAAACCTGTATAAATATAAAGATGGTAAGGAAATTGAATATACAATCACAGAAGAACCGGTTGAAGGCTATGAGACAATCATCAGTGACTTTACGATTACAAATAAATATGACCCTGAAGTGACGGAATTTTCTGGAATAAAGACATGGGATGATGCGAATAACCAAGATGGTGTGCGTCCTGAGTCGATCACAGTGAATCTTTTAGCAGATGGAGCATTCGTTGATTCAGTTGAAGTGACGGAAGAAGACAACTGGGAGTACAGCTTTGTAAACCTGCCGAAGAATGCAGCTGGTAAAGAAATTGTTTATACCGTTACTGAGAATACGGCAGAAAATTACACAACGGAAATAGATGGTTCTGATCTTACAAACCATTATGCTCCAGGGAAAACGAGTGTAACGGTAACAAAGCACTGGGATGATGCCAATAATCAAGATGGTATCCGTCCAGATAGTATTGAAGTGCAATTAACTGCTGATGGGGAAGCGCAGGGTGACCCAGTTGAACTATCAGAAGAGAATGATTGGACATATACGTGGACAATGCTTGATGAAAAAGCAGCAGGAGAGGTAATTAATTATTCCGTAATTGAAACGACGGAAGTACCAGGATATAAAATAGCAGTTAATGATGAAAATCATGGGAATATCATCATCACAAATGCTTATACTCCAGAAACGATTGATATTGCCGGAGACAAGATATGGAAAGACGCCAATAATAAAAGTGGTCATCGACCAGATAAAATCACCGTCAATCTGTATGCAGATGGTGAGCTGGCAGACTCAGTTGAGGTAACGGAGGAAGATAACTGGAAATACAGCTTTACCGGCTTGCCGAAATATAATGCGGGAGAAGAAATTGCTTATACGGTTGGTGAGGATGCGGTAAAAGGCTATAAAGCAACAATCGATGGGTATAACATTACAAATACGCTTGTCGCTGAAGAAACAGTTACAGGTTCTAAGGATCCTGAAACAGATAAAGACGAGGGCACCAAAGCTGTAGCGGGAAAAGCAGATAAAACATCAACAGATTCGAAGGCTGCTGGCAAAAAATTGCCGAGAACTGCTACAGATATGTTTAATCTCCTTGCGATAGGAATTGGATTATTAGGTTTAGGAGCAGCAATCGTACTGTATCGCAGAAAAAGAGAATCAAACTAAGTAAATTGAAAAGGTCTTCAGTCGCGAAGAGCGATTGGAGACCTTTTCCTTTGTCTGGATATGTGCATGCTTCTGCAAGCTAAAGCTTACTGTTTTGCTATTCGTTCCAGCTGTGAACTTTAATAAAATTCAATTGATCGAAAAAGGGTCTCCTCGCTTTCCATTAAGAGAAATCAATCTCCACTTTACCCTGAGAATCTCCTTCACTGCTCCGATAAATCATATCAATAATCCGAGTAACTTCCAGCGCCTGTTCTGCAGTATTAACCAAGGCTGTTTTTCCTAAGCAGCTCTCCACAAAGTTCTTTGCCTGGAGATAACCAGCTTTATTATGGTCTTCCTGCACGTCAACTTCACTAGTAAAAAAGCTGCCATGCCGCGGTTCGTAAAATTCAAAAGGAAAGATGTTTATTCCGCCTTCTGTTCCTGAAATGCTCAAATGCTGTTTATCTTCCTTGATATTAGCTGCCCATGAGCATTCAAATAACATCGAACCGCCATTTTCGAACGTGATATAAGCTGTGACATGATCATCTACATCAAAGGTTTTATGATCAAAAGCGCCCCAATCATTTGGCTGGTTTGGCATTCTGCTTAAACGATTATATGTATTTCCAGCAACGCTCATTGTTTTTGGACTGCCAAGCAGCCAAAGTGCAAGGTCAATGAAATGGCAACCAAAGTCAATTAGACTCCCGCCACCTTGCAGTTCTTTGTTTGTAAAGACTCCCCAGCCAGGGACCTTTCTCCTTCTTAATGCCTGGATACGTGTGACGAGCGGATCGCCAACATCAATCATAGCCTTTTTCGCCAGCATCGCAGACTCCAGGAAGCGATAATGATAAGCAATGGATAAAAGTTTTCCCGATTTTTTTGCAGCGGCAATCATTGCTTCACCTTCCGCTACATTCATTGCCATTGGCTTTTCACATAAAACATGAACATTCGCCTCTAAGGCAGCGATGGCAATTTCTGCGTGGAATTTATTTGGTGTACAAATTGTTACTGCATCCACTGCTGCGAATAATTCCTGATAATTTTTAAATACGAAGGGTATATTATTCTCTTCAGCGACTTCAGTTGCTCGCTCGTAATTCAGATCATATACAGCTGTTAGTTCTACGGTATCGGAAAGCTGCTGATAAGCTGGAATATGCCGCCCTTGAGCAATTCCACCCACTCCGATAATCCCCATTTTTAATTTATTCATGATATCCTCCTAAAGCGTTGATGTTGCATAGATACGTTTTTTGTCGAAATCCTTTTATGCAGTATGGAACATACTATTAATATTAATTCTTTTTTTCCGATTTGTCGCTGAATTTGAAAACTGTCAGATAAATAAAGTTTAATGTTTCTCTAGGTAAAAATAATAGGCTTTATAAAATATCCTTGACTTTAGCTAATAAAAAGAATAAATTAGACATAACAATTATAAAGTTTGCCATGTGCAAAACTAAAGGGAGGGGACAACATGAAAGGATTAGGTAAAAAGATATGGGTTTTGGCATTTGTTGTTGTTGCACTACTTTTGGCTGCATGTAATTCGGAAACGGGGTCAGAAGATGATTCAGCCGAGGGTAAAATAAAGGTTCTAACTACAATTGCTCAAATTGGAGAACCATTATCCGTAATTGGCGGAGAGCTTGTGGAAGTTGAAAGCTTGATGGGACCGTCTGTTGATCCGCATTTATACAATCCTACGCAAAGTGATATTGCGAAAGTGGATGAAGCAGAGGTTATTTTTTATAATGGTTTGAATTTAGAAGTCAACATGGTGAAGGTGTTCGATTCGATTAGTGGCTCGAAACCTGTTCTTGCAATTGGAGATACACTATCCGAAGATGTTCTATTAAAGGATGAGGATGGAGCAATTGACCCGCATATCTGGTTTGATATTGATTTATGGGAAGCGGCACTTGACGCAGCTGTAGAGGAATTAATAGCTTTTTCCCCAGATGATGCAGCTTATTTTGAAGAAAATAAAGCAGCATACTTTGCGGAATTAGCTGAATTAAGGGAAGAGGCAGAGAAGCTAAAGGACATCCCGGAGAGTGGACGTGTGCTTGTGACTGCACATGATGCATTTGGATATTTCGGCAGAATGCATGATATGGACGTGATTGGACTTCAAGGTTTGAGCACAGAGGATGAGATTGGGATTTCGGATATTAATGACACGATAGAAATTATCAAAGCGTATCAGGTACCAGCAATTTTTGTTGAGAGCAGCATTAACTCAAACTCAATCGAAGCGGTAATTGAAGGTGCACAGAGTGAAGGTGTCGATGTTGGCCTGGGAGGAGAGCTGTTCTCTGATGCAATGGGTGCACCGGATAGTAAGGAAGGAACGTATATAGGGATGTACCGTCATAATATCGGTACGATACATGACGCATTGACTGGAGGTGCCGAGTAACATGGAAACACCAATTTTACAGGTGGAGAATTTATCTGCTTCATACCGAAAAAACACCGTACTTTCTGATGTTAATTTTGAAGTGCATGCTGGTTCGTTAACAGGTATCGTTGGTCCGAACGGGGCAGGGAAGTCGACCTTGTTAAAAACGATACTAAATCTGCATCCCGCATTAACAGGGTCTGTTCACTTTTTTGGATTGCCATTTAGTAAAGCAAAGAAGCGGATTGGCTATGTGCCGCAGCGGGGATCCGTTGACTGGGATTTTCCCACAGATGCACTGGATGTAGTAACGATGGGATTATATGGCCAGATTGGCTGGCTGAGACGGCCTGCCCGTTTGCATAAGGAGAAAGCATATGAGGCATTGGAAAAGATGGGGATGGCTGATTATGCCAGCAGGCAAATCAGCCAGCTTTCTGGAGGACAGCAACAACGTGTTTTTTTAGCCCGTGCACTAGTGCAGAATGCTGACTTCTACTTTATGGATGAACCGCTAGCCGGAGTGGATGCTGCTACGGAGCGTGCAATCATGACAATATTAAAAGAACTGAAAGCCGACGGGAAAACGGTAATGGTTGTACACCATGACTTGCAGACTGTAGAGGATTATTTTGACCATGTTTTATTATTAAATCGTACAATTATTAAACATGGCAAAACCGAGCAGACTTTTACCAAAGAACATATTGCCGAGACTTATGGAGGGAATATGCGCTGGATGGGAGAGGAGCGTACGTATGCTGTCCATTCTATGGAATAGTAATACAGGGTGGGTCCTGCTTAGTACGATGATCCTTGGGATTGCAGCTGGGACAATTGGCTGTATGGCCTATTGGAAAAAGCAAAATTTAATGAGTGATGCACTTTCCCATGCTGCATTGCCTGGAATTGTTCTTGCATTTCTCATTGTTGGCGAAAAAAATCTGCTTGCACTTATCGTTGGTGCTGCGATTAGTGCATTGCTTGGTGCATTTTTTATTCAATGGATTACAACTTCAAGCAGAATCTCCGAAGATTCAGCGATGGGTATGGTGCTGGCAATCTTTTATGGCTTAGGTGTAATGCTGCTGACAGTAGCTAATCGCTCTGCTGGAGGAAACCAGAGTGGGCTGGACAGCTTTATTTATGGGCAAGCGGCTGCGATGGTTCGTTCGGATGTAATCACGATGCTTGTTTTAGCCATGATTGTAGTCTGTATTGTCTTTATTGGTTTTAAAGAATGGAAATTATATTTGTTTGACCAGGAATTTGCACAAGGTATTGGCCTTTCGATTAAAGGGATGAACACGTTATATACTGCAGTGCTTGTAACAACGATTGTAATCGGGATTCAGGCAGTAGGTGTGATTTTAATGGCGGCACTGCTCATTATTCCGGCGGTCAGTGCGCGTTATTGGACGCAATCCTTTTGGATGATGCTTCTTTTGTCTGCTCTATTCGGCGGAATTGCGGGGGCTGGCGGAACATTAATCAGTGCCCTGGGGAAAGGGCTGCCAACAGGTCCTTTTATCGTTGTTGTTGGGGCGGCTATATTCGTGCTGTCGCTCGTTTTTGGAAAAGAAAAAGGTATATTCATCAACCATTTGCAATTTAAATTGCAGCAAAAGTCAGAGCTGAAGCGTACGGAGCTATTCAAGCAGGGGGAGGGAAGAACATGACATATACTGCGTGGATTATTTTTACAGCTGCTTTAGTCGGTCTTTCCTGTGGCATTATTGGTGTTTTCCTCATCTTGCGGAAAACAGCGATGATGGCAGATGCAATTAGTCATACGGTTTTATTGGGAATTGTCATCGCCTTTATTGTAACCCGTGAAGTAAGCGGGACGGCAATGCTCATTGGTGGGATTTTAGCAGGGGTATTAACCGCCTTTCTTGTACAGTGGCTGCATACCTTGCAGGTCCAGCACGATGCAGCGATGGGGATTGTCTTTACGACGCTTTTCGCAATAGGAGTTATTTTAATTGCAACGTCTGCTGGGAATGCACATTTAGATGTGCAGCATGCGTTAATGGGAGAAATCACATTTATTCCCTTTCATACAATTTCATTGCCGTTTATTGGGGAAATTCCAGAAGCAACCGCCTTATTGTTATTCGTGTTAGCTATTGTTTTATTTTTCATCATTGCCTTTTATAAAGAATGGAAAATTACTTCATTCGATCCTGCATTAGCAGCAAGTCTTGGAATCCCAGTTCTTCTTATGCATTATCTATTTATGGGGCTTGTTTCTGTTACAACAGTTGCTTCATTTGATGCGGTAGGAGCAATTATGGTTGTTGCGATGCTGATCACTCCTGCGGCATCTGCCTATTTATGGACAGATAAGCTGTCAGTTATGATGATAGTAAGTGGTTCATTTGGTGTCATATCTGCAATTGCTGGTTATTATATCGCAGAATGGATTGATACATCGATCTCTGGCTCGATGGCATTTGCGACTGGTCTTGTGTTTCTGATTAGTTTTTTATTTTCGCCAAAGCATGGCTTGATTTCAAAGCAAGTGCGAGTGGCAAAAGATGTTTAAAACAAGCGAAGGATGGGCAAAACGAATACTGGCGATTGATAGAAACTGCTGACATGCCTATAGTTATATCTTTGAATTTTGTTAGAAGATATGAATAGATTAAATCCGAACGATGCTTCAAATTCGTTCGGATTTTTAATAGACTTTTGACTGCTTTTATATGATCGATCGCACCCAAATCCATCATGGAGCAAGCACGCCCACGGAAAGTGTAATGTGAACGGGCTGCTGGTGACTGGAAAATATTGTTCTGAATTTATTTCTATTTCTTTTGTCTCGCATCCGTTTAGCATCAGAAAATTCGTCTATCGCTTTGATTTATCAAATCGATTAAAAGCTAAACCCGCGAGTTCAAACTTTGAGCTTTAATATGGCTCTGCATCATGCCCTTTATCAACTGCTTCTTTTACAGCCCTGTCAGCATCCTGTGCCCCAAGCGGATGCATTTCCTCGGCTGTCTCCATTGCAGTCGAGCTTGTTTTCTTTGCTTCTGCAAGTCCCTCACGAAGCCTGCGTCCATATTCCTCATCAGCGTCTTCTGCCAATGCAATCATTTTATCCTGTATTTCCTTTGTGCAGGTTGACAGGTCACCGACAAGATTGGAAATTAATTCGTCTCTTTCCCATTGATCAAACTTACGATATGTTTCTCCAGCTTGTTTTGTATTATTGTTGCGGTCAATTGATTCGCGAACAAGGTTCCCTTCAATATATGGGGTGTATTCCTTGCCGGTTTGTTCTGCTTCCTTTAGGCCGCCCAAGCTTGATGGTTCATAGTTTACATGTGGATTTTGGCCAGGTGCTTTATCATTATAGTAGCGCAGCTGTCCGCCCTCTTGGTTTGTTGCGACCCGCTTTTTGGCAGCATTTATCGGAAGCTGTAAATGGTTTGCTCCCGTACGATAACGCTGGGTGTCAGAATAGGAGAAAGTTCGACCCTGAAGCATTTTATCATCAGAGAAGTCTAGTCCATCAACCAATACCCCTGTACCAAATGAAGCCTGCTCTACTTCATTAAAATAATTTTCCGGATTTTTATTTAACGCCATCTTGCCGATTGGATGCCAAGGGAATTGATCATCTGGCCATAGTTTCGTGTCGTCGAGCGGATCGAAGTCTAATTCAGGATGCGGACCATCCTCCATTATTTGCACAAACAATTCCCATTCTGGATAATCACCGTTTTCGATTGCTTCATATAGATCCTGTGTTGCATGGTTGAAGTTTTTTCCTTGAATGTCCTGTGCTTCTTTGGTTGTCAGGTTTTTGATGCCTTGCTTCGGCTCCCAGTGGTATTTCACAAGCACTGCTTTCCCTTCCGCATTCACCCACTTATAGGTATTCACTCCAGAGCCTTGCATCATCCGATAGTTTGCTGGGATTCCCCATGGCGAATAAATAAAAGTCACCATATGAAAGGACTCTGGTGAATTGGAACAAAAATCAAAGAATCTTTCACTGTCTTGAATATTTGTAACAGGGTCTGGACGAAAGGCGTGAATCATATCGGGAAATTTAATAGCATCGCGAATAAAGAAAATCTTAATATTGTTCCCGACTAAATCCCAGTTCCCGTCTTCTGTGTAAAACTTCACTGCAAATCCACGAGGATCACGTACTGTCTCGGGGGAATGCACACCATGGACAACTGTTGAAAAGCGGACAAAGACAGGCGTTTGCTTGCCTTTTTCCTGGAAAAGCTTTGCTCTCGTATAGGTGGAAACAGGCTCATCACCAACTGTTCCATATGCTTCAAAGTAACCATGTGCACCAGCTCCGCGTGCATGTACGATTCTTTCTGGAACCTTTTCACGGTCAAAGTGGCTGATTTTTTCAATGAAATCATAGTTTTCGAGTGCTGCAGGTCCTCGGTTCCCAATTGTTCGGAGATTCTGGTTGTTTGTAACAGGATGTCCTTGTCTTGTAGTTAATGTATCTTCATTTTCATTATGTGTCCGGTAATCTTCATTTCTCGGTTCTTTGCTCATTATTCATCCCTCATTCCTCATTATTTTCCACTTTTAGAATGCCCGCTTTTGGAAAAAATAATCAGAAAGATTAAGTTATAGCTCAAGTTTTAACTGGAGCAGTCTCTCCAAGGCAGAGAGCATGAGAAGCTAACCTGCCTGAAGGAGGTGTTTGGAACTGAACTCCAGTGAAGAGAAACTAAGCTTGGGGAAACACAGGGAGGCAGACAAAGTTGTAATTAAAAAAGCTCTGACTTTTTCAGAGCATTTTTAATGGTATTTAATTTAGATTTTCAAGAATTGCATATACCTCAGGTGCGGTTTTATTTAATCTGACTGGCTTCCATTCTGGATTTACCCACATATGCTTTGTTGTACCTTTTGCGAGTAGTTCCCCGTTTGGCTCAGACACAGACCCATCCAGTTGATTATAAGTCGCTTCACTGATTCTCCTTGCCTCATACTGGAATTCCAAACGAACAGGAGAGCAGTTCGCTGCTTTAGTAAAAATGGCAACACAATCATCAAAATGAGCAGATTTTTTATAGGTTGCATTGACATCCATTACTGGAAGAAGGAGACCCAATTCTTCCATTTTATGATAGCTCATCCCATGATGTCTCATCCATTCGGTCCGGCCGACTTCAAACCAGTTAATATAATTTCCGTGATGGACAATTCCCATTTGATCTGTGTCCTTATATTGGACACGCATTATTTTCCGATGCCAGGCTGCTGTCATGATTATTCCCCCAGTTGTACCAGTATTGATTTATTTCTTTGTTATCATTTCATCTGCTAATTCTTTTAAGCGGAATTTCTGTATTTTTCCTGTGCTTGTCATTGGCCATTCAGCTGCTTCGATAAACCAGACATGACGCGGTATTTTAAATCGTGCCAAGCGGGAAGAACACCATTCAATCACATCTTTTCGAGTGCAATCTTCTCCATCTAATAATTCGATAAAAGCCGCTCCAATCTCAGTTGTCCGTGTATCGGGCACACCGATAACGCTTACCTGACTGACTGCGGGATGCCGTGAAATAACAATTTCTACTTCGCGGGGCGATACTAATTCGCCAGAAACCTTATAAATTTCTTTACTTCTTCCTAGAATTTGCAGGTAGCCGTCCTCATCAATCCTTCCAACATCCCCAGTACGGAGCCAGCCGTCCTTATCAATTGCTTTCGCTGTTTCTTCCGGTTTTCTATAATAACCATGTGTAACGGTATTCCCTCTAACTGCAAGTTCGCCAATGGATCCGGCTGGCAAGGAAGCACCAGTATCTGGATCAATCGTCTGATATTGAACAGAGCTGCCCTGAAATTCTGCAAGGCCGCTGATACCATTCAGTTTCGGCCGGCCAACTCTTGTAGAGATGCGCTCTAAGCTGTCACCAATCTCTGTTGTCACACCAGATGAAGATACCTCTGTTTGACCGTAACCAGTAATAACTTCTGTTAATTCTAAGACATCAATTGCCTTCTGCCAAACTGGAATAGGGGCAGGGGCTGCTCCACACCACATTGCGAAAAGATTTGATAAATCAAATTCACTGACACGTGGATGGTTTAATAATGGGACTAATGTTGTTGGCACGCATAGATAATCATTCGCCTTATATTTCTCCATTAATTGCAAGGAAGTGAGTGGAGAGGCTGCGAATGCTGAGATAAATGATCCACCGACAAATGACATTGCAAAAATCGCTTCTATTATTGCAAAGCAATGGTAGAAGGGGAGCGGGGCAAATGTTACGCGGCCATCCTCAATGGCGCGGCTTAACACAGTGCCATAGGCTGCACGCAATAGCATATCATCTGTCAGCATTACACCTTTTGGGCTTCCAGTTGAGCCGGAAGTATACATAATAATTGCAACTTCATCCGGGTAGCTGGACTCCTTTTGCCTCTTGTCGAGCTCATGGTCAGCAACAGTACTGCCTGCTTCTAAAAAATCATCCCATAATAGAAATTGTTCATTTACAGCATCTGTTTCAGTGTTGTTGATACAAATAATCTTCTCAAGCTTATTTAAATCAGATTCAACAAGTAATTCGGAGAGCATGTTATTATGATGTTTTTCTTTATTCGTTTGCTGGAAAATTAAATATTGTGTATCAGATTGTGAAACAATATAGTTCAGTTCATCTTTCTTCAGCATCGAATTAATTGGAATCAATACTGCACCGACTAGAGAGGATGCGATCATTAAAGATGGAAAGGCTGCATCATTTTCCATGAAAGTTGCTACATGGTCACGCCTCTTTACACCGAGCTTGATAAAAGCTTTCGCATATTGAACTGCTTGGTCCCAGATATCTTTATATGTAAATATTTCTTCATCTATGTAGAGGTATGGCCGATCTTTATATGCTGTACAGGCTTTTGCGAAGTGACCTGCAACTGTATCCCTTGGCCAGACTGGAAAACGGCTTTCCAGTGCTTTTCTTCTTTCAGATACACTTTGCTGCAGTGTGATTTGCTTGGTTGAATTCATTGTTGTTTCCCCCTCTGAATTTTAAAAAGTCATTCACATTTTTTAAAGGCAATTACTGCATTGTGCCCGCCAAATCCGAAACCGTTCGATAATGCTATTTTGATATTTCCTTCAACAGCTTGATTTGCAACATAATCGAGATCGCACTCCGGGTCAGGATTTTCTAAATTAATTGTTGGCGGATAGATGCCGTCTTGTAAGCTTTTTAAGGTGATAATTGCTTCAATTGCCCCAGCAGCGCCAAATAAATGGCCTGTCATTGATTTCGTTGAACTTACTTTTACTTGATAGGCATGCTCTTTGAAAACAGTTTTGATTGCCTTTGTTTCAGAAATATCCCCAGCTGGTGTGCTTGTCCCATGTGCATTAATATAATCGACATCCTCGGGTTTAATTCCCGCCCGCTCGATTGCAAGCTGCATTGCTTTTGCTGCCCCTTGATAATCTGGCGCTGTAATATGATGTGCGTCTGTTGTACTGCCATAGCCAGTAATTTCACCGAGTATTGTCGCGCCGCGTCGCTTTGCATGCTCATATTCTTCCAAAAACAGGACACCAGCACCCTCAGACATGACAAAACCATCACGATGTAAATCAAATGGACGAGAAGCTTGTTGAGGTTTATCATTTTGTACCGACATTGCTCGCATTTTAGAAAAACCGGCAAAATATAGCGGATTAATTGTTGCCTCAGCACCGCCAGCTAAGATTGCATCCGTGTATCCATGTGCGATATTTAAATAGGCTTCACCAATTGAGTGATTACTTGTAGCACAAGCAGAAACGGTAGAGAAACTAGGTCCGCGAAAACCAGTCTTAATGGAGAGCAGGCCAGAAACCATATTGTTAATCGATGTGGGAATGAAAAATGGTGAAACACGTCTAGCGCCTTTTTCAAGCAATAGTTTATGATTTTCCAATATCGTTCCAAGACCACCGGCTCCAGAACCGATATAAATGCCAATCCGGTCCTTATCTGCCTTATTTAAATCTAGATTCGCCTGTTTCAATGCTTGCATTGCAGCGGCGAAGCCGTATTGTGTAAATGGATCATATCTTTTTATTTCTTTTGCATCGAGATACTCTTCCCCTCGAAAGTCATCAATAAATCCAGCGATTTTTGTTTGGATGTCTTCAAAGTCCTCTGTTTGAAGCTGTTTAATGCCTGAATTCCCGGCCTTTACATTGTTCCAGAGTGTTTCTGCATCATTTCCGAGAGGGGAGATGACACCTGTACCTGTAATTACTACCCTGCGTTTCAAGAGAAAACCCCCTTTCCATTTAACTTTATCTTATCACAAATTGCTGTAAAATTTGATTTTTCAGATCTTGAATGGAGGCACCATCCAGCATCTTATTCCAAGGAGAGGCATTGCGCTGGGAAATCTTAAAAAAACACGATCCTGATGCCATCTTTCATACGTGTTGGGAATAGAATGGGGGATGTTTTTTAAATGCGAAAAAGGCGGAATGAGAAAGAGAGTTAACCGACTGCAACGCGCAGCAGGATTAACTCTCTTTTAAATCGGTCAGTTTTATTCTTCAAGATATTGCTCTTTATTGAATCGGCTCGTAAGCGTCAATTCCCAGCGTTTCATAGGGGACACGAAACTTAAATGCCAGATTATTTGCTTCAAGGTCAATTGTTTGAATTGCTACCTTTAAGTTACTTTTTATATCCATCTCGGTAACCGCAATATAAACTTCTTCTTCTTTCGGATTGACAGTAACCCACTCCGGCATTGGTAAATATTTTCCAAGGTATTCCATGATCTTTTGGTTAGGCAATTCTAAAAGTCCAAGTGAAATGGAACGCAGCTGCAAAATAATATCCCCATTTTCAACAACGAGTGGTTCGAAGTGAACAGATAAAGGAACGGTTGTTGAAAAGACGGGCAATTCTCCAATCAGATGGACATCCTCTTCAAGTTCAATCCGGTATTGGTGTTCCGTTCCGGCAGTGAATTGCTTAATATATGCATTGATAAGGCTATTTAAATTTTGCTTCGATGTACGGACGATGAATTCCGAACTCGCTTGCTCCAAATCAATGGGATAACGTTTTACGTCTGAATCTGCAACAGGCCAGAAAATCAAACTGATTAATACTAAAACAACAGCAATATTAAAAATCAATAGCATAAAAAAGCGTTTGCGCCATGGTTTTACAGCCACTCTATTTTTTTCGGCTCTTGACATAGTCTTGTCATCCTTCGTCATTTGAAATATATTCTAAAACACGTTCTGCAATTAAATAATAGCCATGATAGTTTGGATGGAAATTATCGTCTGCAAAGATATTTTCTTCGCTTTCATTAAATAAATCTATTACTGGAACGAAAGTAATATTCTCCATTTCCAGTGTAATTGAGTTGCTTGTATCATTCCAGGCATCAACAATCATATTAAGTTCAGCAATATCACCGAAGTATTTTTCGAACGGATTATAAATACCAAGCAGATAAATCTCGGCATTCGGATTGTATGACTGGATTTTCTCTAAGATTTCCCCCAGCCGCATTTCATAATACTTTTGTTCTGCAACGAAATCTTCCAATTCCAGGTTTGTAATATTTCTTTTTGCAACTTCCATAATATCATTTGCACCAATAGTAACCAACACAAGGTCTGCTTCTTCAAGGGCATCCTGAATTTCCTTTTGTTCCAGCCTTTTTAAAAGCTGGTCTGTACGATTCCCAGGCACACCGAAGTTTTCAAAGGTGGCGACCTGTTTCTTCTGATTAATGGACCTCTCAAGAATGCCAACATAGCCACCGCCGCTGCTCGCATCTCCAACACCATGAGTCAGAGAGTCACCGATTGCGACAATATTTACTTCCTGATGAAAGACTTTACTGATTGTTGACTGAATAGCTGTTGAAATTCTATCAGTAAAATTATTATCGTTCTCTTCGTTTTCATCTTCATCCTGTGACTCTATCGTTTCATCTTCATTCATATCATATTCATCAACCATTACTTCGTGCTCATCCTCTGGAGGGATTAACGGCTGATCCAGTGGTTTACTTTGCTTGCTTATCATAAAGATAACCCCAGCTGCTAGCACGGTTAGTAAGGAAATCGCAATAAATATTTTTCTCCTCATCTATATCACACCTATATTAAGTCTAGTTCTAGTATAGAAATGTCTAGCAGTTTTGTCACCATAAAATGTTTACCCTAATATTGTAATCACAAAAAGTGAAACTTAAACTCGGGAACAGAACGGGAAGAAGGAAAAAAAGGGGAAATAAAGAAACGAATGCATGCTGCACTCGTTTCTTTATACTGCTATTTTATATTTCTATTGCAATTCTTTCTTTTTCGTTACCACGAACACGGTTTAATTCTTCGACAATATCTTTATTTTTTACAATATAAATACCTGCAGCTTCGGCATGCTCGACTAATGTGTCATTGCCGTAATTTGTTATCCAGAGAACTTTGCTTTCCTTATTAATCAGCTCTTCAATTGTTGCAGGCGGCAAAGCTTCATTATGAATCAATAATACATCAAGTGCCTCAGGAATATCGGTCAATTTTTGTACAGTTTCGTTTTCTCCAATGGAAATAACTTGGAAACCATAGCTTTCAAGCTTTTTCTTTGTTTCTTCTGGAAGTCCCTTGCTTGCGATTGTTTTCTTTCTCAAACCTTCACTGCGATCAAATGGTGAGTGCAGAAGCCAATCAATCACATCTGCTTCAGTTGTTTTAAGCTGTGGTGCTTCACCAGTTGCTTTTGCAATTGCTTGGTCAAGATCTCTTAAAATATCTTTCGGTGCTTCAAGACCGATGGATAAACGAATCAGTTCTTCTGTTGTCCCGCTCTTTTGCAAATCTTCCGCATTCAGCTGCTGATGTGTGGTAGAGGCTGGATGGATAATTAATGATTTAGCATCCCCAACGTTAGCGACATGAGACCATAGCTTGATATGATCAATTACTTTTTGTCCAGCCTCGCGTCCGCCTTTGATGCCGAATGTAATAACGGATCCGGCCCCATGTTTTAAGTATTTCTTGGCAAGTGCGCTGGATGGATGTTCTTCCAATCCCGGATAGTTTACCCATTCAATTGCTGGGTGGCCTTTTAAGTATGCTGCGACTTCTTTCGTATTCTTCAGATGGCGTTCCACTCTTACTGGGAGTGTTTCCAGCCCCTGAATGAAGGTGAATGCGCTTTTCGGACTCAAGGATGCGCCAATATCCCGCAAAAGCTGAACCCGAAGCTTTGTTGCATATGCTGCTGGCCCAACATCAATATACTTTAGTCCATTATAGCTTTTGTCTGGCGCAGAGAATTCAGGGAAACGCGGATTATCCCAATTAAAGCGTCCGCCATCGATAACAACTCCGCCAATTGTTGTTCCATGCCCGCCAATCCATTTTGTTGCTGAATGAACGACGACGTCTGCTCCCCAGCTGATTGGCTTTGTGACATGTGGTGTTGCAAATGTATTGTCGATAATTAAAGGAACTCCATTTTCATGCGCAATTTCTGCCACAGCTTCAATATCAAAAACATGTAAACTTGGATTTGTAATTGTCTCACCAAAAATAGCTTTTGTTTTATCTGTAATTGCTGCACGGAAATTTTCTGGATCTGTTCCGTCAACTAATTTAAAGGTGATGCCGTATTTTGGAAGTGTATTTAAGAACAGATTATACGTTCCACCGTATAAATTGCTGTCGGCAATGATTTCATCCCCAGCTTGAGCGATATTTAGAATAGCGAATGTGATTGCTGCCATTCCCGAGGAAGTTGCTACTGCGGCAACACCATCTTCAAGTTCCGCAATACGCTGTTCAAATGCATCAACAGTCGGGTTCGTGATGCGTGTGTAAATATTGCCTGGTTCTGTTAAACCAAAAAGATTTTGTGCATGCTCCGTATCCCGGAAAACATATGCGGTAGTTTCGTAGATTGGCAAAGCTCTTGCCCCAGTTGCTGAATCTGGCTGCTGACCTCCGTGAAGTGATACTGTTTCTGGACTGGAAAACTGAAATTCTGACATGAAAAATTCCTCCTTATTTTTGGTGAAGTAACTTTTTATGAAGAGAGCTTTTAATAATACAAAAAACCCTCTTCCTAAGAAGAGGGTGTATGTTTATACTGGTCCTCCTCTTATCTTCCAGATCTGGTATGATCTGTAGGATGTAGCACCATTAAAAGCAAAAAAAGCTTGCTTCAAGGTTGCCGGGCTTCATCGGGCCTATTCCCTCCGCCACTCTTGATAAGAGATAACTATATAAAGGATTTATGGGTCATACGAAATCCTTTTTAAATTACTGACGATTATATCTTGTCGCAGGATGAAATGTCAACCCACTTTTCAGTCTTTTTAAAATTGTTCCAGTATTTTAGTAATATTAATGATTGATCCGCTGCTTAGTCCTGTGGGCAGGACGATAATAAACAGTGCTTAGATATAAAAATAGAGCAGACCAAATAAAAATGAATGCAATTAGATTTGTGATTGAAAAAGCTTCCTGATAAACAAATACCCCTAATAGAAGCATAATCGTTGGTGTAATAAATTGGAGAATGCCAACCATCGATAAAGGGATGGCCTTTGCACCAATCGAAAATAACAGCAATGGGATAGCAGTAACAATTCCGCCTCCAATCAGCAAGAGATTGTCTGACATTGCAAACGGACTGAAACGAAAAGCAGGCTCACGAAGAGAAAGAAGATAAATGCCAGCAAATGGCGCAATAAGCATTGTTTCAATTGTTAAGCCATGTGACGCTGAAAGATTGATTTTTTTCTTCAGCAATCCATAAGAAGCAAAAGTAACTGCGAGCACGATAGAAATCCATGGGAAAACCCCACTGCTCAGAGTAAGATAAATTACACCAATAGCTGCGAGTCCAAAAGCGGTTCCTTGTCTGAAAGTAACCTTTTCATGGAGTACAACAATGCCCAATAAAATACTGACTAACGGATTAATATAATAGCCAAGACTTGCTTGCAATACATGGTTATTTGAAACTGCCCAGATAAATAGAAACCAATTAGCAGAAATGAGAAGGGTTGCAGCTGAAATGCCAAGCAGATTCTTTGGCTGATGCATCAGCTTGCGTAATTCCTGTATAAAAGAATCAAATTGTTTCATGCAAAGCAGTAAAATAATCATGAAAACGAAGGACCAGACAATACGATGTGCGAGAATTTCCATTGCAGAAACATGTCCAAGTGCCTTCCAGTAAATTGTTAAAAATCCCCATAGCAAGTAGGCACTAAATGTATATAGACTGCCGATTTTTACATCCATTGTCTTCATTATCCAAGACTCCTTCCGTGTACATTAGAATAATAGTAGAAGGTATTTTTAGAAAATGCAAATAAATTTCAATACATAAAAAAGATTAACATAAGAAAACGCTTTCAAAATAAAAAGGTTTCAAGTATGCTAGAACAAAGGGGTGCTGCTAAAAGGAAGGAATCGCAAGCGGGCATCTGTGCATATACTTGGAGTGACAGCTATGATGCACAACTGCCTCGTTCTTTTTAGAGAGTATAAGAAAGAGGGGAGAAAGAGGATGACTAAAAAATATAATAGATTTGAAACTGCTGTAATTCATGAGGGCTATGATGCGAAGGAAATGCTTGGCAGTTTATCTGTACCGCTGTTTCAAACTTCTACCTATGTTTTTGATTCTGCAGAACAAGGAGAAAAGCGTTTTGCCGGTGAGGAAACAGGCTATATTTATTCACGTCTTGGCAATCCCACTGTCAACGTTTTGGAAGAACGAATTGCGGCACTGGAAAACGCTGAGCGTGGTTTGGCCTTTGGTTCGGGAATGGCGGCAGTATCCGCTGTCTTAATTGCCCTGACAAAGGCAAATGATCATGTTTTATGTTCTTCAGGTTTATATGGCTGCACCTATGGTTTATTCATGATGATGAAAGAAAAATATAATATTGCTTCTGATTTTTCCATGCTGGACTCCAGGGAGGAAATCCGTTCATACATAAAACCGGAAACAAGTGTTATCTATGTAGAAACACCGATTAATCCGACGATGCAGGTAATTGATTTAAAAATGGTTGCAGAAGTTGCAAAGGAATATAATATCCCTGTTGTTGTAGATAATACATTTTGTACACCGTATTTGCAGCGCCCCTTAGATTTGGGCTGTGATGTAGTGATTCATAGTGCTACAAAATATATTGGCGGGCATGGGGATGTAATCGCTGGCCTTGTTGCAGGGAAAAAGGATTTCCTTGATTCGGTAGCCATGACTACGCAAAAGGATATTGGCGGCATTATCTCTCCATTTGATGCATGGCTCTTAATCCGTGGTTTGAAAACATTGCCGATTCGAATGGACCGGCATTGTGATAATGCCAAAGAAATTTTCAGCAAGCTAAAATCACATCCAAAGGCAGATAAAATCTACTTCCCCGGGGATGTAAATCATTCGAATTATGTAATTGCCAATCAGCAAATGAAGGCTTCAGGTGGCATGATTTCCTTTGAAGTAAAAGGCAGCAAGCAGGATGCGCAAAACTTGATGAATAAGCTTCAATTTATTAAAGTAGCAGTCAGCTTGGGAGATGCAGAAACATTAATCGAGCACCCGGCGACGATGACACATGCTGTTATCCCTGAAGCTGCCCGCCTCGAAATGGGAATTACCGATCAGCTTATCCGACTGTCTGTTGGTCTTGAAGCATGGGAAGATATTTGGCAGGACTTGGAACAAGCACTAAACCAAATCTGACATACAAAATAAACAAGCATCTTATTCTGTATAACTGCACAGAATAAGATGCTTTTATTATTACACAATATTAAAAGCAGCGTGCAGATTACTTTAAATCAGAGTAATAGTGGTCACGCTGTCTTACTTTCTCCACTGGAGGTTCACAGTCCAATACTCCTCGCTTTCCGTGTCCGGTCTGCGGGTATTCTATTCATTTGAGGTTACGCTTAATGAAGGTTCTCAGCAGTTTATAACGATAAAAGCGGGTCTTTGTTTTCTTTGCGGGGAAATTAGGGTATTAAAAATATACACGAGTTGAGCTTCCAGCAAATTCAACTTCCGTGCAGATTATGCTATATTAATATATAGAACGACAGATGAAGAGGGCGAGCAAATGGGTATATATACAATCTTAGTAAGCTTAATTGTATTACTAAATCTCATATTAGGTGTTTCCATTATTTTCCTGGAACGAAAAAATGCGTCTTCTACATGGGCGTGGTTAATGGTATTATTATTCATCCCAATCCTCGGCTTCTTTTTGTATCTAATATTTGGGAAACCAATCAGTAAGCGGAGAATCTTTGTTTGGGATTCGAAAAGCCGTCTGGGATTGAAGGCTGCCGTACAGTCACAGTTAAGAGCGATTGAAACAGATGAACTGGAATACCAGGATTCCGATATAGCTCGATATAACAGTTTAATTTATCTAAATCTGCGGACAGATGCATCCCTGTTTTCACAGGATAATGCGATAGAAGTTTTCCTGGATGGCAAGGAAAAATTTGACCGTCTTCTGCAGGATATGCGGCGAGCCAAGGATCATATTCATTTAGTTTATTATATTGTACGTGACGATGAACTGGGGACAAAGCTTGCAGATGTCTTAATTAAAAAGGCAAACGAAGGTGTTACCGTTCGTTTTCTATACGATGCAATGGGGTCGCGCAGCCTGAGCAAAAAATATATTAAACGATTGCGTGCATCAGGTGTTGAGGTTGAAGCATTCTTTCCAGCAAAGATCTTTAACTTTAAAATTAACTATCGAAACCATCGCAAGCTGGCGATCATTGACAGTAAAATCGGTTACATCGGCGGCTTTAATATTGGTGATGAATATCTTGGGAAAAATAAGAAGTTCGGATATTGGCGTGATACGCATCTTCGTGTAAGGGGCTCTGCTGTGGAAAACATGCAGACAAGGTTTATTCTTGATTGGAACCAGGCATCAAAGCAGGAGATTCATTATGAGGATCGCTTCTATCAGGCAGAGGCTGCTGGGGATGCAGGAATACAGATTGTTTCAAGTGGACCTGACCAGGAACTGGAACAGATAAAAACGGGTTATATTAAGATGATTCTTGAAGCGAAGGATTACATTTATATTCAGACACCTTATTTTATTCCAGACGAGAGTGTGCGTGATGCCTTAAGAACAGCGGCTCTTTCCGGAGTGCATGTGAAGGTAATGATTCCGAATAAGCCG
The DNA here is from genome assembly GCF_045040795.1 of Oceanobacillus sp. FSL H7-0719. Taxonomy (GTDB): domain Bacteria; phylum Bacillota; class Bacilli; order Bacillales; family Amphibacillaceae; genus Oceanobacillus. The sequence goes on along the minus strand of NZ_CP150301.1, from coordinate 2,502,765 downwards.
GACCATCCATTTGTATATTGGGCAACACTTTCTTATAGTGGAGATTTATTGCAGGCAGGCGGGGAAGTCTATATTTATCAAAATGGCTTCTTGCATGCGAAGACGATGATCGTGGATGGAAAGGTTGCTACAGTTGGAACAGCCAATATCGATGTACGCAGCTTCAGATTGAATTTTGAAGTTAATGCATTTATTTATGATAAAGAAATTACAAAAGAGCTGGAGCAGGCGTTCCACGAGGATATGGAGCACGCTACTCAAATGACGAAAAAGCTGTATGATAGACGTTCATTGGGAATCCGTTTTAAAGAATCCATTTCAAGGTTATTATCACCAGTATTATAACTTGAATAGAAGCAGAAGTTATTAGGAGGACATTATGAAAGCAAAACCATGTTCAAATTCACTATCAGTTAAAACAACTCATGTTCATCCACCAGATACGAATATTCATGGGACATTATTTGGGGGGACACTGCTTGCACATATTGATGATCTTGCAGCAATCGCAGCTGTAAAGCATTGTCGTAAGCCAGTTGTGACGGCATCTATCGACTCTGTCGACTTTTTGACACCTGTAAAGGCTGGAGATGCGATTCTGATTGAGGCCTTTGTCACCTGGACAAGGAACACATCAATGGAGATTTTCGTCAAAGTAATTACGGAAAATCTTGTTACGGAAGAAAGAGGAGTTTGTAATACGGCCTTCTTAACTTTTGTGGCAATTGATGAGAATGGCAGACCAACGCCAGTCCCGCCGGTTTATCCGGAAACAGAATACGAAAAAACCTTGCATGAAACTGCACCAGAACGTGCAGAACAACGCGGGAAACGGAGAAGAAATTCTAAATCCTTTGCACAAGAAATTGGCTCAGATTATATTTGGGATAAATAAATCAATCAGGCTCTGCTATTCTTATTAAAGAATGCAGAGTTTTTTTACTTGCTTTCAATAAAGAAAGCGTTTACAATTAAGGGAGAATATTCAGAGAAATACACTTGTTTTTAGGAAAGGATGTAATGGGGTGTTCCTATGAAAAGTCATTTATTGCAACTAAATAAAATGGATAGCGCGGAGGCATGGTTTAAAAACCTGCCTCCTTTTACTTTGCTCGCTTTACTTTAGTAAAGTGATGCCGTGGAGGTGCACGATGGCAATTTTGACTGGAAATTCTCTAACAATGGAAAAGGTAAACCGGATTGTTTTTGAAAAGGAAAAGGTGGAGCTGGAAAAGGGGGCAGCAGCGAGAGTAGCGGAGAATCGCAAGCTTGTAGAACAGCTGATTAAAGAAAAGCAAATCATGTATGGCATTAATACGGGGTTTGGGAAGTTCAGCAATATTATTATTCAAGATGATGACTTAGAGAATCTGCAGCTCAATCTATTGCATTCGCATGCCTGTGGAATTGGTGAACCCTTCTCAGAAACGATTAGCAGGGCAATGCTTCTGCTTCGGGCAAATGCACTGGCGCGGGGTTACTCGGGAGTGCGGCTAGAGCTGATTCAACAGCTTATCGACTTTTTAAACGCAGAGATTCATCCAGTAGTGCCGGAACAAGGCTCACTTGGAGCAAGTGGGGATCTTGCGCCATTATCCCATTTGGCACTGACGCTTATAGGTGAGGGAGAAGTTTTCTATAAAGGGAAATGCTGTTGGGCAAACGAAGCTTTGGAAGCTGAAAAGATAAAGCCGCTTCAGTTGAAGCCAAAAGAAGGGCTGGCACTGATAAATGGCACACAAGCAATGACAGCAGTTGGGGCAGTACTTTACTTAGAGACGGAGAAGCTTCTCTATCAAAGTGAACTTATTGCGGCCATGACATTTGAAGGTTTGCAAGGAGTAATTGAAGCATTTGATCAGGACCTTCATCGTGTTCGTGGTCATCAGGAACAAATTGCAACCGCTGCACGTTTGCGCGGCTATCTTTCAGGAAGCGGATTAACGACAAGACAGGGAGAAAAGCGCGTGCAGGATGCCTATTCTTTACGGTGTATTCCGCAAGTGCTTGGCGCATGCTGGCAAACTGTTCACTATGCAAAGGAAAAGCTGGAGATTGAAATGAATGCCGTTACGGATAATCCGCTGCTGTTTCTTGAAGAGAAAAAGGTTATTTCAGGCGGTAATTTTCATGGGGAGCCGATTGCTTTTGCAATGGATTTTATCAAACTGGGCATCGCAGAGACTGCTAATATATCGGAACGGCGAATTGAACGTTTGGTAAATCCACAGTTAAATGATTTGCCAGCTTTTCTAAGCCCCAATCCTGGACTGGAATCGGGGGCAATGATTATGCAATATAGTGCCGCATCGCTCGTTTCGGAAAATAAAACATTGGCACATCCAGCGAGTGTTGATTCCATACCTTCTTCTGCAAATCAAGAAGACCATGTAAGCATGGGAACAATCGCTGCCCGGCATGCATTAAAAATGCTGGAAAATACAAGAAGAGTCATCGCAGTGGAATTGATTTGTGCCCTGCAAGCCTGCGAATTTCGAGGAATCGAAAGAATGGCAGATCCAACAAGAGATTTCTATGACAAGGCGAGGAAGGTTATTCCCAGTATTACGAAGGATCGTATTTTTTCAAAAGATATAGAACGAGCAGCAAGCTGGTTAAAGGATGCAAGAGAAACGGATGTGCGTCAAAAATACGATGAAGGCGGGGAAGGAAAAAATGAGAAAAGTAACAGCGAAAAAGGGCTTGGCACTCGAATGTAAGGGCTGGGAACAGGAAGCAATTTTACGCATGCTGTATAACAATCTTGATCCAGAGGTCGCAGAGAAACCGGAGGAGCTTGTCGTCTACGGCGGTATTGGCAAAGCGGCAAGAAGCTGGGAAGCATTTGACCGGATTGTTGCAACACTGCGTGAGCTTGAAAATGATGAAACAATGCTGATTCAATCCGGCAAGCCTGTCGGTGTCTTCAAAACACATGAAAGGGCACCGAGAGCTCTGATTGCAAATTCTCTGCTTGTACCTAAATGGGCAAATTGGGAGCATTTCCATGAGCTGGATAAGAAAGGATTGATGATGTATGGGCAAATGACAGCAGGCAGCTGGATTTATATTGGGACTCAAGGGATTCTGCAAGGGACATATGAGACATTTGCTGCCTTGGCGAAAAAACATTTTTCTGGTTCATTAAAATCAACCATTACATTAACAGCTGGTCTTGGTGGGATGGGAGGTGCGCAGCCGCTTGCAGTGACAATGAATGAGGGAATTGTGATTGCAGTTGAGGCAGATCAAACTCGGATTGCCAAGCGAATAGAGACAAAATATTGTGATGTACAGACGGACGATATGGCGGAAGCAATCCACCTGGCCTTGGATGCAAAAGAAAAAGGAAAGCCACTGTCAATCGCCCTGCATGGAAATGCGGCAGAGGTCCATCAAGAGCTTTTAAAACAGGATATACCTATTGATATTGTTACAGATCAAACATCAGCACATGATCCTTTAAATGGCTATATTCCAATTGGTTATTCTGCAGAACAAGCTGCTGTACTTCGTAAACAGGATGCAGCGCTTTACGTGCAAAAGTCGAAGGAAAGCATGTTCCTGCATGTGGATGCAATGCTGCGTTTTCAGCGGAAGGGAGCAATCGTTTTTGATTATGGCAATAATATTCGACAGGTTGCTTTTGACGAGGGATTAACAGCAGCTTTTGAATTTCCCGGATTTGTTCCAGCTTTTATCCGGCCGCTTTTCACAGAGGGAAAGGGACCATTTCGCTGGGCAGCATTATCTGGCGATCCAGAGGACATTTATAGAACAGATGCATTAATTAAAGAGCTTTTTCCAGGAAATAAAGCATTGATTCGCTGGATTGACATGGCACAAAAGCAGGTTGCATTCCAAGGACTGCCTGCAAGAATTTGCTGGCTCGGCTATGGAGAAAGAAAGCGGATGGGCCTGGCAATCAATGAATTGGTTCGTAAGGGTGAACTGAAAGCCCCGATTGTAATTGGGCGTGACCACTTAGATAGTGGTTCTGTTGCTTCTCCAAATCGGGAAACAGAGGCAATGAAAGATGGAAGTGACGCTGTTGCTGATTGGGCAGTGCTAAATGCCTTGATAAATACTGCGGCTGGCGGATCTTGGATATCCTTTCACCATGGCGGCGGAGTTGGAATGGGATATTCCCTTCATGCGGGGATGGTAGCTGTTGCGGATGGCACAGATCTAGCTGAAGAAAGATTAGAGCGGGTATTAACAACAGACCCAGGGATGGGAGTCATCCGTCATGCTGATGCTGGCTATGAACAAGCAGTCACATTTGCTGAGGAAAATCAGATTGTGATTCCAATGCGCGAACAGAAAGGGGAAGAAGCATGAAATATGATGCACTAATTATTAACATTGGTGAATTATTACCTATGGATCAGGCTGGACCCGTAAAAGGTGCAGCGATGAATCGGTTAAAAGTTATAACGGATGCAGCTCTTGCAATCAAGGAAGGGAAAGTTGCCTGGATTGGAAAGACAAAGGATGCAGTCTCGCTTGATGCGGAAAAAACGATTGATGCCGAGAATAAACTGGTGACACCAGGTCTTGTTGAAGCACATACACATCTGGTTTTTGGCGGCTCAAGAGAGAAGGAGATGGCTCTTAAGCAGCAAGGCGTCGACTACTTGGAAATATTGAAGCAGGGCGGGGGGATTCTATCGACCGTCCGTGCCACGAGAGAGGCTGCGTTTGAAGAATTATACGATAAAGCATGCTTTCATCTTGATCGCATGCTCATGTATGGAATGACCACAGTAGAAGCAAAGAGCGGCTATGGATTAAACCGGGATACAGAGTTAAAACAGCTTGAGGTAGTAAAGGCTTTAAATGAAAAGCACCCGATTGATCTTGTGTCGACTTTCTTAGGAGCCCATGCAATTCCTCCTGAATATAAGGATGATCCTCAAGCTTTTTTGGAGGAGATGCAATCATTATTTCCAAAGATAAAAGAGAAAAGGCTAGCTGAATTTGTTGATATATTTACTGAAACAGGTGTATTTACGGTGGAACAATCACGAGGCTTTTTACTGGCGGCACAGGATGCAGGATTTCAAGTGAAAATTCATGCTGACGAAATTGATACACTTGGAGGAACGGAGCTTGCTGCTGAAATAGGCGCAATTAGTGCGGAGCATTTAGCAGTGACTTCTGATGAAGGGGTGAAGCAATTGGCAGCATCAGATACAATTGGTGTTATTTTGCCAGGAACAAGCTTTTACCTTGGAAAGGATACGTATGCGAGAGCCCGGGAAATGATAGATGGGGGAGCGGCTATTGCAGTTTCAACAGACTTTAATCCTGGCAGTTCAGTTACAGAGAACCTGCAGCTGATTATGTCAATTGCAGCATTGAAGCTAAAATTATCTCCAGCAGAAATATGGCATGCCGTTACAGTGAATGCAGCCCATGCAATAAATCGCGGTGATGCTGCGGGAACACTGGCAATCGGCCGAAACGCAGATGTTGTGATTTGGGATGCTCCCAATCATCTCTATATTCCATATCATTTTGGTGTGAATCATGTGAATACCGTTTTTAAAAATGGGAAAATTGTTTTTGAAAGACAAAGGATTTGCTGAAGGAATTCTGAGGTCATATCCATAGGCAGCACTTAAGTTCCAGGGATAAATCACAGAAGGAAACTGTGCATGTGTATAGGATAAGGGAACATGTCACTCAAAAAAGAGACGAGGTTATTTCGTCTCTTTTTTTAAAAATTTAATTCACTTCTTGATCCTTGGCTACTTCTTCTGGCGTTATATAGCCATCTGCCCAGGATTGTATTTCCCGGATAACTGGCTCAAGTGCACGTCCTTTATCTGAAAGGGAGTACTCAATCCGCACCGGAAATTCAGAATATATATTACGTTCTACAATGCCTTCTTTTTCGAGCATCTTTAAGCGATCAGAGAGCAATCTGCCACTAATAGGTAAATCAGCTTCCATTTCTGAGAATCGCTTTGTCCCTTTAAGTAAATCGAATAGAATCAAACCTACCCAACGTGTACTTAACAAACCCATAGCTTTCTCAAAACGTGGACATAAGATTTCCTCCATATTGATCACCTCACTCTTTTTAATCTCTTAAAAGAATTTAACACATATTGTGCAATGATAGCAAATACACAAATTACAAAAAGTAACCTAATAATAGTTTAACATAAGAGAGGCATTTCGTAAATAAGCTGTTGCACGAATAGCCGCTGAAACCTTTAGTGCACGTTACTGAAAATAAAATAGTAAATAGTTGGTGAATTTGATGTTTTGTGAAATAATAGGAAGTAATAATTTGTTTATTTATTGGAGGTTAAATCATGGCGAGTCAAGAATTACAGGAAAAATATGCAGAACTTGCTTTAAAAACAGGTGTTAATTTACAGAAGGGTCAGGCGTTAATGATTAATGCCCCACTTGAAGGTGCCGCATTCACAAAGACTGTTGTAAGAAAGGCGTATGAGTTAGGCGCAAAGGATGTTCATATTAACTGGGTTGATGATGAATTAACACTGCTGAAATATGAAAATGCACCAGATGAAGTAATTGAATCCTTCCCAGAGTGGCGTGTAAAGCTTCATGATGAATATGCAGAAGACGGTGCAGCGGTTCTTCATATCCGCTCTACAAATCCTGATTTATTAAAAGATATCGACCCAGTTCGCGTTGCCAAGGCAAATAAAGCAGCAGCTGAAGCAATGGTGAACTTCCGCCAATATACAATGAATGATCGTATCCCTTGGTCAATCATCTCTATTCCATCGAAGGATTGGGCTCAAAAGATTTTTCCTGATAAATCTCCTGAAGATGCAGTGGAAAGCCTATGGGAAGCAATTTTAAAAATTGTTCGCGTGGACCAAGAGAATCCGCTTGCTGCATGGGACGAGCACAATGCAACATTAAGAAAAGCGCATGAAGTGCTAAATGAGAAAAACTATAAGAAGCTTATTTTGAAAGCACCAGGCACAGATTTAGAACTGGAACTGCCTGAGGGGCATATTTGGAAGGGCGGTTCTGCAGTTGCGGAAACTGGAGTGACTTTTAACCCGAATATCCCAACAGAGGAAGTATTCTCTATGCCGCATAAATATGGTGTGAATGGTACAGTAGCAAGCACGAAACCATTAAACTATGGCGGCAGCTTAATCGATAATTTCAGCCTTACATTTAAAGATGGAAAGGTTGTTGATTTCAAAGCAGAGGTCGGCGAAGAAGTACTGAAGCATTTACTGGATTCTGATGAAGGTGCGCGCCGCCTTGGGGAAATCGCACTTGTTCCAGATGAATCACCAGTGTCGCAATCTGGATTAATTTTCTATAATACATTATTTGATGAAAATGCATCCTGCCATATCGCACTTGGAAAAGCTTACCCAACCAACCTTAAAGGTGGTTCTTCCATGAGTGACGATGAGCTGGACAAGCATGGAGTGAATGATAGCTTGGTCCACGTAGACTTCATGATTGGATCGGATCAGCTTGACATCGAAGGCGTGAAACAAGATGGAACAACAGAGCCAGTTTTCCGCAATGGAACATGGGCACTGAATGTAAAAGGTGAATAATCTCTAATTAAACATGAGAGTCTTCTGCTTGGTGAGCAGGGGACTCTCATCGTTTTTTAGTTGAGATTGAGTTGGCCGGTCTAATAGAGGAATGCTCATCGCTCGTTATTGCTTGGGATTGCGTTGATTTGTCTAATAGGATGATACTCATTGCTCGTTATTGCTTGAGATTGCTTTGATTTGTCTAATAGAAAGCCGCTCATGGCCCGCAGTCGCATGAATCAGCGCAGATCTGTCTAATAGGATGATGCTCATCGCCCGCATTTGCTGGAACCAGCGTAAATCTGTCTAATAGAAAGCCGCTCATCGCCCGCATTTGCTGGAACCAGCGTAAATCTGTCTAATAGGATGATGCTCATCGCCCGCATTTGCTGGAACCAGCGTAAATCTGTCTAATAGAAAGCCGCTCATCACCCGCATTTGCATGAATCAGCGTAAATCTGTCTAATAGAATGATGCTCATCGCCTGTATTTGCAGGAACCAGCGCAGACCTGTCTAATAGAAAGATTAAGTCCATATAATTGTGTAAAAGAATAGGTCATCATCATGACCCGTGATACAATGTTTTCGACCAAGAAAACGAAACGGAGGACATGATGATGACCCAACTTAATATTACAATAGATTTAGAAGAACTTAAAGCGAAAGTAGAAAATAGTTCACTTGAATCACCTGTTAAAGCTTCTCTTACTCTTATTTTGAATTCTTTGATGGAAAAAGAACGGGATGAATATATCAATGCTCTTTCCCATGAACGAACTAATGACCGCAAAGGATATAGAAACGGTTATTATGAACGGCAACTTGTCACAGGTGCCGGCTCGCTTAAACTAAATGTCCCTCGAACCAGGGATGGCGCATTTTCACCAAGTGCTTTTAAAAGATACGAGCGTTACGATCAAGCATTAGTTTTATCGATGATGGAGATGGTTATTAATGGCGTCTCAACTAGGAAGGTATCTAAAATCGTAGAAGAATTATGCGGAAAAAAGTATCCAAATCTTTTGTTTCTGAAATAACCAAATCACTTGACCCAATAGTTAACGAATGGAAAAACCGTCCATTAAACGCTTACTACTTTTCATATATTTATGTGGACGCCATGTATATTAAGGTTCGTGAGGACAATAAAGTTGTTTCTAAAGCAGTATATATTGCTTGTGGAGTAAACGAAAAAGGATATAGAGAAATTATTGGAATCCAAATCGATTATAAAGAATCTACTGAAGCTTGGTCTAAGTTTTTTGAACACTTAAAGTCACGCGGAATCCAATCACCTAAAATGATAATTTCGGATGCACATGCTGGGTTAGTAAGAGCCATTGAAGAATCTTTTTTGGGTACTTCTTGGCAAAGATGTGTTGTACACTATCTTCGTAATATGACAGACACCATGCCAAAAAAGAAGTTGATTGAAGCACGTGAAGATTTAAAAGCTATTTTTAGAACTTCCAGATTAACACATGCACGTGAACTAAAAGATAAATTTATTAATAATTACCAAGATACGAAGAGCCTTCAAAAAGTCATTGAAAAACTAGATATAGGTTTCGAAGATGCTATGCAATTCCATTCTCAAAAAGCCAAATACCATAAACACTTAAGAACGACCAATATGCTAGAACGGGTTAATCGGGAAATCCGAAGGAGAGAAAGAGTGATCTCAATATTTCCAAATGACCAGTCAGCTATTCGGACAATTGGTTCAGTACTTATGGATATAGACGAAGACTGGGAAAAAAGCAATACTTCAAGGGATTTGATGAAGTCGAATAGAACGCAAGAAAATGACTTATGGTATTTGTTGGCGGGGCCCCGCCAACAAATACCATGAACTTATAACCGGAATCAATGGCAAGCAGCTAAGCCCTCGCTGTACATTATGCTTTATAAGATGGTTGAAAATGTTGTATTAACTTTTACACAATAATATGGACTTGACTAATAGAAAGGTGCTCATCACCCGCAATCGCATGAACTAGCGCAGACCTGTCTAATAGAATGATGCTCATCGCCCGCATTTGCTGGAACCAGCGTAAATCTGTCTAATAGAAAGCCGCTCATCACCCGCAGTTGCTGGAACCAGCGTAAATCTGTCTAATAGAAAGCCGCTCATCACCCGCATTTGCTGGAACCAGCGCAGACCTGTCTAATAGAAAGGTGCTCATCACCCGCAATCGCTGGAACCAGCGCAGACCTGTCTAATAGAAAGGTGCTCATCACCCGCAATCGCTGGAACCAGCGCAGATCTGTCTAATAGAAAGCCGCTCATCACCCGCAATCGCATGAACCAGCGCAGACCTGTCTAATAGAAAGGTGCTCATCACCCGCAATCGCTGGAACCAGCGTAAATCTGTCTAATAGAAAGATGCTCATCGCCCGCAATCGCATGAACCAGCGCAGATCTGTCTAATAGAAAGCCGCTCATCGCCCGGAGTCGCTGGATCCAGCGCAGATCTGTCTAATAGAATGGTGCTCATCACCCGCAATCGCTCGAACCAGCGCAGATCTGTCTAATAGAAAGCCGCTCATCACCCGCAGTCGCATGAACCAGCGTTGACCTGTCTAATAGAATAACACTCATCACCCATAAGTGCTGAGAAACAGATCCCTCTATGAAAAATAGCTTTAAGCATTCTCAGGTTAAGATGCTTAGAGCTATTTTATTTCTTACATATATCCGTTTTTTACTAAAACTGCTTTAATCATCGTATAGCTGTAATCTTCAGGAAGCAGTTCTTTTAATGGTTTTAATTTTTCTGCTGTGACTTCTTCGCGTGCGGCAAGGATTTTTGCTTCTTGTTCCTCATTAAAAAAGATATTCCAAGCTAATGGATATCCATCTTTGAATGCTTTGAAAATATGATTTTCTATTGTAAGCTCGGAAAACTCGCGAATTGCTGCAATGTCTTTAATCGTCTTACCGGATTGAAAAAGCTTATAACTGGCGAGATGACTTGGACCCTCATCTTTTTTCTTTTTCTTTATTACTGGCGGGGTATCTGAGATAAGAACTTTTTGTTTCACCTCAGGGTTTTTCTCGCGCCATTTCTGTATTAAGTGCATGAAGCTTTCACCGAATTGCTCAAACTTCATTTGACCAATACCTTTGATTGCAAGCATCTCTTCCTCTGTTGTAGGGAAGTAGCGGCTAAGCTCTTTTAATGTTGCATCAGAAAACAGAATATATGGCGGTACATTCTTTTCATCCGCAATTTGCTTCCGAAGTGTCCGTAATTCTGAGAATAAATCAACATGGAAGTCCGTCTCAATCGTTGTTGGAATAGGAGCAGTATACATTTCTACACGCCGTTCTCCTTTTAAGACAGGTACAGAGTTATGATTGAGTTTCAAAACGGGAAATCTGCCTTCTTCAATAGCCAGCAGCTTTTCCGCGATTAGAAAGTGAATGATTTCTGTTAATTCCTTTTCTGTATAGGCTGAAAGCAGTCCATATGTAGAAAGCTGATCCAGTCGGAATTCCTTTACTTTTTTATCTTTTGATCCTTTTAGTACCTTCGCTGTCATGCTTGCGCCAAACCGTTCATCCATTCGTTTGACACAGGAGAGAATCATTTGTGCTTCTTCAGTAATATCCGTTTTTTCCTGAAGGTCTGTACAGTTACTGCATCGGTTGCAGTTTGGTTTTGTCGCTGTATCATCAAAATACTCAAGAATAAAGTTGGTTAAGCAGCTGTGCGTATGGCAGTAATTAATCATCGCTTGAAGCTTCCTGTATTCATTTTGCTTCGCTTCATCATCCATCATGGATTGTTCGATGAGAAATTTCTGAAGCTGTACATCTTGTGGAGAGAATAATAAAATACAATCACTCGGCTCACCATCACGGCCTGCTCTTCCAGCTTCCTGATAGTAGGATTCTATATTCATTGGCATCGCATAGTGGATAACGAAACGAACATTTGACTTGTCTATCCCCATTCCAAATGCGTTGGTTGCAATCATGACAGAAACCTGGTCATGAAGAAATTCAGATTGGGATTTTTTTCTTTCTGCTTCCGAAAGTCCTGCATGGTATTTTGCTACAGAGATACCGCGGCTCGTGAGCTGCTCATAAAGTGAATCTGCCTGTTTTCTTGTTGCTGTGTAAATGATTCCAGACTCATCGGGGTGTTCCGTTAAAAATGAACGAATATAGGTTGCTTTATCTTTGCCTTTTACTAAGTGAAAGGAAAGGTTTTCTCTTTCAAATCCAGTATTAATCGTATGGTTATCAGTAACTGTTAAAAGCGATTGAATATCGGAAATAACTTCCTCTGTTGCCGTAGCAGTCAGAGCAACAAATACCGGGATATTGCCAAGCTCTTTCAATCGCGGCACGATCGAACGATAGCTTGGCCTGAAATCATGTCCCCATTGGGAGATGCAGTGGGCCTCATCAAAAGCAACAAGATTAATATTGGTATAGCGCATTTGCTCCATAAAGCTATAAGATTCAAAGCGTTCGGGAGCAACATATACAAATTTATACCGTTCATTCGCAACATCACGTAATCGCCTTTGCTGTTCACCAGCGGAAAGGGAGCTGTTTATGTATGTCGCTGGAATTCCTAAAGACAATAAAGCGTCTACCTGATCCTTCATCAGAGAAATAAGCGGAGAAATGATGACTGCAGTGCCTTTCATTGATAATCCGGGGATTTGATAGATTAGAGATTTACCGCCGCCAGTGGGCATTACAGCAAGTGTGTTCTGGAGCTGTAAAATATGGGAAATCGCTTCCTGCTGTCCTGGACGGAAGGATTCAAAACCGAAGTAAGTTTGTAGAAGGTTTTTTTCTTTAACAAGCATTTTCTTTCCTCTCCTTTGCATAGATTCATCCTAACACAAAATGGAATTTCTGTAATCTATCATTCCCAAGAGAAAAATAAACATAAACAGCTAGCAAAACGAAATACAAATAGTGGTATCGACCCATTTGATAGCTATATTAAAATGAGATTAAAAAGTTGAAATAGAAAGAAATTATTTTCATTCGTGTTTACCATTTACAATAGGTCACTTCCCATTTAGAATATAGCGTAAATAAATCAGGGGATATGGGAGGGAGAAATTTGGTTTCTTCACTTTTATTTGAAATTATGATCATTGGAATGCTGGGAATCGGCTCACAATGGCTGGCATGGCGATACCGAATGCCTGCGATTGTGATTATGGCCATAGCCGGTTTGCTCGTAGGTCCAATTTTTGGTGTGATTAATCCAGAAGAACATTTTGGTTCGTTATATAGTCCAATAATATCTGTAGCAGTTGCTATCATATTATTTGAAGGCAGTTTGAATTTGAACTTTAAAGAACTGAGAGATGCAGGAAAACCGATATTTCGCATTTCGACTATCGGTGCATTTATTGCATGGATACTTGGTTCACTGACAGCACATTATGTTGCTGGGCTTTCGTGGGCGGTTGCGTTTGTAATTGGCGGTTTATTCATTGTTACAGGACCTACCGTTATTATGCCGCTGCTGCGCCAGTCGAAGCTCAAATCAAGAGTGGCAAAAATTCTTAAATGGGAAGGGATCGTTGTTGATCCAATTGGTGCGCTGCTTGCTGTTTTTGCTTTTGAAATTATAACATTTATTACCGCAGACAATCCGGATGGCACGAAGCTGTTCCTGTTCTTCGCTGCTTCGCTCTTTGCGATCTTTATAGGCTGGATTTGCGGGAAAGGCTTAGGCTGGATGTTTGAAACAGGCCATATTCCTGAGTTCCTAAAATCACCTGCTGTTATTGTTGTTGTCATCTTCTGTTTTACAGCAGCTGATTTAACGATGCATGAGACAGGTTTGCTTTCTGTCACTGCAATGGGAATTACCTTGGCCAATATGGGAATTAGTTCTATTTCCGATATGCGGCATTTCAAGGAAAATATTTCGGTGCTGCTTATTTCGACGATCTTTATTATGCTGACAGCATCGCTTGAAGTAGATACATTGCTTCGTATTTTCAGCCCAAATATTATTGGCTATGTGCTGCTGATGATGTTTGCTGTCCGCCCGCTGTCAATCTTTCTTTCAACAATTGGGACGGGACTTTCATTTAATGAAAAAGCACTTGTTGGCTGGATTGCGCCAAGAGGGATTGTTGCACTAACTGTTTCAGGATATTTTGCATCTATCTTGCTTGAAGCAGGTTACGAGGATGCAGAGATTTTAACAACACTTACCTTCGCGCTTGTCTTCTTTACGGTAATCTGTCATGGCTTTTCAATTGGCTGGTTATCAAAGAAACTGGATCTTTCAATGGAAGGAAATCCTGGTGTCTTAATTGATGGAAGCAACCGTTTCACTGTAGAACTTGCAAAATCGCTGAAGAAGAGCGGGAGACCTGTTCTGATTGCGGACAGTTCCTGGGCGAATCTGAAAAGGGCAAGGGACGAAGGAATTGAACATTATCATGGCAGTTTGCTGTCTGAGCAGACGGAATATAATTTAAATACAATTCCGTATGAATACTTACTTGCTCTAACAGATGATCATGCATACAATTCACTTATTTGTACAACGTTTATGCCAGAATATGGACGGACAAATGTGTTTAAGGTGAGTCCTTATCAAATGCTCGGCAAAGGCTATTCTGCAGGTGTCGTTTCCAAGGTTGGCGGCAGGATTTTATTTGATAAGAAGTTCAGCTTCGATGATTTGAATCAAAAGCTTGAAGCGGGCTATGTTTTCCGTCAGACAACTTTAACAGAGCAATATACCTATAAGCAGTATAAAGAGGAGAAGGACGATTCAACGGTATTTTTATATCTTATCAAGCCTTCTGGACAGCTCAAGTTTTATTCAGAGGAAATGCGCACCGTGCCAGCGTCAGGAGATAAAATTGTAAGTTTGACCCCGCCGCTGAAGGAGAAGGAAAAAATCGAAACAAAGTTAAAGGCACAGCGCAATGGAAACCAGTAATAGAATAAATGATTGCAGCGAGAATCATCCTGGATAAGAGTTTCTATATGATGTTTTTCGCCATGTAAAATAAAAGAAGAGTGAGGCTCAGGCTTCACTCTTCTTCGATTTCATCAAGCTTACGGTTAACCTCAGCGATTTCGCCTTCTAAACGAATCAATTGCCCTTCTGCTGAAGAAACCCTGCCTTTTACATATTCTAATTTATCCATATCACTTTGAATCCGGACATAATCCGATTTCAACTCATCTAACTTTGCTTGTAATTCTTTCTTTGTCAACTGTATCATCCCCTTTACAGAAAAGACTGCTTTATCTATTGTAATACTTTCATCATTTTATTCCCAGCAGGAAACTGCTCTCTTAAAGCAGGGCATCTTCCTTATTTTTCTTTGAATCTACATAAGTTTCATAGAAATGTACGATGATTGTCCGGATTACTGCATAGAAAGGCACTGCAAACAGGATGCCAATAAATCCAGCAATGCTCCCCGCTGCCAGGATGACTGTGATAATCGTCAATGGATGCAAGTTTAATACCTGCCCCATGATATTTGGAGAAATAAAATTACTTTCTATTTGCTGTGCAAGAATCATAATGATGGATACCCATATTAAATTCATTGGGTCCTGAAATGCACCAATTAGCAATGCAGGGGTTACTGCTATAAAAGGACCAAGATATGGAATAACATTTGTTACCATTCCGAATAATGCAAGTGCTACAGAATAGTCCAGACCGATAATCCAATAGCCGATAAGCAGCAGAATACCTACAACAAAGCTTACAATCAACTGCCCCTGAATAAAGGAAGTTAATACATTATCAATTTTCATCAGTAAACTGCGAATGTTAGCAGCTTTTTTCCTGGAGAAGAATTTAGTGATAAAAGGCACCAGCTTCTCCCCATCTTTCAGCATAAAGAATAAGAAAAACGGAATGAGAACAATCCCAGCTATAATGCTGATGACTTGTCCGATTAAGCCGCTGATAAATCCGATAACATAGTTAACGATATCTTCAATGTGGGAAGGAATGTTATTTGTAAAATCATTGATTGCAGTTAGTACTTGGTCAGGAATGCTTGTGTAGTTAACTTGCCAGTATGCAATGAAATCCTGTGCGACTCTGACCATTGCAGGAATGCTGTTCATCAGATTTGTCGTCTGATCACGAACAATTGGCCAAATATACATCACGAAAAGAAAAGCTGCAACGAGTATAACGATAAAGACCAGGATAATGGAGACAATCCGATGAATTTTAAACCGCTCAAAAAATTTCATCAGCGGTTTTGTTAAATAGTAAAGAATACCAGCGCCAATAATTGGGAATGCGACTGCACCAACTAATTTAAAAATGGGCATAAAGATGAAATCTGTAATCGACACCAATAGTACTAACAGAAATATTAATATTAAACCAATCAAAACTTCAAAAAATCTTTTATTTTTCAGGAAGCATCCCCTCTTTCTTCAGACATAAATAATCTCTTCGAACAAATTTAAGTTCTTTCTACTATTTTACCCATATTTGATTATAATAGAAAGTGTCGACTATTATTATTTACCTAAAATAATGTCTTATTCAATAAAGAAAAAAGATTAATAGAATATTCAATATCTGTATGTTACTATTTGAACTATATTCTGTATAAAGGGGAATACATATGGCTAAAGGCTGGGAAGATACTTATGAGCGGTGGGCTCATTTTCAAGGCTTAGATCGCAATTTAAAGAAAGAGTTAGAAGACATGCAAACAGACTTGGTAAAGCTTGAAGATGCTTTTTATCAGGAGCTGACTTTTGGTACGGGCGGAATCCGCGGAGTGCTTGGACCAGGAACCAACCGTATGAATATATATACTGTCAGAAAAGCAGTACAGGGGCTGGCAAACTATTTAAAGGAAAACGGTGTAAATGTAAAGCAACGCGGCGTTGTGATTGCGTATGATTCAAGATATATGTCAAAAGAATTTGCAATAGAAGCAGCGAGTGTCTTAGGAACACATGGAATACGTTCTTATGTATTCCAATCGATAAGACCAACACCATTACTTTCGTTTGCTGTTCGTCATCTGGGAACAGTGGCAGGTATTATGATAACGGCCAGCCATAATCCGCCAGAATATAATGGGCTCAAGGTATATAACGAAAAAGGCGGTCAAATCATCCCAGAAGAAGCAGAGATAATCATTGAAGAAATTCAGAAAATTGAGGATGAACTTGCCATTCCTGCGCTTACTCAGGAAGAGTTAGAAGACCAACAATTAATAAACTGGACAGCAGAGGAAATTGATTTTGCATATTTAGATCGCTTAAATGGCATTTCACGTATGGATGAAGCTACTTTTAAACAACCTAAAGACTTAAAAATCGTTTATACACCACTTCATGGAACCGGAACAAATTTAATAAAGCTGGGTTTAGAGCAAATGAATTTCTCTAATGTGAGCATTGTTGAAGAACAGGCTGTCCCAGATCCGGAATTTTCAACTGTAGAATCTCCGAATCCAGAGGAGCACCAGGCTTTCAAACTAGCGATGGAATACGGAAAAAAGGCAGATGCAGATATTCTTTTAGCAACAGATCCAGATGGAGATCGGCTTGGCGCTGCTGTTAAAAATCCAGCAGGTGATTATGTTGTCCTTACGGGAAATCAGCTTGGCTCCTTGCTTTTAGACTACATTCTTGCACACAGTGATTCAAATGTTTTTCGCAATGCGCGTATGATTAAGACTGTTGTAACGACGGAGCTGGGCAGGGCGATTGCTGATTCCTATAATATAGAGACAATCGAGACGCTTACAGGCTTTAAATATATCGCGGATAAAATTGCTCACTTTGATGCTACTGGTGAAACGTTTATTTTTGGTTATGAAGAAAGCTATGGCTATTTAGTCAGTGGATTTGCTCGTGATAAAGATGCAGTCCAGGCAGCAGTTCTGACAGCTGAAATGGCAAATTATTGGAAAACCCAAGGGAAATCTGTATTAGATGCACTTGAGGGCTTATATGAAAAGCATGGGTATTATTTAGAAGGAATGCGTTCGCTAAAGCTTGAAGGAAAAGAAGGCAGCAAGCAAATCGCACAGATTATGGACGAAATCCGCAATCATCCATTTAAAGAGATTGCCGGATTTACTGTAGAAAAAGTTGAAAACTATTTAACAAGTGAAAGATTGCTTGTTAAAGATAACCATATGGAAACAATCGAGCTCCCACAAGAGAACATGATGAAATTCATTTTAAATGAACATGCTTGGATTTGTTTCCGTCCATCAGGAACGGAACCAAAGTTAAAATACTATTATGGTGTCTGCGGGGCAAGCGAGGAAGATAGCGAAACAAAAATAGCGGCAGTCCAGGCAGACTTAGATGTAATGATTTCAAACATATTGAAACAGTAAAACAGGTATAGTAATGCATATTCTGAGTTATAGTAAATAACCTGTTGGTATTGGTTCGGATATTGACTTTTCGCTATAAATAATGTTTAATTATATTAGATTCTTAAAGGGGAGTAGCTGTACAATTTAAGTCGTCATTACGAGATTCTATCTCCGGCTTGATTGGCAACAACCGTTGTTAGCGAGACCTTTACCAGATACAGGTAAAGGTCTTTTTCTATGGTCTTTATCTGTTGAAAAGACCATTTTTTTATGGAGAAAAGAGGGTAAAGGGTATGGACTAACAGAAAAAAATATGCTGACAAGGTTTTTAGAAAAACAAACGGTTATAAAATTAGTCAGAAAACAAATTGTATGAATGATTAAAGCAGAGAAGGAGTGTGTGCCAATCATGGGTGCGGAATTATTGTTAGAATATCTATGGGTATTAATTGTTTTAATTGGACTTGAAGGGCTCTTAGCAGCAGATAATGCGCTTGTATTAGCAATCATGGTAAGACATTTACCGGAAAAACAACGAAAAAGAGCATTATTCTATGGTCTTGCGGGAGCGTTTGTTCTGCGTTTTGGATCTCTATTCGTCATTTCATTTCTGGTCGAAGTATGGTGGATTCAAGCACTTGGAGCGCTTTACTTATTAGGGATTGCCTTTAAAAATCTGTACGATCGCTTTAAGCCAAAGACAGGGGAAGACGACAAAAAAGTGGAACAGACAGAAATTCACGAGGCTTCGCCAAAAGAATTCTGGCTCACTGTTCTCAAGGTTGAATTCGCTGACTTAGCATTTGCAATTGATTCAATTTTAGCTGCAGTTGCCTTAGCTGTTGCATTGCCGCCAACAGGTCTGGGTGAGATTGGAAGTCTTGATACAGGACAATTCCTAGTTATCTTTACAGGTGGTATGATTGGATTAATTATTATGCGTTTTGCAGCCAATATATTTGTCGGTCTGTTGGCAAAACGGCCAGGTCTGGAAATCGCAGCCTTCACCATTGTTGGCTGGGTAGGGGTTAAATTGGCTGTGCTTGTATTAGCACACCAAGACGTTGGACTTATTCCATACGAATTCCCACACTCAACAGGATGGAAATTAACATTCTACGTCGTACTTGTCTTAATTGCAGTAATCGGCTGGTTCTCTTCCAAAGAAAAGACAACGAAAGTAGACTAATTATAGTTGGATATAATTAAAAGAGGATTGCAGATGAATTTCTGCAATCCTCTTTTTAAAAATAAAATTGATGATTCTCGTATTTTAGATAGACTCCTGACTGCCTTAAACCTGGTAATGACTTTCTAAGATCCGCAAGCCCGTCCAGCGTTCTATTTAGGACGATACTATAGAAGCAGCAACACTGTCATACTCTCAACGGAAAACACGTCTGTGTGCAGGCGAAAAAATAATCCAAGAAAAATTAACATGCCTATTTTCCAATATAATTCAATGATATAATTCTAATTATCTACGCGGAGCAGACCAAATACCCCGAGATTCCTTGGGGAGAAAAGGCAACGGTGAGACTGCGGTATGCGATAGCATACCGGCAGACTAAGTACGCCACGTCCTGTGGCAACGTCTGCACTAGCACGTCCTGTACATCGTGGCTCACCAGCCTCGCCAGGAAAACGAAATGGATTCGGGCTGCGGTTTTTGTGAGTCTCCATTTTCAAGAGTGAAATTAAAGTTTACCTGGCTATTATCCGAATTATGCTACAATAACCCTGAGGTGATAAAATGGCAGAACATCATTTTCATTTAAAAGCAGCATGGCCGGGTGGAAGAAATAGTGTTGGCACAATCGATGCGGGAAACTTAAAAACAAAAATTTCCATCCCGCCAGAAATGGATGGACCTGGTGTAGGAACAAATCCAGATGAAATGCTGCTCGGAGCTGCAGCAACTTGTTACATCATCACTTTGGCAGCAATGATTGAGAGAACGGAACTGCCTTTAAAAGAAATGGCACATGAGGCTGAAGGAATTGTTGATGTGACAAATGGTATCTTTACATATAAAAAAATCATTCATAAGCCCACCGTCGTTCTGACAGATGCTGCAACAGAGAGAGATTATAAGAAGTTGAGAGTCCTCGTTGAAAAAGCGGAAAAAAGCTGTATGATTTCCCGAGCAATCCAAGGAAATGTGGAGCTTGAATTACAGCCAGAGATAAGTTAACTGAATAACCGATAACAGATGAGTTCTGCTAAGAATAAAATACTTAGCAGAGCTTTTTTTATTAAGGCATGCCCGGTTGCTAATTAGAAGAAAGGGGAATAGTGAACAAGAACAGTGATAAACTAACCGAGAGGCCTAGGCATATTTTTTGCTGAAGGGAAATGATTCATTTATACTTTGTTTTCAATCTTAGTGTCCGATAAAAAGTTTACTTGGCAATGTTATTTTCTTGCACAAATAGATAAATCGTTGTATAGTCTATATCGTAGTAATCTTATAGGAATTGAAAAATGAGGAGGAAAGAAGTATGGACACTGTCTTAATACTTATTAATATTATTGTCTTACTTGCCATTATCGGAGTTTTAATATATATGCAAAAAAAGCACGTTTCCTTTGCTAAGCGCGTATTTACAGCGATGGGTGTTGGGATTGTACTTGGAGCTATTTTGCAGGCGATTTATGGTGTGGAATCAGAAGTTTTAACTGGAACGCTTGATTGGTATGGTATTGTTGGCAGTGGATATGTACGGTTATTAATGCTGATTGTTGTGCCGCTGGTAATGGTTTCGATTATTCGTGCAATCATTAACCTAGAGCAAACAAAGCAGTTAGGGAAGATGGCTGCTTGGATAATCGGTATTCTTATCAGTACAACATTGGTTGCAGCGATTGTTGGAATTAGTACAGCATTAGTATTTGATTTGAATGCGGAACAAATTGAAGCTGGCCACGCGGAAAGTGATCAAGCAGCATCAATTGAAGAGCGTTATGCTTCAATGGAAGAGCAATCGACACCGCAGCGTATTTTAAACTTTATTCCAAGCAATATTTTCCTTGATATGACTGGAGAACGTCCGACATCGGTCATTGGAGTTGTTATATTCTCGCTTATTGTCGGGATAGCAGTACTTGGTGTTAGAAGAAAACAGCCAGAGCATGCAGAACTCTTTGTTAAAATGGTGAATGCAATCTATAGTGTTGTCATGAGAATCGTAACGCTCATACTTCGTTTGACTCCATTCGGTGTACTGGCAATGATGACAAATATGGTTGCCACAACAAACTTCCAAGGTGTGTTGGAACTTGGCAAATTTGTTCTTGCATCGTATGTTGCGATTATAGTAATGTTTATTATTCATTTAATTTTAGTTACTGTCTTTGGTTTAAATCCAATGACATATGTGAAAAAGGCGATTCCAGCACTGGTCTTTGCATTTACATCCCGTTCCAGTGCAGGCACCATCCCGATTAATATCCAAGCACAGAAAAATGGTCTTGGAGTAGATGATGGTACTGCGAACATTTCGGCATCATTTGGTGCTACAATGGGGCAGAATGGCTGTGCTGGTATCTATCCGGCAATGCTGGCAGTTATGATTGCACCAACAGTTGGAATTAATCCATTATCATTTGAATTCTTGATTCAGCTTGCATTAATTACTGCAATCAGTTCATTTGGTGTTGCTGGCGTTGGTGGCGGAGCGACATTCGCAGCAATTATCGTTCTTTCATCAATGGGTCTTCCAGTTGGTCTTGCAGGTCTGCTGATCTCTGTAGAAGCATTGATTGATATGGGACGCACAGCACTTAACGTTAACGGTTCAATGGTTGCTGGAACACTGACATCTAAGATTCTTGGTAACCATGATGCAAATAAATTCAATGATAAGCATGCAGTTGCAGATCAAGCTTCTGTTTAAAAAATTGGATACTGCATTACCATGAAAATAAACCAGAGACCGTCTTCCCCTGAGGAAGGCGGTCTTTGCATTTACTCTAAAACGTTCTTTACTTTCCAATGACAAAACGATAACTTTCTTTCATCATAATTACAGCGAACTAACAAAAAGATGAAATTCCAATGTTTTTGCCGTTTCTTTGATGAAAAGAGGGTAGAATAAGAATTAGAGTTACGTATTGCTTTGAAAAAGGGAAGCGATATCAAATAAATCAGAAGGATGAAGCATAATGGAGAGAAATGCGTTTTTTGATAATGCAAGAGTAATATTGATTTTCTTAGTTGTCTTTGGACATATGATTCAGCCGTTTATTGGGAACGCCAATGAAATCCATACATTGTATACATGGATCTATATCTTTCATATGCCCGCCTTTATCTTAATATCTGGATTCTTTGCTAAAGGAGCAGGAGACAAAAAATATATATGGAATCTCATTAAGAAACTGCTTATGCCCTATATAATCTTTCAAGTTATCTATACAGGCTATTATTTCTTAATCGGGAAAGCGGATTGGCAAACAAGTTTATTTTATCCGCATTGGTCACTATGGTTTCTGTTTAGTTTGTTTAGCTGGCATATATTACTATACTTCTTTAAGAAGCTTAAACCAGGATATAGTATTTCACTCGCGCTGGCAATCGGAGTCAGTGTCGGCTATTTCAGCGAAATCGGGCATACCTTCAGCTTATCTCGTACACTTGTGTTTTTCCCATTTTTCCTGATTGGGTACTTGTTAACGGAAAAACAAATCATGCTTGTGAAGAAAAAAGCAGTCATGATTGGCGGGGCTGTTACGATGGCAATATTTGCGGTATTAATTTACTTCTTGCCGGATATCAATACAGGCTGGGTACTGGCATCAAAATCTTATGGTGATCTTGGTGTAACAGAATTTGGCGGCTTGCTGCGCATACTTATTTACACTGTTTCGGGATTAATGACAGTGAGTGTGCTTGCTTGGATACCGAAGAATACAATCGCCGGTGTCACGCATCTTGGGTCAAGAACCATTTACGTTTATTTATTGCATGGTTTCTTTATTCAATACTTCCGTCAAATTGAACTTTTCAATGTGGATAATTTAATTGATGTGATTGGAATTGCAGCAATTTCAGCAGCTCTTGTTTATCTGCTGTCCTCTAAGCCGATTTTGGGTATTTCCCAGCCGCTTATCGAGGGGAAAATGACACGGCTTAAAGATAAATTCAGCCGCGATAAAACACAAACAGACTCCTGATAAAGACGTAGGGACAAAAGAAATATAATTTAATAAAATCCGAACGATAAATTAAATTCGTTCGGATTTTAAGTGGAATCCTAATTACTTCAATTCAGTGCTTTACGGACACCTCTGGAAAATCGCAGCCCGAATACACTTCGCTTTCCAGGGGCGGCTGGTGAGCCACTCGCGCTAACGCACTCGCAGTCTCACCTAGGCCTTTCCTCCCCTAGGAGTCTTCGTGTATTCGGGCTGCTAAGTGCTGATTAGCTTATTTTGCGTTCTAATTATAGTTATAAAAGAGTGGCTCCTTGTCTTAAGCTATCAGCTGAAATGCCTGTATGTGTATACTTTAAAATAGTCAAGTGAGATTAACATGCATATCTGCTGCCAAAATTCAATGAAATAACTATTTGTTTATCCGGGGAGCATTCCAAATGCCCCGAGACTCCTGCAGGAAGAGAGGCCTAGATGAGACCTTGGAGTGCATCAGCACGGAAGGGGCTCATCAGCCGCCTGCGGAAAGCGAAGGGGCAATTGGAATGCGGACCTTCAGCAGGATAATCAAACAGCAAAACGAACATTACTCTGAATTAAATTAATCAGCACTTTCTATCGACTATGAATTATTCTCCAGTTATAAAAAGTTAACATTAAAAGCTCTTTATTCGATAATGTTAACTTTTTATTTGGTTGGTATTAGTTAAGTCCCGGACTCTTTTCATATTCACTGCTAACAAGCAATTACATACAGCTGAATGAATTAAAACAACATATGCGCGATTAATGTAATAATCGGCAACGTGATAATCGTACGCAGCAGGAAGATAACAATAAGATCAAAGAAAGAAACGGGAATCTTTGAACCTAGCAGCAATCCTCCAACCTCAGATAAGTAGATTAGCTGTGTTACAGATAATGCTGCAATAATAAATCTGGTGATATCAGCTTCAATACCTGAACCAATGATTGATGGCAGAAACATATCCGCGAAACCAATTAGAATCGTTTCAGATGCTTCTTTTGCAAATGGAATCTGCATGAGCTCAAGTAATGGAATGAATGGGGTCCCAAGCCAAGCAAAAACTGGAGTATACTCTGCAATTACAAGAGCAATCAAGCCAAATGCCATAACAACTGGGGCTACTCCCATCCACATATCCAAGATGTTTTGAAGACCTTCTTTGAAAAATTTATAAATGCTTGTTTCTTTTTTCGCACGATCTAATGCATTTTTTAATCCATAATTAAATGGATTATAGCCTTTAGGAATAGATTCATCATTGATGTCTTTTCCCTCATCAATATAACTGTCCTTCTTAAGGGAAAGCGGTGGAATGCGTGGCATAATAATCGCTGCAACAAACCCGGCAACAACAATCGTTAAGTAAAAAGGTACAAACATCGACGCAAGACCAACTTCTTTGAGTACAACTAAAGAAAAGGTAATTGAAACAACTGAGAAAGTTGTTCCAATGACTACGGCTTCCCGTTTTGTATAAAAACCTTCTTCATATTGCTTACTTGTCAGCAGAACCCCAATCGTTCCATCTCCAACCCATGAAGCAAGTGCATCAATTGCTGAACGCCCAGGAAGTTTAAACAAAGGACGCATAATTTTTGTCATAAGAGAACCAAAAAACTCCAACAAACCGAAATTCGTGAGCAGCGGTAAAAATAACCCCGCAAACAAGAAAACAGCGAATAATGTATGCAATAGTCCATCTAATAAGGTACCGCCTGTATCTTCACTGTATAATGCCTCATGTCCAAGCTGAAAATACACAAGCACTGCAAATACAGCTGCAACCACACGGGTAATTGTCCAAAACGTACTTGTTGTAAACAATCCTTTGAAGAAAGGTGTTTTTTCATAAGCCTTTCCTTTTGAAAACCAGCCAATTAATGAACAAACAGCTGTGATGATAATAATGAGCATCATAATGAGTGACAGGTAGGGAGCAAGCAAGTTCTCGACCCAGCCGGCAAGCAATGCAATCGGAATTGTAGTTCCATCTCCTGTTGAAACAGGAGTAATAAATAATAATATTCCAATGAATGAAGGGATAATAAATAATAAATAGTCCTTCAGTTTATAATCTTTTAACATAATATATAATCCTCCAAGGAAATAAATAATACACGCTACCGCATAATTATACATATTAACGAAAAAACATGCAATGCACTTTTCAGTTATTTATATTTTCGGACTTTTACGTTTGTGCAATTTTCATGGATAAGTTAAGGTGGAAATAGGGAAGTATTTAATAGTAGAGGTGGTCACTTTGCATAAGGTGCTCAAGTATAATACTGCCTATCGCTGGATTGTTATTGTCTGGCTTGCAGTAAAATTTATCATAAAAATTTACCTTTTTCTATTTACCCATACTGTGTGGGATGAACAAACCAATACAAAATGGAATCGTATGCTGCAGAATCTGGCAAAGGAATATCGTGTAAAAGCGGAGCGGCTTGGCGGTGTTCTGATTAAAGTAGGACAATTTTTGAGCACGAGAACAGACTTTATGCCAGATGTATTTATCGAAGAGCTTACAGAACTCGTAGACCATGTTCCACCCATGCCATTTGAATATGCCGAAAAGGTGCTTCAAGCAGATTGGGGAGGAAACATCGAAGACCATATTAAGGATATTAATAGAAACTCAATTGCCTCCGCATCGATAGGTGAAGTATATTTTGGCGTTTTAAACGATGGAAGCAAAGTTGCCATCAAAGTAAGACGACATCGGATTGAAGAAATCTTCCATAAGGATTTTATTGCAATGCGCATGGTCTTTTGGATTTTGAAGGTTTTTACATCGTTTGGAAAAAAGGCAGATTTAAAAGCACTTTACCGGGAATTAATTACTGTTATGGAAAGAGAACTTGATTATAACCAGGAGCTTTCTTTTGGCAAATATTTCAGTGAACGCTATGAAGGCTTTGAGAGTATTCGTATCCCCAGATTTTATGAGAAACTAAGCACGAATCGTATTATCGTCATGGAATGGATGAGTGGGGAGAAGATTACAAATACCTCTTTTATGCAGCAGCATGGGATTGACCCGGAGGCTGTATCAAAAAATCTATTCGACTTTTATATCGATCAATTCCTTAACCCTGGAAAGTTCCATGCAGATCCACATGCAGGAAACATTTTGATTCAAAAGGATAGCAGGATTGCAATTCTTGATTTTGGAATGATTGGTGAAATTAAAAAGCAGGACACGGAACATTTTAAGCTGCTTGTGCAGGGTTTTATTATTGATAATTACGATATTGTCATTGATGCACTCGATAAAATGAATTTTCTTTTGCCAAATGCAGATAAAAAGAAAATTAAAGAAGTAATAAAGGATACAGTTGAAATGTATTCAGATGGTTCATTGAAAAACCTAAACGCACAGACAGTCAATCAGCTATTTGATGAAGTCAGTGTCATTATTAAAGACCAGCCGATTCAAATGCCAGCAGATTATACTTACCTGCTTCGGGCGGTTTCCATTGTTGTTGGGATTCTATTCTCTATTAACCCAGACATTGATATAGTCAAATGGGGGAAAGATAAAATTAAAGACTGGTTTGGAACGCGCAGTGTCATCGAGTCTGTTGCCAGGCAATATATCAAAAATGCAGCTGAGCCATTATTATCATACCCGCGCGCTTTGTTGCACTTTCTGGAAAGTGGTGAAAGAGACCGTGCCTGGGACAAAGAGAAATTTAATTTACAGATGAAACATCATTATTATTTACTACTGGAGGTTTTTTCCTTTATTATGGTAGTAGTAGGGACGATAACGAGTCTCTATAGTTTTAGAACAGAAGAACCTCTTTTTGGCTATATTGGTTTAGGAATTGTTGCTTTATTTCTTATTTTGCTGAATATCATTTTGATTTTTCACCGCAGAATGATTCGAAACCACAGAAAGAAGGGGGTGTAGACGATGAGTGATTATCTTAAAAAAGGATTCCTGCTTGGACTTGGTGCTGCAATAAGCGGCAAGGAAAAGCTGGAAAAGAAATTAACTGATCTTGTGGATAAAAATGAAATATCACAAGAACAAGCGAAGCAAGTAATGAATAATTTCATCGAAAAAGGTGAAATGAAAAAGGATGAGTGGTCAGAAAAGCAACAAGAGCAAGCACAAAAGCGTGCTGCCGACCTTGGCTTGGCTACAAAGGAAGATATTGCTGAACTTGAGGCGAGAATTGCTGCCTTAGAAATAAAACTGAATAATCAAGAACAATAACAGCATAAGAACTGGTCGTATATTTGGCCAGTTCTTTTAAGTAAATATGTTCTTGAACAAGGGCTTATTGTGCTTTATAATAAACGATAACATGCTATTATACAAAGAGGAGGCTGCGAAGAAATGTTTGATTTTGAAAAACTCTGCTTTGATACAAAAAAGAAATTGGGAAGAGCATTGAAAGAAAAAGAATTGGAATTTCTGCGCTGGCTCTACGAAAGACATATGGAAGAAATAGCAAAAGAGAATAAAATAAATGGACATAATGAATGGATATGAACAGCTTTAGCAGATAGATACTGCTAAGGCTTATTTTTTGCTGCAGGAAATGAAGAAAATGATTGACGCTTGATAAGTTAGTCTCCAGATTATCCATGCGAATGACAACTTTCACAGAAAATTCATATACGATGGAGCTGGTGATTTGCTCATTACAGTCATCCTTTCAAATTGTCCGCAGACTCATGTTATACTATGGGGAGCTTATGAATGAACCGAAGGAGTGACAAACACGGTGAATAATCTTACAGTCATCAATAAAATGATTCGAGAACTGGAAGCAGCAAAGTATACAGAGCAAAGACAGGATCTGCTACAGCATATCAGCAATGTTCAGCTGTTATGTGAGTTGTTTTTAGAAGAAGAAACGGCACCAGCTTCGAAGACATCTGTATCTGTTCCGTCTGCATTTTCAGACCAGGAAATCAAGGCAATGCTTGGTGAGGATTATAATCGTCAGGCAGAAAAAAGGCAGGATACGAATGCAGACCATGAAGATGCAAATGGAAATTCTATTTTTGATTTTTAATAAAGGAGATAGGCGATAATGAAATTTTTTTTACTTTTAGGTGTAATTAATGGATTTTTATCTGTTGCTTTAGGCGCTTTTGGTGCACATGGATTAGAAGGAAAAGTGACAGAAAAACAATTGGCAACATGGGAGAAAGCGGTAGACTATCAAATGTTCCATGCTGTTGCGCTTTTTGTAACGGGCTTTATCATGGCGAAATTCCAAAGCGGCAGTCTTACTGCGGCAGGATGGATGTTTCTGATAGGAATTATTCTATTCTCCGGAAGCTTGTACATTTACTCGACGACTGCGATTAAAACCTTCGCAATGATTACACCAATTGGCGGTGTAGCTTTCTTAATCGGCTGGATCTTGCTCGGAACAGCAATCGTGAAGTATTTATAATAGAAAAATAAGTGCTGTTGCAAGTAAAAACAAGATGCCTGCGCGGATTGCCTGTTTGAGGCTTTGCAGCTGACGATACGTAGTGAAGTTTTGCGTGAAAGCATCACAGGCCAGACTGATAATAATAAGATAGATGGCTAGCAGGATAAATAGAACAGAAGCTTGAAAGAGGGCAATAATCCCAGTGAGTATTGATAATCCAATAGCAATCAGCTCCAGCCGCATTATTTTTTCATATGGATGTCTCATCACGGAAGACCCCCTTTAAAAGCTTGAAGGATGGCAAGTGCTCAAAACGCTGCCATCCTTATTTTTTATAAAGCAAATTATAATTTTTTATTTATCTTGGTGAATAAGTAGACAGCTGCCCATCAGCATATGGATATTCATAATTAATCTCCTCATTAAATGTTACATAATCAAGATAAACCATTAATAATAATACGCGCCGTCCAGTTCCTTCCTCGCTTAAAATAATATGATCCCTTCCAGCTGCTTCGATAATTCCTGTAAAAGTTCTTTGATTATTTCCTTCAAACGTCATATGAAATGTTCCGAGCTTCCCCCGATTGAGCCGCAGGATATTTTCAATAAATGATTGCTGTATTGGCAGCATGCCTTGTTGATTTCCAGGCGGCTGCCCTGTTGGCGGCATCATTTGCCTATGCTGCTGAAACATCGGCTGAAATTGAAATGGTTGTGGGGGATAAAAAGGGGGATGATATGCATTTTGATATAGATTTTGGTTTTGATATTCCTGTTGTTCGTTTGTTTCTCTTTCTTCACTCACATGTAAAACCTCCTCATCATCTTAAAGATTCTACCGGTAAACGGATGGACATTCAGATTGGGTCGGGGCAAAGAAGCAATGAGACTTAAATCTGCCTACATTCCATTGGCCATACCATTGTGCTGGACAAGCACCTTCAGGCATGAAGAACCACAGGGAGTTTGATGCCGGGTGCTGCTGTTCACCCCGGATAATTCTTCTCGCTAATCTTTTTTCAGAGTCACGGGCACGCTGGTAGAAATATCCTTTCTGTGTTGCTTCAAATCCACCAGGGCTTTGAAAAACCATGTCATTTATATTGCGGATGTTCGTGAAATCTAAACAATCTGCCAGCACGCGATTAATCCCAGTGTTGCCTACCATCAGCATCCCTAAATCTCCATCACCCTCGGCTTCAGCCCGCATTAATCTTGCGAGCAAATCAACGTCCTTTTCCGTATGTGCCACAATAGCCATCAAACATACCTCTCTTCTATTACAACCAGAGATCGATTACTCACTAATTATATGTATGCCCATGAAATAAAATCATGACAATAAACCTTTCACTTTTCAGAAATGAAAAATAGAAGGTCCTAGAAAGGGTTAATTATGTTTAGGGTACTGCTGAATTTAAAATAAATTCAGACTGAAATATAGCATCAAATGGCATTCCAAAATCAAAGTGCCAAGGAAATCCTTTGTGGAACGTCCTTAGCGTACAGATATAGCTATGTTCATTTTAAAACCTGCTTCCTAAAATTAAGCTGGAAACAAAGGCTTTATTTTTCCCCTTCCTTTGATTTCCGTTTTGTGTAAAGCACATAAATAAGGTTTCCAATAGTGACTATTATTGCTCCGGTTAAAAAACCAAGTATTGGATATATATTAGAACCAAATACGAAGAGCAAAATAGCTGCCAGAATAAATCCTCCCCAACTACCTATAGTAAAACGCCACGGATGTTCATTATTTAATAGCATCATGCTTTACCCTCCCTTTCCGGTGTGAAAAATGAATTTTTTGAGAGGCCTGCCCTTTAGATTTTTAACGATTGTTTTCCTAGCATAATATTGTTTATTATTTTTTATAAGATTACTTGAAACCTTCTGTAAAAAAACCTGTGGTTCATCTGGTGCAAGTGCGGGATTTTCCATGTGAACGGGCTGCTTACTGTGCTATATATTATGTGGTGTATTGTTTTGATGTCGTAATAATGAAGATTTTATTTCTGATTGATTCAAGCGCATATCTGCTTGCGAAAACGGAGGAGATACGTATCTGTCTGAATAGAAACAGTCCAAATCCCTCACGGAAAGTTTGGGGGATTTGGACTGTTGTTTTTCCACTATCGATTAGGAAACGGTCTTCTGCTTACAGCTCAAAGTAGTTTGCGAATTGGTCTTCGGGCAAGTAAGCGCCGATGGTAAAGTCACCGAATTCGGCATACTTTGTTGTTACTTCGTCAAAACGCATTTCATAAACAATTTTCTTGAACTGTAATGGGTCATGGGCGAATAAAGTTACACACCATTCCCATTCATCAAGACCAATCGAGCCACTGATAATTTCTTTTACTTTACCAGCATATTTACGCCCTGTCATACCATGGTCATAAAGCAGTCTAGTACGTTCTGCTTTCGAAATTTCAAACCAGTTGGCATTTTGCTCGCGGCGGCGGCCCATTGGGTAGAAGCAAGCATACTCCCATTTAGGCAAAATAGGGTACAGACGTGCTTTTACGTGCGGCGAAAGCTCACGGTCTTTCCCTTCATCCATTGGATTGTGCATTGTCATTTCCACGATGGAAACATATGAATAAGCAGGGATCAGGAAATCACCAAGCTTCGAACGATTGATATCACGTTTAATTTCTTCTAATTCATCCATTGTAGGACGCAGAAAGATGAATAATAGATCAGCTTTGTTTCCAATAACTTTATATACAGAGTGACTGCCATTTTCAGCTGCTTCTACAGCATTCCATTTCTTCATGAGTTCTTTAAATTCATCAATAGCAGCTTTTCTTTCTTCTTTAGATGTCAATTTCCATGTTGGCCAATCAAATGTGCGTGTATCATGTACTTTACACCAGCCATCCATTGTAACTACTGCTTCAGCCATTCAAATCTCTCCCTTTTTATGATAGGTTGTTCAAAAACCAGGCATAACGGCTTTTGAACATGTTTATATGAGGTACAACCTGTATTAACTATAGCATACATGCTGAAATCGATTCACCCCGGAACACAATATTTGCGGTATTGTCATAGCTTTGTCAAAGATTATTACGAAATAATGGTACCAGCTTTCATTCAGGAGCGATATTAGATAAAATGATATATGAATACCTTAACTTAAAATAATGGAGGCTGTTCATAAATGAGTAATCTATTCACAGAATTAACAAAGAAAGTATCCTCTGCAAATAAGAAAATTGTCTTCCCGGAAGCCCTGGATGAGCGTGTTCTCACAGCTGCCAGCAAACTGAGCAAGGAAGAAATTATCCAGCCTATTTTAATTGGCGATGAAAATAGTGTGAAAGAAAAGGCTGCTGAGCATGACTTGGACCTTTCTGGCTGCACAATCATTAACCCTAAAGAATACAGCGGTTTTGAAAATATGGTTGCAGCTTTTGTGGAACGCCGCAAAGGAAAAGCAACTGAAGCAGATGCCCGCACCATTTTACAAGATGAAAATTATTTTGGCACGATGCTTGTTTATCTAAACGAAGCAGACGGTCTAGTAAGCGGGGCAGTACATTCAACCTCTGATACGGTTCGTCCTGCCTTACAGTTAATTAAAACAAAAGCAGGCATAAAGAAAACATCTGGTGTGTTTATTATGGTCCGTGAAGAGGAAAAATATGTATTTGCCGACTGTGCGATCAACATTTCTCCAGATGCAGCAGATTTAGCTGAAATTGCGGTGGAAAGTGCTGTGACGGCTCGTTTATTTGATATTGACCCGCGAGTAGCAATGCTCAGCTTTTCTACAAAAGGTTCCGCAGTCTCTGAAGAAACAGAAAGAGTTGTTGCAGGATTGGAATTAGCGAAAGAAAAAAATCCAGCACTTGTTATTGATGGTGAATTTCAATTTGATGCAGCCTTTGTACCGAGTGTTGCTGAGAAAAAAGCACCTGATTCTGTATTAAAAGGGAATGCGAATGTGTTTGTTTTCCCTAATCTTGAGGCAGGAAATATCGGTTATAAAATTGCGCAGCGTCTTGGAGGTTTCGAGGCAGTTGGTCCAATTCTGCAAGGCTTGAATAAACCAGTGAACGACCTTTCACGTGGTTGCAGTGCGGAAGATGTATATAAATTAGCAATTATTACAGCAGCCCAATCGGCAGCAGAATAAATAAATATCAAAGGAGCATTGTCAGCATATGGACAATGCTCTTTTTATGGATTTTACTCTGCAATCCGTTCATTCCGTTTCAGCATCTGCTTGTATCTCTTTTCGAATGTTTCCTTTTCTTCAGCAGAAAAGTCTGTTATTACAATTTCTTCACTAAACCTTTCGAGTGTGCTGTACACGCGCTGGATAACATTGCGGGCTGTTAATGGTACACCAAGCAGTTGTGATAGCGAGCCCATTACTTCGGGAGTCACCTCTGGATATACAAATTTGGTTTCTTCGTTTTTCTTGCTTAATTGATAGAACTTGCGAATATGGCTTGCACGTTCATAACTGTTGCCACTCACATCTAAGTATATTTGAATGGCAGCAGCATCCTTGATCCTGCGCTGCGAGATACCTGCGAATTTTTTGCCGCCAATGCTCAAATCATAATCCCCAGGACAGTAAGAGCCAACGATTTCATATGCCTCAATGTCTGACGTGAGGTCATGGAACATATACTCAACAAAGCGCACCATTGCTTCATAGCATTCATGGATGGAGATATGCTGTACATCCGGAATAATCAAAGACAAATTCATAACGTCTTGATCTAAGGCAACAGCCAGTCCGCCAGAATTGCGGACAACCACTTCGTAGCCAGCTTGTTTTAAATAAGAAATACCTTCATCAATATATGGAAGCCTTGCATCAGGAATTCCGAGTACGATGGTTTCCGGATGGGACCATAAACGGAAAGCAGGCGGGGACTGCTTCTTGCTTACGGCAGTCGCTATGGCGTCATCAATTGCAAAGGAAGTCATTGCAGTATAGTTTTTATTTTGAAATTCAGCTATATTCGTATGGTCAATATAACGAAAGGTTTTATGTCTGATAATTTCTTCCCAATTCTTCATCTTTTTCTCCTTATCCTTTTTTCATTCCTGTATCTATTATATACTAGATGGTAAATCACCGAAAAGTGGATGTTTAAAAAAGGGGATAAAAAGGACTGTGCCCGGCTATGATTGCAATGCCGAGAGGAGCGCGTCCTGTTTGGATTTTTTGAACAGCCTCGAGAAGAAACGGATGGAGATATAATGGCATATAAAGATGAACAATTGTCTGAGGAGAAGGTATTTAAAGATCCTGTCCACCGTTATGTGCATGTGCGGGATCGTGTAATATGGGATCTGATTGCAACACCGGAATTTCAGCGGCTGCGGCGGATTAAACAACTGGGAACAACGAATTTAACGTTCCACGGAGCGGAGCATAGCCGCTTCAACCATTCGCTCGGTGTATATGAGATTGTACGGAGAATTTTATATAATTTCAAAGACCGTCCCCATTGGGATAATGAGGAACGCCTGCTTTGTCTCTGTGCAGCACTGCTTCATGATTTGGGACATGGCCCGTTCTCGCATTCCTTTGAGAAAGTATTTAAGCTGGACCATGAGCATTTCACTCAAGAAATCATTGTAGGAAAAACAAAGGTCAATGAAATTCTTGAAAGGGTGGAAAAAGGATTTTCGCGAAAAGTCGCAGATGTGATTGCGAAAACGTATGAAGACCAGTTAGTAGTCAGTCTGATATCGAGTCAGATTGATGCAGATCGCATGGACTATCTGCAGAGGGATGCGTATTATACAGGGGTAAGCTATGGACACTTTGATATGGAGCGGATTCTTCGTGTCATGCGTCCAATTGAGGATCAGGTCGTTATTAAATCAACAGGGATGCATGCAGTGGAAGATTATATTATGAGCCGCTACCAAATGTATTGGCAGGTTTATTTCCACCCTGTTACCCGAAGCGCGGAAGTGATTTTGTCCAAAATTCTTCATCGGGCAAAGTATTTGCATGAATCACCGGATTATACATTTAAACTGGAGCCAACGCATTTTATATCCCTTTTTGAAGGGGATGTCATGCTGGACGATTATCTGAAGTTAGATGAGAATATTGTGCAGTATTATTTCCAGCTTTGGCAGGAAGAAGAGGATGAAATTATCCGTGACCTCTGTGAGCGGTTTATGAATCGCCGATTATTTAAATATATTGAGTTTAATCCCAATCATCAAATGAAGGAATGGCTGAAGCTCACCCAATTATTTGAACAGGCAGGAATTGATCCGGAATATTATCTTGTTGTTGATTCTTCATCTGACCTTCCATATGATTTCTACCGGCCTGGGGAAGAGGAAGAACGTCTTCCCATTCATTTACAGATGCCAGATGGCAGTTTAAAAGAGCTTTCACGTCATTCGGATATTGTAGAATCGATTTCCGGGAAAAAACGGACAGATCACAAGCTGTATTTCCCGATGGATAAGCTAAAAAGCCTGGAAGATGAGACAATGAAGCAAGCAATTTTGGAAATTCTTTTTGGTCAGGGAGCGAGTAAGAATGTTGATTAACCATGCAAAATTGATACGTTTTTTTCAAATTGCCGAGGACATTACGGGACGAAAAAAACTGCAAAAGATGATTTATATTTTACAAAAGTGCAATATACCATTTGAAGAAAGATACCAATTCCACTTCTATGGGCCATATTCTGAAGAGCTGACACTGCGAGTGGAAGAGCTCTGCAATCTTGGTTTTCTTGCGGAAGAGCGCGAGGAGAAGACAAGCTATTATCAATATCATTATCAAATCACAGCAGCAGGTGAGGAATTTCTGAAGCAATTCACACTCGACTTGCCTGATATGTCAGATAAGATTCAGCTGCTGAAAGGGAAGAGTTCCAGATTTCTTGAGCTCGTTTCCACACTGCTTTATTTTGATGATTTAGAAGCTGCGGAGCAAATCGAGAAGCTGCATCATGTAAAGCCGAAGCAGCGGTTTACAGACGAGGAAATCCAAGAAGCAATGCGCTTTATTCACCTAATTCAGCACTAAAGCGATATAATTCAAATAAGAGAGGAGTTTTCCAGAATGAGTAATGAGCAGCCGAAAAAGAAAAATATGTTTACAATTATTAAGGATGATTCAACAGATGGGCATGGCGGGTATGGAGCTGGAGCAATCAGCTTAGAGAATATGTCATCCGTTATCATCGACCCGAATGAGAATAAAGCATATGTTGACATGGGGGCAATGCATGCCCGCAGTGAGGTGGAACGCCGCGTGAAATGGATTCGTGACAAAGATGAAGTTCCGAATGGCAAGCTTTATTGGATTGTATGGGTCAATTTAGACCGCAATGAAAATGGAATTTATTATGCAGGTGTAGCAGGCAGTGAAATTCGCGTTGACCGTGAGATTAAGCGTGCATACAAATCAATGGCAGAGCATGTTGGTCATATGGAAAAATCTTTGAAAAACAGAATTATTCTAGACCACATGGATGATCATTCAAAAAAATTGCTGCGGGACTATCTTATCGAATACAACGAAGAAATGTGGAATAATTCTTCAGATGAATTGAAAGAAGCACTCGCATTGTAAAATTTTGTCTAAACTCAAAAATGAACATTCTGTGACGAAAAATGAAATAAGGGTTAAAAAGTTGTACTTTACTTGAGAACTTTGTAAAATGGTATTACATGGGCTATCTCATGAATTACTAGGACAAAAAAGCAACCAACACCTGTTGAACTGGACATTCACTGGCTGTTGGTTGTTTTTTAATATGGAAATTGGTGACAGTACAGAAAGCAATCATCTATTCTTCTTCATTCAAAAAAAGCTGGAACCATTTTTGAAATAATCCTGTATCCGTTTCTTCCGCTATTTGCTTTGGAATCGCCTGCTCCTCGCAATATCCCTGTGGCTCTGTACCTTGAATGAAATACATCATCCTGTTTTCTCCGCAATTTGGCGTTGCTTTTAAACCGGTCTCCATATCAATCGGTACACCAACAACACCTTTGGGAGTTTCGAAAAAGTCCTGGGATTTGCCTTCATGTGCATACTCCATAACCTTGGCCCACAGCTCTTTTGCATACCTTGTTTCATCCAGCTTTTCGATGTTGCGGTTATCATCATACCCCGTCCAAACGCCTGTTACAATGCTTGGGCTATAGCCAATCATCCAATTGTCCGCAGGTGTTGTTCCTGATTTGCCTGCATAGGCTCTTGTAAGCTCATCGGAAATTGTACTGCCGGTTACAGGCATATAGCCGTTCAGTTTTGGATCAAAGATGCCCTGGAGCAGCTGGGTCAGAATAAAAGTGGTTTGCGCATCTAATATTTGTTCGTGCTTCTCTGGTTTTCTCGTAAAAACAGCTTTATCATTTTTATCAGCAATCTTTTCAATCGTATACGACGTAAGTTCTTTGCCGCCATTTGCCAGCATGCCATAGGCGGATGCTAATTCTTCTAAAGAAACTGCCGCTGTTCCTAATGCGAGTGAAGCAACAGCAGGAAGTGTCTCCTCAAAGCCAAACATGCTCGCTGTATTCACTAATGTTTCAGGACCTAAATAAAGATTGGTCCGAACAGCATAAACATTATCAGATAAAGCAATTGCTTGAGCTAGTGTAATCGGCTCATTTGCATAATAATGGTTGAAATTACTTGGCTGATAAATCTCCCCGTCTGCCAGTGTGAATTTTGTTGGCTTGCTCATCAGTTTTGTTAAAGGTGTATAGCCATTCTCCAGTGCTGCATAATATAAAAAAGGTTTAAAGCTTGAACCAGGCATGCGTTTTGCTGAACGTACACGATTGAACATGCTCGCGGTATAATCTCTGCCGCCAGAGAGAGCAAGGACGGCACCAGTATCAGGCTGAATAGAGAGTACGGCGGCTTCTAGTTCACTTTCTGCAGGGATGATCTCTTCCAGGGCGGATTCCGTTTCAGCTTGCAGCTCTTTATCTAAGGTCGTGTATATTTTATAGCCACCTGAACGAATTTCCTCTTCTGTTAATTCGAGCAGCTGGGCTGCTTCCTGCAGTACAATGTCTTGGAAAAAGGGAGCAATTTCTGCATGTGCCGTCACAGCAGTTTCCGCGTAATTTAATGCTTCTTGTTTTGCGAGTGTGTATTCTGCATCTGTCATTCTATCTTTCTGCCATAACAGCTTGAGAATCATATCCTTGCGTGCATTTGCATTTTCCTCATTATTCAGTGGAGAGTAATAGGTTGGCCCCTTAGGTATTCCAGCGAGCATCGCTGCCTCTGCCCAGGTTAGATCTGCCTGAGGCTTTGCAAAAAAGTACTGACTTGCTGCTTCTGCACCATATGCTCCATGTCCATAATAAATCGTATTTAAGTATCCTTCTAAAATCTCATCTTTTGTATAATGCATCTCAAGCCGCATCGTATAAAAGGCTTCTTTCAATTTTCGGTTCCAGGTTTTTTCATGTGATAAATATAGATTTCGTGCCAGCTGCTGTGTAATTGTGCTTGCACCTTCTTTAAGCGATTGTGTCGATAAATTCTTCCAGATGGCACCGGCAATTCTTTTCAAATCAAAACCATGATGATCATAAAAGTGCTGATCCTCAAGTTCGACGGTTGCTGTAATTACTTTTTCAGATAGATGATCAATCTCTACCCAATGCCGATTTTCTACACCTTTTTCCACACCAATAACTTCATTGTTTGCACTATACAATGTCGTGTTTTCTTCCGGATTCATTTTGGGCGGACCCATAAGAAAAATTAGCACAAGCAAACAAGCAGCTAATATGACACCAATGCCAGTCAGCCAAAAACAGATTGAAGCAATTCTCTTCAAGAGACGATATTTTTTAAATTTCATGAAGGTCCACCTCCCCATCGATTCCTTTCTCTTAGTATGGGAAAAGAATCCAGGAATTAAACAGGAGAGGGCTTTCACATTTACAAATTGATGAAGAAACATGGAAATATACATAAATTGATTGATAAACATACAGGTTTATCGCTATAATAAGTACATTATTTAAATAAGAGGCGATAATGATGGTTCAGCCGAAAAATCAGGTGTTTATCCATCTGAAGACGGTTATTAACGATACCGGTGAATTAGAAGAAAATGAAGTAAAAGCAGCCGGCAGTTTTTATCAGCGCAATAATCTGGATGTGCTGACATATAAAGAAGAATTGGAAAACGCAGGGGAAGTAAACACCCTGATTACAATCCAGCCTGAGCGTGTGACGATTAAACGAACAGGCGCCGTATCAATGCATCAGCAATTTCAAAAGGAAAAGCTAACAGAGAATGTCT
Organism: Oceanobacillus sp. FSL H7-0719; assembly: GCF_045040795.1. Classification (GTDB taxonomy): domain Bacteria; phylum Bacillota; class Bacilli; order Bacillales; family Amphibacillaceae; genus Oceanobacillus. The sequence continues at coordinate 2,464,000 of NZ_CP150301.1, read as the reverse complement.
ATCAGCATCCACATGGAAACATTCATATGGAGACGTTCACGAATGGAATTTTATATCGTGCGCCCGGTGAAAAACAACCAGGGCTGCTGCAATTAGAATATACGATGAAGTTAAATGGACAAAATGAAAGAAGACATACATTGGAGCTATTATTTACAGAGGAGGACTCCCAGTGAACATATTAGAACAAACAGAAATAAAGTTAAAAGAAGAAATTGGCCGGGCAGCAGTTTCAGCAGGACTGGCAACAGAAGCAGAACTTCCAGAAGTGATTCTAGAAAAGCCTAAAGATAAATCCCATGGTGATTTTGCAGCAAATATCGCAATGCAGCTGGCACGCATTGCGAAGAAAGCACCACGTCAAATTGCAGAAGAAATCGTAAAACAATTAAACCAGGAAGAAGCTTCAATTGAAAAGATTGATATTGCTGGTCCAGGTTTTATTAACTTTTTTATGAAAAATGACTTTCTGCGTGAAATTATCCCAACTGTCCTGCTGCAAGGTGAAAATTATGGTAAAACAGATGCAGGCAAGGGTGAGCGTGTGCAAGTTGAGTTTGTATCTGTAAATCCAACAGGTGACCTGCACTTAGGGCATGCACGTGGAGCAGCTTATGGAGATGTGCTCTGTAATTTATTCGCAGCAGCCGGCTACAGTGTCGAACGTGAATACTATATTAACGATGCAGGAAGCCAAATCGATAATCTGGGACTCTCTGTTGAAGCCCGTTATCTTCAGGAGCTTGGGCAGGATGTGGAAATGCCGGAGGATGGCTACCATGGTCAGGTTATCATTGATATGGCAAAAGCAATTATTGCAAGAGACGGCGAGCAGTGGCTGGAGAAGTCACATGAAGAGCGCCTTGCTTATATGAAAGAATTTGGTCTAAAGGCATCACTTAAAAATATTGAAAGAGATTTAAAAGATTTCCATGTTGTCTTCGATAACTGGTTCTCAGAGCGTTCTCTATATAAAGACGGACAAATTCCTGCAGCAGTAGAATTGCTGAAAGAAGGAAATTATATTTATGAGAAAGATGGGGCAACTTGGTTTAAGTCAACGGAATTTGGTGATGACAAAGATCGTGTTGTTATTAAGCAGGATGGAAGCTATACGTATTTAACACCTGATATTGCTTATCATAAAAACAAACTGGACCGCGGCTACGACAAGATTATTAATGTATGGGGCTCAGACCATCATGGCTATATTGCGAGAATGAAGGCAGCCATCCAAGCATTGGGTTACCCTGCAGATAAATTAGATGTAAAAATCATTCAAATGGTTAATCTTTTTGAAGGCGGCGAGAAAGTCCGCATGAGTAAACGGACAGGGAAGGCGGTCAGCCTTCGTGAGCTGATGGATGAAGTAGGTATTGATGCTACACGCTACTTCTTTGTCGCTCGTTCGAATGATACACAGCTTGACTTTGATATGGACCTTGCCCGTTCCGAGTCAAATGAAAACCCTGTTTACTATGTGCAATATGCTCATGCTCGAATTTGCACGATGCTTGAACAAGCGAAGAGCAAAGGCTTTGATGTAGATGCAGCTTATGATGATGCTTTATTAACAGCTGAAAAAGAACAAGATCTCTTGAAGAAACTTGGTGAGTTCCCGCAAATGATCGCCGATGCAGCGGAGAAACACGCTCCACAGCGTATCACCAATTATGTATTCGAGCTAGCAGCATTATTGCATAGCTTCTATAATGCAGAAAAAGTGCTTGATACAGATGCAGCAGAAAGAACGAGTGCACGAATTGCGCTTATGAAAGCTGTCCGCATCACAATCGCCAATGCACTGAATTTAATTGGCGTAACTGCACCAGAAAAAATGTAAAACAAATTGAAAAATCGTATGGAATCAGGCTTGTGCTGTGATTTCATGCGATTTTTTTGAATAACTTTAAAACTTCTTATAGAGGAAGTGGTGCTCAAAGACCGTTAGAACTGGAACCTAGTTGCTTCGGTCGCATAGAAAGCTTCTCATCGCCCGTTTCAGCTGGAATCGTTCTGCATCGGTCGCATAGAAAACCTCTCATCGCCCGTTTCAGCGTGAATCGTTCTGCAACGGTCGCATAGAAAGCTTCTCATCGCCCGTTTCAGCGGGAATTGTTCTGCAACGGTCGTATAGAAAGCTTCTCATCGCCCGTTTCAGCTGGAATCGTTCTGCATCGGTCGCATAGAAAGCTTCTCATCGCCCGTTTCAGCGTGAATTAGTCAAGTCCATATTATTGTGTAAAAGTTAATACAACATTTTCAACCATCTTATAAAGCATAATGTACAGCGAGGGCTTAGCTGCTTGCCATTGATTCGGGTTATAAGTTCATGGTATTTGTTGGCGGGGCCCCGCCAACAAATACCATAAGTCATTTTCTTGCGTTCTATTCGACTTCATCAAATCCCTTGAAGTATTGCTTTTTTCCCAGTCTTCGTCTATATCCATAAGTACTGAACCAATTGTCCGAATAGCTGACTGGTCATTTGGAAATATTGAGATCACTCTTTCTCTCCTTCGGATTTCCCGATTAACCCGTTCTAGCATATTGGTCGTTCTTAAGTGTTTATGGTATTTGGCTTTTTGAGAATGGAATTGCATAGCATCTTCGAAACCTATATCTAGTTTTTCAATGACTTTTTGAAGGCTCTTCGTATCTTGGTAATTATTAATAAATTTATCTTTTAGTTCACGTGCATGTGTTAATCTGGAAGTTCTAAAAATAGCTTTTAAATCTTCACGTGCTTCAATCAACTTCTTTTTTGGCATGGTGTCTGTCATATTACGAAGATAGTGTACAACACATCTTTGCCAAGAAGTACCCAAAAAAGATTCTTCAATGGCTCTTACTAACCCAGCATGTGCATCCGAAATTATCATTTTAGGTGATTGGATTCCGCGTGACTTTAAGTGTTCAAAAAACTTAGACCAAGCTTCAGTAGATTCTTTATAATCGATTTGGATTCCAATGATTTCTCTATATCCTTTTTCGTTTACTCCACAAAATATATATACTGCTTTAGAAACAACTTTATTGTCCTCACGAACCTTAATATACATGGCGTCCACATAAATATATGAAAAGTAGTAAGCGTTTAATGGACGGTTTTTCCATTCGTTAACTATTGGGTCAAGTGATTTGGTTATTTCAGAAACAAAAGATTTGGATACTTTTTTCCGCATAATTCTTCTACGATTTTAGATACCTTCCTAGTTGAGACGCCATTAATAACCATCTCCATCATCGATAAAACTAATGCTTGATCGTAACGCTCGTATCTTTTAAAAGCACTTGGTGAAAATGCGCCATCCCTGGTTCGAGGGACATTTAGTTTAAGCGAGCCGGCACCTGTGACAAGTTGCCGTTCATAATAACCGTTTCTATATCCTTTGCGGTCATTAGTTCGTTCATGGGAAAGAGCATTGATATATTCATCCCGTTCTTTTTCCATCAAAGAATTCAAAATAAGAGTAAGAGAAGCTTTAACAGGTGATTCAAGTGAACTATTTTCTACTTTCGCTTTAAGTTCTTCTAAATCTATTGTAATATTAAGTTGGGTCATCATCATGTCCTCCGTTTCGTTTTCTTGGTCGAAAACATTGTATCACGGGTCATGATGATGACCTATTCTTTTACACAATTATATGGACTTAATCCGTGAATTGTTCTGCAACGGTCGCATAGAAAGCTTCTCATCGCCCGTTTCAGCGTGAATTGTTCTGCATCGGTCGCATAGAAAGCTTCTCATCGCTCGTTTCAGCTGGAATTGTTCTGCATCGGTCGTATAAAGCTTCTCATCGCCCGTTTCAGCTGGAATTGTTCTGCACCGGTCGCATAGAAAGCTTCTCATTGCCCGTTTCAGCTGGAATCGTTCTGCTTCGGTCGCATAGAAAGCTTCTCATCGCCCGTTTCAGCTGGAATCGTTCTGCATCGGTCGCATAGAAAACCTCTCATCGCCCGTTTCAGCTGGAATCGTTCTGCTTCGGTCGCATAGAAAGCTTCTCATCGCCCGTTTCAGCTGAATTGTTCTGCAACGGTCGCATAGAAAGCTTCTCATCGCCCGTTTCAGCGTGAATTGTTCTGCATCGGTCGCATAGAAAGCTTCTCATCGCTCGTTTCAGCTGGAATTGTTCTGCATCGGTCGTATAGAAAGCTTCTCATCGCCCGTTTCAGCTGGAATTGTTCTGCACCGGTCGCATAGAAAGCTTCTCATCGCCCGTTTCGGCGGGAATTGTTCTGCAACGGTCGTATAGAAATCTTCTCATCGCCCGTTTCAGCTGGAATCGTTCTGTTTCGGTCGCATAGAAAGCTTCTCATCGCCCGTTTCAGCGGGAATTGTTCTGCACCGGTCGTATAGATCCGCCTGTAAAGATGTCGGTTGCTGTGATCCACAGTAAAACCTTGAGCAGAATGGGGAAGGTCAGTATCTCATTTAAAAGGTGAGACTAGTCTAAATCCTCGCAGTGTAATGCCTGCTTCATAATATGTATAAGATATTTTTTAAAACAATGCATCTCGGAGTCGAAAAAATGAAAATATATTTCAACAAATCTATTGACTGAATGGTCATTCACATATAAGGTAGTAATATAGAATTTTCTAAAAGGATTTTCTTTTACGCATTTTGGAAACATGCTATCTTTTTTTAAAAACAAGAGATGGTCCTTGGAGAAAGCAACTCTGTTTTTTTATTAGCAAAATATGAAATCGCTATCATTTTAAAATAGACAAAAGGGGGGCATTTAAATGGATACATTTTTACTCATTAACTGGATTGCATTTTTACTTGTAACCGCCTATGCATTCTATTTATTTGCTAAGGTTGTGACAACGAGGATTGCTTACATCAAGCTTGGGAAGAAATCGGAGTTTGATGGTGAGATTAAACTGCGCCTGCAGCGTGTGTGGAAAATTGTCTTTGGGCAATCCAAATTATTAAAGGATAAGAAATCGGGAACCATTCATGTCATGATGTTCTATGGCTTTATTCTCGTCCAATTTGGGGCAATTGACATGTTTATTAAAGGATTATCACCAGGTAATCACCTGCCGTTTGGTCCATTATATCCTGGGTTTGTTTTCTTCCAGGAACTGGTCACATTGATGATTCTGATTGCAGTTGCTTGGGCATTTTACCGTCGCTATATGGAGAAGCTTGTTCGTTTGAAGCGTGGCTTTAAAGCAGGGCTGGTTCTTATTTTCATAGGCACATTGATGCTTTCCGTATTATTTGGAAACGGGATGCTGATGCTCTGGGAAGGGGAGCCGCTTACTTGGACAGCTCCGGTTGCTAGTTTAGTAGCAGCTGCATTCGGCTGGCTCTCAGCAAAAGCTGCAATGGTTCTGTTTTTTATTGCGTGGTGGATTCATACAATCACCCTGCTGACATTCTTAGTATATGTACCACAATCGAAGCATGCGCATTTAATTGCAGCACCGATTAATGTTTTCTTAAGTAAAAAGACTCCAGGAAAACTGGAGAAAATTGATTTTGACCTTGATGAAGAAGATGATGAGGAAGATATTGCTTTCGGTGTTGGGAAAGTAGAAGATTTCTCCCAGCACCAAATGATTGATTTTTATGCCTGTGTAGAATGTGGACGCTGTACAGATGTTTGTCCAGCGGCAGGAACAGGAAAGATGCTTTCACCAATGGATATTATGATTAAGCTTCGCGATCATTTAACAGATAAAGGAGCTGCAGTAACAGGGAAATCTGCTTGGGTTCCATCCTACGCGTTCTCAGGTGCTGCGGGAAATCTTGTAAGTGCTGAGGGAGAAGCTGCCGCAACGGTTCAAAGCATGAACCTGGTCGGGGATGTAATTACAGCAGAAGAGCTGTCGGCTTGTACAACTTGCCGTAACTGTGAGGATGCATGTCCAGTAAATAATGAGCATGTCGGTACGATTATTGATTTGCGCCGATATCTTGTTATGACAGAAGGTAAAATGGATTCTGATATTCAACGCGCTGTGCAAAACATTGAACGTCAAGGAAACCCATGGGGACTTTCGAAAAAGGACCGCGTAAAATGGCGTGATGAGGATGAGACAGCCTATATCCCGACAGTGAAGGAATTAAAGAAAGAAGACAAGGAATTTGAATACTTATTCTGGGTAAGCTCAATGGGGGCTTATGACAGTCGCAGCCAAAAGATTGCCCTTGCCTTTGCGAAATTAATGAATAAGGCAGGAATCAGCTTTGCAATCCTGGGAAATGTCGAAGCAAACTCTGGCGACACAGCACGCCGGATTGGGAATGAGTTCCTTTTCCAGGAAATCGCAGAGAAGAACATAAAACAATTTGAAAAATATGATGTAAAGAAAATCGTGACAATTGATCCGCATGCATATAATATTTTCAAAAATGAATATCCTGACTTCGGATTTGAAGCAGAAGTTTATCATCATACACAATTATTATTTGATTTAATCATGGATGGAAAGCTTTTGCCAAAGGGTCAGATTAATCAAAGATTAACCTACCATGATTCCTGTTATTTAGGAAGATACAATGGTGTGTATGACCCGCCAAGGGAAATTTTGAAATCCATTCCAGGGTTGGAATTAGTTGAAATGGTTCGTTCAAAAGAGAATGGCATGTGCTGCGGGGCAGGCGGTGGACTGATGTGGACAGAAGAAACGACAGGAAACCGGATTAACGTTGCCCGTACAGAACAAGCACTTGAAGTCGCACCATCCATTATATCAACAGGCTGTCCATACTGTCTGACGATGTTAAGCGATGGAACGAAAGCGAAAGAAGTAGACGAAGACATCAGCACAATGGACGTAGCCGAAATTTTAGCGCTGTCCGTATTTATAGAAGAAGAAGTAAAAACAGCATAAAGTAAAACCTCATTCCTCGTATATTGGGGGAGACGTGGAACGAAAAGAGAAGGGTATAGCAAAATATACCCTTCCTTCATAAAATGGAACTGAACGAGCGTTCAATCATGAGAATGGATGGATTTTAAATGATAAGTCATTCGGATTCATCCGTGGAGATTCTAAACTGGTTAATGGGATGTGCAAGACAGTGTGAATTGGCTCCGAACAAGCCCGTGGATAGCTGGCATATTCCATTTGGACCGGTGATGCACCAGATTTTATAACTCCACTGACAAATCCGGCTATAAATAGATGCAAACTATTAAGGAGGATTTTTATATGAGAAAATCAGTAATCGTTTCAGGAGCAAGAACACCTTTCGGCAAATTTGGAAGCGCTTTAAAAGATTTAGAAGCAGCCGAACTCGGCGGAAAAGTAATCGCAGAAGCAGTAAAGCGAGCAGGAGTAGAGGCAGAACAAATTGATGAGGTCATTATGGGGACTGTACTTCAGGGCGGACAGGGGCAAATCCCTTCACGTCAGGCAGCAAGAAAAGCAGGACTCCCTTGGGAAATTAAAACAGAAACGATTAACAAAGTCTGTGCATCAGGACTGCGCAGTGTCACACTTGCAGATCAGCTCATTCGTCTCGGTGATGAAGATGTTATTGTTGCGGGCGGCATGGAAAGCATGAGCAATGCACCATATATTCTGCCTGACGCACGCTGGGGGAACCGGATGGGGGATAAGTCTGTCGTCGATATGATGATTCACGATGGTCTGACATGTGCTTTTGATGGTGTCCATATGGGAAGTTACGGAAATGTAACTGCAGATAAATTTAATGTCAGCCGGGAAGCGCAGGATGAATGGGCTTACCGCAGTCATCAGCTTGCTGTGAAAGCAATGGAAGAAGGTAAATTTACAGATGAAATTATTCCGGTGGAAGTTCCGCAGCGGAAAGGTGATCCAATCGTGGTCGATACAGATGAAGCACCACGTAAAGACACGAGCACGGAAGTACTTGGAAAACTGCGTCCAGCTTTTGGCAAGGACGGAACAATCACAGCAGGGAATGCGCCAGGAGTGAATGATGGAGCTTGTGCTTTTGTAGTTATGGGTGAGGATAAAGCAGAGGAATTAGGAAAGAAACCATTAGCTGCAATTCTCGGTCATGCTGAAGTTGCTGTTGAAGCACAGGACTTCCCGCAAACACCAGGACTCGTCATTAATAAACTGCTGGAAAAGACAGGTTATAAAAAAGAGGATATTGATTTATTTGAAATCAATGAAGCTTTTGCTGTCGTTTCGCTGGCAAGTGGAGAAATAGCTGGCATTGATATGGATAAAGTAAATGTCAACGGTGGAGCAGTTGCGCTCGGACATCCAATCGGGGCAAGTGGTGCCCGCATTATTCTTACATTAATTCATGAATTAAAGCGCCGTGGCGGTGGCTTAGGGGTTGCAGCAATCTGCAGTGGCGGCGGCCAGGGTGATGCAATCTTAATCGAAGTAAAATAACTGATTCAGGTTTTAAGGAGGAAGAGATATGCCAATTAAAAAGGTGATGGTCATCGGTGCAGGACAAATGGGAGCAGGAATTGCTCAGGTAACTGCACAAGCCGGTTTTGAGGTGCTGCTAAATGATATGAATGAAGCTGCACTAGAAAAAGGCATGAATAACATGAACAAACTATTAACACGTGCTGCAGAAAAAGAGAGAATTACAGAAAATGAGAAGGAGCAGACCCTTGGACGTCTAACGGCTTCTTCCGCCCTCGAGGATGCGAAAGACTGTGATCTAGTTATTGAGGCAATCGTTGAAAATATGGAAGTAAAGACAAAGGTATTCCGTGAATTAGATGAAATCGCACCGGCCCATGCAATTTTGGCGACAAATACATCTTCCTTGCCAATTACAGAAATAGCGGCAGCGACAAATCGTCCGGAGCAAGTTATCGGCATGCATTTTATGAACCCAGTACCAGTGATGAAGCTCGTTGAAGTCATTCGTGGGATTCAAACGAGTGATGAAACCTATGAAGCGATTGCGGGAATGACAGAAGACCTGAATAAAACATCGGTAGAGGTAGCTGATTTTCCAGGCTTTGCTGCGAATCGGATTTTAATGCCGATGATCAACGAAGCAATTTATACAGTATACGAGGGTGTCGCTTCACCTGAGGATATTGATACAGTGATGAAGCTCGGGATGAATCATCCAATGGGCCCGCTCACACTGGCAGATTTTATTGGACTTGATACATGTCTCTATATTATGGAAGTGCTGTATGAAGGCTTTGGTGACAGTAAATATCGTCCATGCCCATTACTTCGAAAATATGTAAAGGCTGGCTGGCTTGGCAAGAAATCTGGCCGAGGATTTTACGAATATAATTAATAGCTTCATACAACAAGGGAGGCACAGCATATGGATTTGAAGTTTACAGAAGAACAAGAAATGATGCGGAAAATGGTGCGTGATTTTGCGCAAAATGAAATAACGAAAGAAATTGAACGAATGGAAAAGGAAGACCGTTTTCCAATTGAAATCGTACAAAAGATGGGTGAACTTGGTTTAATGGGAATTCCCATCTCTGAAGAATATGGCGGCAGTGGAATGGATTATATGTCCTATATTATTGCCATCCATGAGATTTCGAAAGTCAGTGCAACAGCAGGCGTTATTCTATCTGTTCACACTTCGGTTGGCACGAATCCAATTTTATATTTTGGAACAGAAGAGCAAAAGAAAAAGTATCTGCCTAAGCTTGCTTCTGGAGAATATCTTGGAGCCTTTGCCCTGACAGAGCCTGGTGCAGGTTCTGATGCTGCGAATTTAAGGACGACAGCAAAGTCAGATGGGGATGATTATATTCTGAATGGCTCCAAAGTGTTTATTACAAACGGCGGAGCTGCGGATACGTATATTACTTTTGCGAGAACAGGAAAAGAAGCAACAGAAATCAGTGCCTTCATTATTGAAAAAGATACACCAGGGTTTGAAATCGGAAAGCCGGAAAGAAAAATGGGACTGCACGGATCAGGCACGAAACAGCTGAGCTTCGATAACTGCAGAGTGCCAAAATCACAACGGCTCGGTGAAGAGGGGCAGGGCTATAAAATTGCCATGGCCAATTTGAATAATGGGCGAATTGGCATTGCAGCCCAGGCACTTGGTATTGCAGAAGCTGCGCTTGAGCATGCTGTTCTCTATGCGAAAGAAAGAGAACAGTTTGGAAAGCCGATTGCGCATAATCAAGGAATCTCTTTTAAACTGGCAGACATGGGTACACAGGTTGAGGCAGCAAAGCTGCTCGTCTACCAGGCAGCAGATCTTGCAGGACGCAATATAGCATGCGGCAAAGAAGCATCGATGGCAAAAATGTATGCATCAAATACAGCGATGAAAACAGCGATTGAAGCAGTCCAAATTTATGGTGGCTATGGTTATACCGAAGATTATCCTGCAGAGAGATTTTTCCGGGATGCGAAGGTCACACAGATTTATGAAGGTACAAATGAAATCCAGCATATCGTTATTGCTAAGAATATTTTGGGATAAGGGGAGAGAAGGATGAATTTTCAACTTACAGAAGAACAGGAAATGCTTCGGAAAATGGTCCGTGATTTTGCAACAAAGGAAGTGGAACCGACAGCAGCTGAACGGGATGAGGAAGAGCGTTTTGACAGAGAAATCTTTGATAAAATGGCTGAACTCGGCCTTACTGGGATTCCGTGGCCGGAAGAATACGGTGGAATTGGCGCAGACTATGTAAGCTATTGTATTGCTGTAGAAGAGCTCTCACGTGTTTGTGCTTCGACAGGGGTTACCTTGTCAGCACATCTATCTTTAGCAAGCTGGCCAATTTTTACGTATGGAAATGAAGCACAGAAGAAAAACTTCCTCTATCGTCTTGCAACTGGTGAGGCAATTGGAGCATATGCATTATCCGAACCAGGCGCTGGAAGTGACGTTGCTGCAATGAAAACGACAGCAAAAAAAGACGGTGATGATTATATCTTGAATGGAAGTAAAGTCTGGATTACAAACGGTGGCGTTGGTGATATTTATATTGTCTTTGCGAAAACGGATCCGTCCGCAAAACACAAAGGAATCAGTGCATTTATCGTTGAGAAAGGAACAGAAGGCTTTTCCTTTGGCAAAAAAGAGAAAAAACTTGGCATCCGTTCATCACCAACAACAGAATTAATCTTTGAAAATTGCCGTATCCCTAAAGAAAACCTCCTTGGTGAAGAAGGAGAAGGCTTTAAGATTGCCATGACAACGCTGGATGGCGGCCGAAATGGCATTGCTGCACAAGCGTTAGGAATTGCACAAGGTGCGCTGGATGCTTCGGTGAATTATGCGAAAGAACGGGAGCAATTCGGGAAACCGATTGCACATAACCAAGGGATTTCCTTCAAGCTTGCGGATATGGCGACAGAGATAGAAGCAGCCCGTCTTTTAACATATCAAGCAGCATGGCTGGAAAGCGAGGGCAAACCGTATGGCAAGGAATCCGCCATGTCGAAACTATTTGCGGGAGATGCTGCAATGCGGATCACAGTCGAAGCTGTACAAATTTTCGGCGGGTACGGATATACGAAGGACTATCCCGTAGAGCGCTATATGCGTGACGCAAAAATCACTCAAATTTACGAAGGCACAAATGAAGTTCAGCGTCTTGTGATTGGAAGAATGCTGACGAAATAAAAGTTTTGAAAGGAAGACCAATATGCATGAATTAGTGGAACGGATGAAAAAGAAGGATATTCGTGCTTTAGCACGAGCAATTACGATGGTTGAAAATGACCATTCGGAAAAGCTTGAGCTTCTGAGCGATGTTTTTTCCCAGCAAAAGAATGCAGTATATGTTGGTCTGACTGGATCTCCTGGTGCAGGAAAAAGCTCCCTTGTTAATCGGCTGATCACACAAATCCGCAATGAAGGGAAAACCGTTGCTGTCATTGCGGTAGATCCGACGAGTCCCTTCAGTGGCGGTGCATTGCTAGGTGACCGGGTGCGCATGAACGAGCATTTTAATGATGATGGTGTGTACATTCGCAGTATGGCAACAAGGGGGAGTTTAGGCGGTCTCGCTCGGGCGACAAAAGATGCCATCCGTGTTTGTGATGCATATGGGTTTGATGTCATCCTGGTGGAAACTGTCGGTGTCGGCCAATCTGAGCTGGATATTATGAAAATTGTAGACACAACAGCTGTCGTGCTGACGCCGAATAGTGGTGATGTTCTGCAGATTTTTAAAGCGGGCATTATGGAAATCGCTGACTTATTTGTTATTAATAAAGCAGATCTTCATGGTTTTGGGAAACTGAAGGCCTTGTTGAAGGAGTTAGTCATGATGACTGCCACGGAGACGTATGAGGTTCCGATTGTAAAAACCATCACAACAGAAAACAAAGGAATCGATAAACTGTGGAATAAGTTAAAAGAGCATCATGATTATCTTTACAGCACGAAGGAAGGCAAACGTAAACGAGTCTTCCAGCAGGAGCTCGAAGTTTATGAATTAATCCGTGAAGAAATCTGGCGGGATGTTCAGGGGTTTATTGAAAATAGACACGAGGTTCAGCCAATTGAAGCAGATGCAGATCCATATCAGCTTGCAAGGGATTGGTATGCACGCTGGAAGAAGGAAGGAGACTGGAAAAATGAAGAAGGATGAAATTCTCTCCTCCGTAAAAGACCAGGATTTAATTAAAAAGCGTCGTGATCAGATGATCAAAGGTGCAATGACTTTATTTAAAGAAAAGGGTTTTCATCAGACGACGACAAGAGAAATTGCAAAAGAGTCCGGTTTTAGCATTGGCACCCTATATGAATATATCCGCAAGAAGGAAGATGTGCTTTTTCTTGTATGTGACGGGATTTATGAGGAGCTGGGTGAACGGCTCAACTCAGCAATGCAGATGGAAAATCCCTCCCTGGAAAGTCTCAAAGAAATAATGACTTCTTACTATAAATTGATGGATGAAATGCAGGAAGAAATTCTTGTTCTTTATCAAGAGGTTAAAGGCTTAAATCGAGAAACGCGTAAATATGTGCTTCAAAAGGAAAAAGATACAGTAGCAATGCTTGAACGTGTCATTATGGCCTGCTTTCCGGAGCAGCTTTCTGCTAAAGAGGTGGCCATTGCAGCAAATAATATATTTGTCCAAGGACATATGTGGGCTTTTCGCCGCTGGATTCTTCAGAAGCAATACACCATTGAAGCGTATGCAGCATTGCAAATTGAACTTAATTTATATGGCATTGCAGAGAAAGCATGAAGTTGAAGCAATGAGAGTGAATCATGACTTTTCTGCTGGAAATGCGGAGTCTGCATGTCTCTCGCTTTCTGCGTGGGTAACCATTTGCAGCAGCAGGTGAATTGCTGTTATTCATCTAATGATTACGTTTTTGATAAAAATCTATTCTTTTAAGGGGGAGAAAGATTCATGGAGCAAATAGAAATTTATCAGCCGAAAAATCCAATCCGCTTTGTTACTGCTTCAAGTCTGTTTGATGGACATGATGCATCGATTAATATCATGCGGCGGATTTTACAATCGACAGGGGCAGAGGTTATCCATTTAGGGCATAATCGTTCGGTTGAAGAAGTAGTTTATGCAGCAATTCAGGAAGATGCACAAGCGATTGCTATATCTTCTTATCAAGGCGGACATGTCGAATATTTTAAGTATATTGTTGATCTGTTGAAAGAGCTTGGCGCAGATCATATTAAAGTATTTGGCGGCGGTGGCGGAACAATTATACCGCGAGAAATCAAGGAGCTTCATGCATATGGCGTAGACTGGATTTTTTCACCTGAGGATGGCCGGAAATATGGGCTGCAAGGAATGATTAATCGCATGATGGAAGAGTGCGATACATTGCCGCCAATCAATCGTGAAAAGGATAAAGCACGTCTCTATCAGGGAGAAAGAGATGCACTCGCAAGATTTATTACGTATATGGAGAATACAGATAGTGATTCAGAAGAAAAGCAAAAACTGCTAAAGGAATTTCGAGAAAAAGGCAATCAAAACCTGCCTGTGCTCGGGATAACTGGAACTGGCGGAGCTGGTAAAAGTTCACTTACAGATGAATTAATCCGCCGCTTTTTAAATGAAGTTCCTGACAAAAAAATTGCCATTATATCGATTGACCCAACAAAAAGAAAAACAGGTGGTGCCTTGCTTGGCGACCGTATTCGCATGAATGCCATTTTTAATAATCGCGTATACATGCGTTCTTTGGCGACACGGGAATCCCGTGATGAACTTTCTTCAGCAATTAATGATGTGCTCGATGTTGTCCGCACGACAGGCTGTGATTTTGCAATTGTTGAGACGAGCGGGATTGGCCAGGGGAATGCAGCGATTACTGATATAACCGATTTATCGATGTATGTGATGACAGCAGAATACGGGGCTCCGTCACAGCTGGAAAAGATTGATATGATCGACTATGCAGATTTTATTGTGATTAATAAATTTGAACAACGCGGATCTGAAGATGCATTAAACCAAGTGCGCAAACAATTTGAGCGCAGCAGAATGCTCTTTGGCAAGGATAAGAAGACATTCCCAGTCTTTGGAACGATTGCGAGTCAATTTAATGATAAGGGAACAAATTCTTTATTTGCAGCAATTATCGATACATTGAATGAGCGATATAATTGGGAGGAAACGGTAGATTTTGAAAGAAACGTTCTCTCAGAAAAGCAAAACCAGATTATCTCTTCCGATCGCCGTCATTATTTAAGAGAAATTGCGAGTCATATTCGGAGTTATAACCAAAAAATAGAATCGCAAAGTGAGATTGCCAGAAAACTGTATCAGCTGAAAGGTGTAATGGAGCTCATTGAGGATGACGAAGCAAAAGAACTCATTAAACAAACGATGAGCGAATATGAAAAGAAAATGGATAGAAACGCAATGGAACTGCTTGATTCGTGGGATGAGACGAAGGAGAAATATGGTCAAGAAACAATGACTTTTAAGGTTCGTGATAAAGATATTGTAACCGAGATTACGACTGAATCACTTTCTGGCTTGAAAATACCGAAAGTAGCCTTTCCGCGTTTTCAAGATTGGGGCGAGCGTCTGCGCTGGATGATGAAGGAAAATGTGCCAGGTTCCTTTCCGTTTACTGCAGGGGTGTTCCCGTTTAAAAGAGAAGGCGAGGATCCCACACGTCAATTTGCCGGCGAAGGTACACCGGAAAGAACAAATCGCCGTTTTCATTATTTATCTAAGGATGCTGAGGCAAAACGTCTCTCCACAGCATTTGATTCAGTCACACTATATGGTGAAGACCCAGCAGAACGTCCGGATATTTATGGGAAAGTCGGGGAAAGCGGCGTAAATATTTGTACACTTGATGACATGAAAAAGCTGTATGCCGGTTTTGATTTAACCAATCCATTAACATCCGTTTCCATGACAATCAATGGTCCAGCTCCAATTATACTGGCAATGTACTTTAATACTGCAATTGACCAGCAGCTGGCAAAGTTTAAAGAAGAGCATGGGCGTGAACCAAATAGTGAGGAATATCAGGAAATTAAAGAAGGAACGATTGCTGTTATCAGAGGAACCGTTCAAGCTGATATATTAAAAGAAGACCAAGGGCAAAACACATGTATCTTCTCAACCGAATTCGCACTGCGCATGATGGGAGATATTCAGGAATACTTTATTGACCATGGTGTTCGCAACTATTATTCTGTCTCCATTTCCGGCTATCATATTGCTGAGGCAGGGGCGAACCCGATTACACAGCTTGCTTTTACATTGGCAAATGGTTTCACCTATGTTGAATATTATTTAAGCCGCGGGATGGATGTAAATAAATTTGCGCAAAACCTGTCCTTCTTCTTCTCAAACGGCCTGGATCCGGAATATACAGTAATTGGCCGAGTGGCACGCCGTATTTGGGCGATCACCATGCGAGAAAAATATGGTGCAAGTGAACGCAGTCAAAAGCTGAAATATCATGTTCAGACATCAGGACGTTCCCTGCATGCCCAGGAAATTGACTTTAACGATATTCGTACAACCTTGCAGGCCTTGCTGGCGATTCAGGATAATACAAACTCGCTGCATACAAATGCTTACGATGAGGCAATTACTACACCGACTGAGGAATCTGTTCGCCGGGCAATGGCAATCCAAATGATTATCAATAAAGAATTTGGCCTGACGAAAAATGAAAACTCCACCCAGGGATCCTTTATTGTCGATGAATTAACCGACCTTGTCGAGGAAGCGGTATTGAAGGAATTTGAAAAAATGAATGACCGCGGCGGTGTACTAGGTGCAATGGAGCGTCAATACCAACGTGGAAAAATTCAAGAAGAATCTCTTTACTATGAGCATAAAAAGCATTCTGGGGAGCTCCCGATTATTGGGGTGAACACCTACGTAAATCCAAAGCCGCCTTCAGATGAGGACATCGACTCCATGGAACTCGCACGTGCTTCACAGGAAGAAAAGCAGCATCAAATTACAGAACTGCGCAGATTCCAAAAGCAGCATGAAGCAAAAACGGAAGCAGCACTAAATAAATTAAAACAAACAGCAGTATCTGGAGGGAATATCTTCGCAGAATTGCTGGAAACAGTAAAAACAGCCAGCCTTGGCCAAATTACAAACGCCCTCTACCAAGTCGGCGGACAATACAGAAGAAATATGTAGAGCTCAATTAATAGGGTAATATTCATAGTCGATATAAAATACTGATTACCTTAATTCAGTATTTTGCATACTCCCCTGGAAAATTGCAGCCCGAATACACTTCGCTTTCCGTGGGCGGCTGGTGAGCCACTCGTGCTAAAGCACTCGCAGTCTCACCTATGCCTCTCATCCCACAGGAGTCTCCGTGTATTCGGGCTGCTTCGTGCTGAAAATATTATTTAGTGTCCTTATTGAAGTAACAAAATAAAAATAAAAAACTTGTTGGAATCACACATAAAATTATAACAGTGTGTAGTCTAAAAACAATATTAGAATAATTAACATGCATATCTTCTGACATCATTCAATGAGATAACCATCCGTTTTTAGACTGTGGACTTCCAAAAGGAATAAGGGAAAGAGCAAAACAAATGTAACTTTGAATTAAGGGAGTCAGGATTTCACTTGAAATCCGAATGAGATTAAGCTATCGTTCGGATTTTATTAAATTATATTTCTTTTGTCTCTGCTTCATACTTATTTGGAAAAAGAAAATGCTCTCTGCGGCTGTTACATCCAGAACCTGGACTTTTTCGGTCGAACCAATTGGGCGAATAGAGGCAGTTTCCCCCAGCTAAAATGTTCATTTCATCTCCAATTTTGAGGTGGGGTATTACTGCCACTTAGCCTGTGATAAATGAAAGTAATTCATATATTTGCTTTTCTTTTATTTTTTATCGTTTATCCCTAGCATAAACACCATAATGTTGTATATAATGAAAGGTATGTTTATCCTTTGCTGACGAAATAAACAAATATCAAACGATTACTAAACGAATGCCGAACGAAGGACAAGCGATAAAACAATTCAACTTGTAAGCTAGAGAAGGCAAATGCCATTCATTAATATATTGTAAAGGGAGTGCGTTAACGTGAGCTTAGATAAATTTAGCCACGAAGAATTAAAAAAGAAATCAATGCTGGAATTAGCAAGTCTTATCTTAAGGGACGAGAAAAAAGCATTGTCATTTCAAGAAATTTACGACCAAATAGCTGAAATTAAAGGCTTTACGAAAAAACTAAAAGAGGAAAACATTGCCCAGTTTTTCACGGAATTAAACGTAGACGGCCGTTTCATGACCCTCGGTTCAAATGTTTGGGGACTAAAACAGTGGTACCCAGTTGATCAGGCGGATGAAGAGATTACCCCTGCACCGAAGGCGAAACGCAAATCGAAGAAGAAAAAAGATTATGAAGACGATGAAGACGAAGAGTCTTTAGAGTTTGATGATGAAGAGGAACTGCTGGAATTGGGCGAGGAAGCAGACGACGAAGAAGAACTGGATGAACTGGACGAAGACGAAGAAGACTTCGGCGAAGAACTTGATGCAGATGAAGAAGAACTAGAAGAAGATTTGTCACTCGATGAAGAAGATGACGAAGAAGAAGAAAATATATAAAAGGGCTGCTTGACTTTTTATTTAAGAATGAGTAAAATTTTATTTGGGCTCCTTAAATTCGATTACAGGCGTTTTCCCAGTTTCAATTGGGAAGACGCTTTTATTTTTTTTGGGCCAACTTTTAAATTGTACGTGATTGTCTGGGTTTTAAACGGGCAACATATAAAATAGACTAACAGGAAAGAAAGAGGGAAAACAGTGGCTAAATACATTTTCGTAACAGGTGGCGTTGTATCTTCATTAGGAAAAGGAATCACAGCTGCTTCATTAGGCCGGCTATTGAAAAATCGTGGATTAAAGGTGACAATTCAAAAATTTGACCCATACATTAACGTAGACCCGGGAACAATGAGTCCATATCAGCATGGTGAAGTCTTTGTTACAAATGATGGAGCAGAGACAGATTTAGACTTAGGACATTATGAGCGTTTTATTGATATTAATTTAAATAAATACAGCAATATTACTACAGGAAAAGTTTACTCCAGTGTAATTAAGAAAGAACGCCGTGGCGATTATCTTGGTGGCACGGTTCAAGTGATTCCGCATATTACAAACGAAATTAAAGATCAGGTTTTCCGTGCAGGTGAGGCAACGGGCGCAGATGTTGTCATTACGGAAATTGGCGGTACAGTAGGAGATATTGAGTCTCTTCCTTTCCTTGAAGCAATTCGTCAAATTAAAAATGAAGTTGGCAGAAATAGTGTAATGTATGTTCACTGTACGCTTGTTCCATATATTAGAGCTGCAGGTGAATTAAAAACGAAACCAACACAGCATAGTGTGAAAGAATTGCGTTCTTTAGGGATTCAGCCAGACATTATCGTATTGCGAACAGAGGAACAAGTAAGCAAGGAGCAGAAGGAGAAAATTGCTCTATTCTGTGATATTAATGAACAGGCAGTTATCGAAATGCCAGATGCAGACACACTATATCAAATTCCAATTTCACTTCAAGAACAGCACTTAGATCAGCTGGTAATGGATCACTTCGGACTGATTTATCCAGAAGCAGATATGGCAGAATGGAAAAAACTCGTTGATAAAGTAAGAAATCTTTCCAAGGTTACGGAAATTGGTCTTGTAGGGAAATATGTGGAATTGCCTGATGCCTATCTTTCTGTAGTAGAATCCTTGAAGCATGCGGGTTATGACTTTGATACAGAAGTGAATGTGCACTGGATTAATTCCGAAACGTTAACGAAGGAAGCGATTGAAGAAGAACTATCACATGTTGATGGGATAATCGTACCTGGTGGTTTTGGCAATCGTGGAATTGATGGAAAAATTGAAGCAATTCGTTATGCAAGAGAAAATAACATTCCATTCTTAGGTATTTGTTTGGGTATGCAGCTTGCATCTGTAGAATTTGCAAGGAATGTTGTAGGTTTAGAAAATGCACATTCAGCAGAAATTGATCCAAACACACCACATCCAATTATCGATCTGCTGCCTGAGCAAAAGGATGTACTTGATCTTGGCGGCACATTGCGACTTGGTGCGTATCCATGTAAGCTTGTTGATGGAACGAAAGCAAAAGCGGCATATGATGATAAAGATCTAATTGAGGAACGCCACCGTCATCGTTATGAATTCAATAATGAATACCGTGAACAGCTTGAATCAAAAGGTTTTGTTTTCTCAGGAACAAGCCCAGATGGACGGCTGGTAGAAATTATTGAACTGAAAGATCACCCATGGTTTGTTGCGTGTCAATTCCATCCAGAATTCACATCACGCCCAACACGTGCACAGTCTCTATTTAAAGGATTTATCGGTGCATCTGTAAAAGCATAAACAAACGAAAAGAATATAAAATCAAAGAGGCCAGGACTTAACTAATACCAGCCAAATAAAAGACGAACATTATCGAATAAAGAGCTTTTAATGTTAACTTTTATAACTAGAAAATGATTCATAGTCGATACAAAGTGCTGATTAATTTAATTCAGAGTAATATTCGTTTTGCTGTTTGATTATCCTGCTGAAGGTCCGCATTCCAAATGCCCCTTCGCTTTCCGCAGGCGGCTGATGAGCCCCGACGCACAGGACGTGCTAGTGCAGATGTTGCCACAGGACGTGGCGTATTTAATCTGCCCCGTGCTGATGCACTCCATGGTCTCATCTAGGCCTCTCTTCCTGCAGGAGTCTCGGCGCATTTGGAATGCTCTCAGGATAAAACGAATAGTTATTTCATTGAATTTTGGCAGCAGATATGCATGTTAATTTCACTAGACTATTTTAAAGTATACACATACAGGCATTTCAGCCGATAGCTTAAGACAAGGAGCCACTCTTTTATAACTATAATTAGAACGCAAAATAAGCTAATTAGCACAAAGCAGCCCGAATACACTTCGCTTTTCGTGTATTCGGGCTGCTTTGTGCTGAAAATACTATTTAGTGTTCTTACTGAAATAACAAAATAAAAATAAAAGAACGTGTTGGAATCACAATTGAAATTATGACAGTGTGTAGTCTAAAAACAATATTAGAATAATTAACATGCATATCTTCTGACTTCATTCAATGAAATAACCATCCGTTTTTAGCCGGAACAGTCTAAATACTCCGAGACTCCAGTGGGAGCCAAGGCATCGGTAAGACCGCGTAGTGCGTAGCACGAAGGCAGATTAAGTACGCCACGTCCTGTGGCAACATCTGCATTAGCACGTCCTGTGCGTCGGAGCTTACCAGCCGCCCACGGAAAGCGAGGAGTATTTGGACTGTGGACTTCCAAAAGGAATAAGGGAAAGAGCAAAACAAACATTATTCTGAATTAAGGGCATCAGGATTCCACTTAAAATCCGAACGAATTTAAAGTATCGTTCGGATTTTATTAAATTATCTTTCTTTTGTCCCAACGTATTTTTTGCGTATGTCTGCTTAGCCGCCTTCATGCGATGCACCGCATGTTCTTATTAGAGCCCATGCACCCGCAGAAAAGTAAAAAAGTATGACGGGGAAGACATCTTAATAACGTGTAGTGCGTAAGTTGAGTCGGGCAATAGGCAATAACTCATAAATTGTTCATAATTTGCAATGGTTTTCGAAAATTAGGAAGAAAAAGCAGGAAAAACATGTAAAGATAGAGAAGACAAATATGATTGGAGATTAATTGGGGGGGGCAATCGAAAAATGGGGGAAGAAATATTAGTTGTCGATGATCAACCGGGAATCCGTCTATTACTAACGGATATTTTGACAGATGCAGGCTATAATACAACTACTGCAAGCACAGGAAAGGAAGCCTTAGATAAGCTCAAGGAAAAGCGGTTTTCTTTAATTCTTCTAGATTATAAACTGCCCATAATTGATGGAGTGGAAGTGTTAAAAAAAATAGAGAAACAGAATTTAAACGTTCCCGCAATTGTTATGAGCGGACTGGCAGAGAAGATTGAAGACGAATTAAAAGGCTATCCTTTAGTCAAAGATCTTCTGGCAAAGCCATTTAATATTCAAGAGATTCCCGAAATGATCAAAGGTATTATTGAGGAATTTAAGTACTAATTTTTTACATTTTTTATTACTGGCATTCTTTTAGATTTATATAAAAAACAGTTCTACAATCATTCTTTTTTAAAAATTCAGGGGGAATTAGAGAGAGAAAGATTCGATATTTTGTTAAGAATTTAGCGCGATTAAACTCCAAGAAGTTGCACCGATTAACAGGAGTTGGTATTCTTATACTATACAAGTCGATTGGATTTTAACCAATCAAGGGATACTGAATACATATCATGAGATTGTTGTAGAAATCAAATCGAAATATTGTTACCTAATTAGAGGGGGAAACATAATGGCGTTAGTATCTATGAAAGAAATGCTTGAAAAAGGTAAGGAAAATGGCTATGCAATTGGACAGTTCAATCTAAATAACTTAGAATACGCTCAAGCTATTTTGCAGGCTGCTGAGGAAGAAAAATCTCCTGTTATCCTGGGAGTATCTGAAGGAGCTGCGAAATATATTGGTGGCTATAAAGTCGTTGTTGCAATGGTAAAAGCATTAATGGAAACATACGGTACAACGGTTCCAGTAGCAATCCATCTTGATCATGGTTCAAGCTTCAAGGCATGTGCAGAAGCAATCCATGCTGGGTTTACATCAGTAATGATTGATGCATCTCATTCACCAATTGAAGAAAATATTCAAACTACAAAACAAGTAGTTGAACTTGCACATATTCACGGCGTATCTGTTGAAGCAGAAGTTGGAACAGTTGGCGGCGAAGAAGATGGTGTGATTGGCGGAATTATGTATGCTAATCCTGAAGAATGTAAACAGCTTGTTCAAGAAACAAATGTGGACTGCTTAGCTCCAGCACTTGGTTCTGTTCATGGACCATATCAAGGAGAGCCGAACTTAGGTTTTAAAGAAATGGAAGAAATTCTTAATCTTGTACAGATTCCACTTGTGCTTCATGGTGGAACAGGTATCCCGACAAAAGATATTCAAAAAGCAATCTCATTAGGCACAGCAAAAATTAACGTAAATACAGAGAACCAAATTGCACAAACAGAAGCGGTTCGCGAAGTATTGAATGCAAAACCGGAACTATATGATCCACGTAAATATTTAGGTCCAGGTACAGCAGCAATCAAAGCAACTGTTAAATCTAAAATGCAAGAATTTGGTTCATCTAACCAAGCATAAATAACAGAAATTAAAAGATCGAAAAATGGAGGGAACAGAATGAAATTCTTTATCGATACAGCAAATATTGATGAGATCCGCGATGCAAATGAGCTGGGAGTTTTAGCTGGTGTAACGACGAATCCGTCACTTGTTGCGAAGGAAGGTGTTTCCTTCCATGATCGTTTGCGTGAAATAACGGAAGAAGTGTCAGGCTCTGTCAGTGCAGAGGTTATTGCAGAAGATGCTGCAGGCATGATTGAAGAAGGAAAAGAACTTGCTGCAATTGCACCGAACATTACAGTGAAAGTGCCAATGACACTTGAAGGTCTGAAAGCTGTAAAAGCATTCAGTGAATTAAATATCAAAACGAATGTGACGCTTATCTTTAATGCGAATCAAGCATTGCTTGCAGCACGTGCTGGTGCGACATATGTATCACCATTCTTAGGCCGTTTAGATGACATTGGTCATGATGGAATGCAGCTGATTGCTACAATCGCTGACATGTTTGATATTCATAATATTAAAACAGAAATTATTGCAGCATCTATTCGCCATCCATTACATGTTACAGACGCAGCCTTAAACGGTGCACATATCGCAACTATTCCTTACAACGTGCTTGAGCAGCTCGTGAAACACCCATTAACAGACTCAGGTATCGAGCGTTTCCTGGCTGACTGGGAAAATGCAACAAAATAATTGCATGATATTGCAGGAAATAGTAAAGATTATATAAAAGATGGTAAAAATGGCAGCTGGAAAAGCAGAAAGCTCTTCCAGCTGCATAAATAAATGTAGATTAGGCGGCTGTGCAAAAAGGAAGATAAAAAGAGCCGGGACGGTTTTTAGCAGAACATCCTCTTTTACCAAAGTGTCACGTTACCGGACTTTTTGGACAACCCCTCTAAATTGATTAGAATAGCCTCATTAGGAGCGAGTAATCATATGCAAAAGATATTAATTGAAGGCGGTCATCCGTTAAACGGCAAAGTGAGAATCAGCGGTGCGAAAAACAGTGCAGTTGCATTATTGCCAGCATCCATTCTTGCAGATACCGAAGTAACTATCGAAGGCTTGCCTAATATTTCAGACGTATATACGTTGAGTGATTTGCTTAAAGAGATTGGCGGCAGTGTCTCCTTGGAAGGTCAGAATATCACAATCAATCCGGAAAACATGGTTGCAATGCCGCTGCCAAATGGAAAAGTCAAGAAACTGCGTGCTTCCTATTACTTTATGGGAGCGATGTTAGGGAAGTTTAAGAAAGCTGTAATTGGTCTTCCAGGCGGCTGTTATCTCGGACCGCGCCCAATCGATCAGCACATTAAAGGCTTCGAAGCATTAGGTGCAACCGTAACGAATGAACAGGGAGCTATTTATCTAAGAGCTGAAGAGCTTCGCGGCGCAAGGATTTATTTAGATGTTGTCAGTGTAGGGGCAACGATCAATATCATGCTTGCAGCTGTGAAGGCAAAGGGAAAGACTGTAATTGAAAACGCAGCCAAAGAACCGGAAATTATTGATGTTGCAACACTTCTCAATAATATGGGAGCAAAAATAAAAGGTGTTGGAACAGACGTTATTCGTATAGAAGGGGTTCCGAGCTTGCACGGGTGCAGACATACCATTATTCCAGACCGTATCGAAGCTGGGACGTATGCAATCGCTGCAGCAGCTCAGGGTGAAGAAGTAATCATCGACAATGTCATTTCCCAGCATATTGAATCACTTATTGCGAAACTCCGTGAAATGGGAGTAAGTGTTGAGGAAAGTGATGAACAGCTCTTTATCAGACCAGGTAAACCACTGAGCAGTGTAGATATTAAAACACTGGTTTACCCAGGTTTTCCAACGGATTTACAACAGCCGTTTACAACTCTCTTGACAAAAGCTAAGAACACAGGTGTAATCACAGATACGATTTATTCCGCTCGCTTAAAACATATTGATGAATTAAGACGCATGAATGCTATAATTAAAGTAGAAGGCGGTTCTGTTATTGTATCTGGACCAGCACAGCTCGAAGGTGCAAAGGTGAAAGCATCTGATTTACGGGCAGGTGCAGCTTTAATTATTGCAGGCTTGATGGCTAATGGTGTTACAGAAATAACAGGTATTGATCATATCGATCGAGGCTATGAAAATATAACAGAAAAGTTATCTGATCTAGGTGCTAAAATTTGGCGTGAAGAATTAACAGAAGAAGAAGTTCACCAGATACAGAACTCCTAGTATATTTACTGGATTAGCAGCTGCTATTTGCAGCAGACATTTTGAAATCCTCTCTTATAAAAATCCTTTTTGGGATGAGGATTATTTTATGTATAAGAGGAGAGGACAACGAATGGAAAGAAGTTTATCAATGGAGTTAGTTCGTGTTACAGAAGCAGCAGCATTAGCATCTGCCCGCTGGATGGGAAGAGGAGAAAAAAATGATGCTGATGATGCAGCAACTAGCGCAATGCGTACGGTTTTTGACACGATTCCAATGGAAGGTGTCGTTGTCATCGGCGAAGGTGAAATGGATGAAGCACCGATGCTTTACATTGGTGAAGAACTAGGCACAGGCGACGGTCCAGGAGTGGACGTTGCAGTTGATCCTCTTGAAGGAACAGATATTGTTGCTCAAGGATCCTGGAATGCGCTGGCGGTTGTTGCGATTGCAGACAAGGGAACATTGCTGCATGCTCCAGATATGTATATGAACAAGCTGGCTGTAGGTCCTGCCGCGGTTGGAAAAGTAGATATAAATGCACCAGTTATTGAGAATTTGCGTGCAGTAGCTGAAGCAAAAAATAAAAAAGTTGAAGATGTACTTGTTACCGTGCTTGATCGTCCGCGTCATGAAAAGCTGATTCAGGAAATACGCGATGCAGGTGCACGCATTAAACTAATTCCTGCAGGTGACGTTGCTGCTGCGATTAATACAGCATTTGATGATACAGGTGTGGATATTCTGTTGGGAAGCGGCGGCGCCCCTGAAGGTGTGCTCGCAGCTGCAGCTTTGAAATGTCTTGGTGGAGAAATTCAAGGTAAACTCGTACCATCCAATGATGAAGAATTGGCGCGCTGTAAGGAAATGGGCATAGACGATCTTGATAAAGTCTTCCATATGGATGATTTCTGCAGCGGCGATGACGCGATTTTTGCTGCAACAGGTGTTACCGATGGTGAGCTTCTTAAGGGAGTTCAATTCAAAGGTTCCAGAGCAACAACAGAAACTGTTGTCATGCGTGCAAAAAGCGGTACAGTAAGATTTGTGCAAGGGGAACACAGCCTCACTAAAAAGCCGAATCTAGTTATGAACGATTAGAATCATATTTTCATAACAAAAAACGATATAACATACCATTACATTGCAAAATGAATAGAGGAAGCTGGAGTCTTCTGGCTTCCTTTTTCTTCATCATTTCTCCTACTACTAAAATTCTGCAAGAAAAAACAAGGAAATAGGCGAGTTGATGTTGAATTATTACATGTGAAAGTGTAAT
This sequence comes from Oceanobacillus sp. FSL H7-0719, assembly GCF_045040795.1. Lineage (GTDB taxonomy): Bacteria > Bacillota > Bacilli > Bacillales > Amphibacillaceae > Oceanobacillus. The sequence continues at coordinate 2,437,892 of NZ_CP150301.1, read as the reverse complement.
ATAATAGATGTTTACCAAAGGCTTAACTTGGTTATTCTAGTTAAGCACAGGTATTAAAACTGTCTTTCATATACTTCCATATATACTTCCAATTACTCTTCATTTCTTCTAGGAAATTCATTCAAATAAGAAGTGGAACATTTAAAAATCTTAAGGTTGAATTTATTGATAAATTTATTTAGATGACAAAAGAATAGGCGTGATAATTTTATGGCTGAATTAACAATTTCTCAATTAGAGACAAAAACATTAAAAGAATTATATGCACTTGCAAAAGAATACAAGATTTCTTATTATGCTAAACTGACAAAGAAGGAACTTATTTTTGCTATTCTAAAAGGACAAGCTGAGAAAGACGGCTTCTTATTTATGGATGGTGTGCTGGAAATTATTCCTTCCGAAGGCTTTGGATTTTTAAGACCGATTAATTATTCTCCAAGTGCAGAGGACATTTATATTTCTGCATCACAAATACGCAGATTCGATCTTCGCAATGGAGATAAGGTTTCCGGTAAGGTGCGGCCTCCAAAGGAAAACGAGCGTTATTATGGACTATTGCATGTGGATGCAGTAAACAGCGAAGACCCTGATTCTTCAAAAGAACGTGTGCATTTCCCTGGATTAACGGCACTCTATCCAGACCGTTTGATGAAACTGGAAACAGAACCGAATAAGCTGTCAACTCGAATTATTGACTTAATGACTCCTGTTGGTTTCGGTCAGAGGGGATTAATTGTAGCACCGCCTAAAGCGGGTAAAACAATGCTGATAAAAGAAATCGCTAACAGTATTACTAGAAACCACCCGGAAGCAAAATTAATTATTCTGCTTGTTGATGAACGGCCAGAGGAAGTTACGGATATTGAACGATCTGTTGCACCAGATGTGGATGTTGTAAGTTCTACATTTGACGAAGTGCCGGAAAGTCATATTCGTGTATCTGAACTTGTTTTAGAGCGGGCAATGCGTCTTGTAGAGCATAAACGTGATGTTATTGTGTTAATGGATAGTATTACGAGACTTGCACGTGCATATAACCTGGTTATCCCGCCAAGCGGCCGTACACTTTCAGGTGGTATTGATCCGGCAGCATTCCATCGTCCAAAACGTTTCTTTGGAGCAGCCCGTAATATTGAAGAAGGCGGCAGCTTTACAATTTTGGCTACTGCACTTGTCGAAACAGGCTCACGGATGGATGATGTCATTTATGAAGAATTTAAAGGAACCGGCAATATGGAACTGCATCTGGATCGCAATCTGGCTAATCGCCGAATTTTCCCGGCAATTGATATTCTGCGTTCCGGTACACGTAAGGAAGAACTTCTGGTAGACAAAGGTCACCTGGATAAAATGTGGACCATTCGTAAAACGATGCAAGATTCCAACGAGTTTCTTGAGCGCTTCTTGAAGAAAATTAAAACGACAAAATCCAACGAAGAATTTTTTGCGCAAATGGATGAAGAAATGAAACGCAAAGGGATTAAACGTTAACTTTCCCAAATCAAAAAAAGTTATTCGAACAGGGATTTTTCAGGAAAAATGATTGCAAATCAGCACGTGGACTGGTATAATCTTTTTATGTGAGTTTTGATAAGGTTTTTTCACTTATGACGGCTCTTACAATAACTCTGTTTCCAAAGGAATCAGGGCAAAAAGGAGTGGAAGGAAATGAAAAAGGATATTCATCCAGAATACCAAAAAGTAGTTTTTCTTGATACGAGTTCAGACTTCAAATTCTTGAGTGGGTCAACAAGAGGCTCAGATGAAACAATTGAATGGGAAGATGGCAACACTTACCCACTAATCAAAGTTGAGATTAGTTCTGATTCTCATCCTTTCTACACTGGCAAACAAAAAGCTGACAGAGTCGGCGGCCGTGTTGATCGCTTCAAGAAGAAATATAATATTAAATAAAAAGCTGAAACGACTGTTCAGAAACGGACGCATAAGCAAGGGACCGAAAACGGTGAATTTCCGCTTGCAGAGTCCATTGCTTATGACGGCAGTTTCTAGGAGTTGAAGCTGGATTGCGAATAAAGAAAAAGCACAGGACCCCTGGGTGCTGGAGCTGGAAAAGGCTGAAACGACCAAAATCGTTAAGCCACTTCAGACAGGCAAAATGTCGAAAACACGTTTGCCTGTCTTTTATTTGGAAATAACTCACCACCCCATAGAAAAATCTTATTGAAATGATGAGCGAATAAATTATAAATGAAATAGAATGAACCTATTTTAGTTCTTGCAGGGAACCGTTCAAGATGCCTCTGCTGAGGGAAAAGCATCCAGACTCTGAACAATCCGCATGTACTGCCAATTAATATTTCTGCCAAACAGGGTTAAAATATATGGGAAATTGGTATAGACTAAAGTAGGTACATAAACGAAATAGGATGAAATGCGAAACGCAAGGAAATGAGGTTAAAGCAACATGTATATGATGAAGCAAAGCGGCTGGATAGAAGTAATTTGCGGCAGTATGTTCTCTGGGAAATCGGAAGAGCTTATTCGTCGTTTACGTCGTGCAACGTATGCCAATATGTCTATCCGTGTCTTCAAACCAGCAATCGATAACAGATATGACGATGAATCTGTTGTGTCCCACAATGGAACAACAATTATGGCACGGCCAATTAAAACTGCAGCAGATATATTTGAACATATAGATGATAAAACGGAGATTGTTGGAATTGATGAAGTGCAATTTTTTGATGAATCGATTATTGATATTGCCGGGGAATTAGCAAATCGCGGTATCCTGGTAATCGCAGCTGGGCTGGACACTGATTTCCGCGGGGAGCCATTTGGCCCGATGCCAAAATTAATGGCACTGAGTGAATATGTCACAAAGTTAAATGCGATTTGCGCTAAATGTGGCTCACCAGCAACACGCACACAGCGTTTAATCAACGAAAAGCCAGCTTCATATGATGACCCAGTCATTCTTGTCGGAGCATCTGAATCCTATGAGCCAAGATGCAGACACCATCATGAAGTGCCGAATAAGCCTGTAGCAGCAGATATTCGCCATATTGTGAGACTTACGAAATAGCTTGTCATAACATAGGCACACCTAACAATTTTGACCATGGGAATAAGGTATAATATAATTAGAATGTTATTTGAAATGAGGTGTTCGGGATGTTAGATCGATTACAAGCGTTAGAAGATCGTTATAATAAATTGAATGAATTACTAAGTGATCCAGAAGTAGCCAGTGATCCGAATAAATTGCGTGATTATGGCAAGGAGCAGTCTGGACTGGAAGATGTTGTAATGGCGTATCGCGACTACAAAGATATTCAGCAGCAGCTTTCTGATGCGAAAGAAATGCTTGAAGATGAACTTGACAGTGAAATGGAAGAAATGGTCAAGGGTGAAATCAGCGAACTCCAGGAACAAACAGAGGAACTGGAAGAAAGAATGAAAGTGCTGCTTCTTCCGAAAGATCCGAATGATGATAAGAACGTTATTATGGAAATTCGCGGTGCAGCTGGCGGTGACGAAGCAGCGTTATTCGCTGGCGACTTATATCGGATGTATTCACGCTATGCAGAGCATCAAGGATGGAAAACAGAAATAATGGAAGCTAACTCAACAGGAGTTGGCGGCTATAAAGAAATTATTTTCATGATTAACGGGAAAGATGTATATTCCCGCTTGAAATATGAAAATGGTGCTCACCGTGTACAACGTGTTCCAGAGACAGAATCCGGCGGACGCATCCATACATCAACTGCAACCGTTGCAGTACTTCCGGAAGCAGAAGAAGTAGAAATTGATATTCACGATAAAGATATTCGTGTAGATACATTCGCTTCGAGTGGTCCTGGAGGACAAAGTGTAAACACGACAATGTCAGCTGTTCGCTTAACACACGAACCTACTGGAATTGTTGTTTCCATTCAGGATGAGAAATCACAAATAAAAAACAAAGAAAAAGCGATGAAGGTGCTTCGTGCACGTATTTATGATAAATTCCAGCAGGAAGCGCAAGCAGAATATGATGAGAGCAGAAAATCCGCAGTCGGAACGGGCGACCGTTCAGAACGTATCCGCACGTACAATTTCCCGCAAAACCGTGTAACGGATCACCGTATTGGATTAACGATTCAAAAGCTCGACCAAATTCTTGACGGGAAGCTTGAAGAATTTATTGAAGCACTTATTTTAGAAGAGCAAGCAGAAAAACTTGCACAAATTGGTGAATAAAATGAATGAAAAAAAACAATATGAAGTCCTGAAATGGGCTTCTCTTTTTTTAGAAGAATATCATCGTGAAGCCCGAGTTGCTGAATTACTGCTCCAGCATCATCTTGGTTTATCGCGTACAGCATTTTTTATGAATATGCGCGAGGCGATACCTGAAGCGATTCATGAGGCGTTTATGCAAGATATAAAAGAACACGCGGAAACGGGCAAACCAATTCAGCACATGACAGGCTATGAAGAATTTTATGGCAGGCGTTATATTGTGGATAACCATGTACTTATCCCTAGGCCAGAAACAGAAGAGCTTGTACACCATGTTATCGAAGCAGCAAAAGAAACTGGAAAAACTCCAATTCATCTTGTTGATGTGGGTACAGGGAGCGGAATTATTGCAATTACACTTGCTCTGGAGTTAGCGGGTGCAAGCGTGTCTGCAACAGATATCTCCTCTGAGGCCCTGAAAATTGCTGAAGAAAATGCAAGGGAACTTGGTGCAGAGGTTGCATTTATCCAAGGAGACTTTTTGCAGCCTGTTCTAAATAACACGGAAACTGTTGATATCATTGTTTCGAACCCGCCTTATATCGCGGAAAGTGAACGGGAAAGTCTGGCAGATACAGTTATAAATTTCGACCCAGAGCTTGCTCTGTTTGCTGAGGATAACGGTCTTGCAGCATACAAGCGGATTATCCGGCAGGCAAAGGAGATACTGAAACCGGGTGGAATGCTTGCTTTTGAAATTGGATATACACAAGGACATGCAATTGAAAGATTGATTACAGACAGTTTTCCACAAGCTTCTGTGGATATCATACAGGATATCAACGGGAAAGACCGTATCATTCTAGCAAAAATATAAAGGGAAACTTCATTCTGCAACATGCAGAATGTTAGTTGAACAATCAGGCTTTACCGGCTGGAAGCCCGATTAGCCATTGTTTGCTTTGTACAAACGCTGGGACCCGAGATCGAACAGCCTGTTAATCTCTGAAAAAAATACCAGAATACTAGTTTATCTTTTCATTTCTCTGACCATACTATGGATAGTTCATTAAAAGGGGAGCATGAAAATGAAAAAACTAGTATTTTTTATATTTATTATACTTTTAGTTTCCATTTGCCTTGTTGGCTGGAATAAACATAATCAAGCAGCTGGTTCAGGAGAAGAGGACTATCAAGTTATTCCGGATGAAGCGATTCGTTTGCGGATACTCGCAAATAGTGATGAGGAAGCAGATCAGAAGCTGAAGCATATGGTGCGGGATCGGGTAAATGAAAGGGTAACAGAGTGGGTAGCTGATATCACAGATATAGAAGAAGCAAGAAAACTCATTCAGCAAAAAATCCCTGAAATAGAAATGATCATTCAAGAAGTTGTTGATGAAAATGGAACAGAAAATGATTTTTCAGTAGAATATGGGAGCAATATTAGTTTTCCAATGAAATTGTATGGCGATTATCTTTATCCAGCTGGTGAGTATGAAGCAATTTTAATTACGCTTGGTGAGGGCGATGGTTCGAACTGGTGGTGTGTATTGTTTCCGCCTTTATGTTTTCTCGACTTTTCATTTGGCACTACTGTAGAAGCGAAGGATTTACAAGAAGAAGAGCTGGAAGAGCCAGAAGAAGTCGAAGTGAAGTTTTTTCTATTTGAATGGTTAGGTTGGTCATAGTTTTATGGGATATTGCATAAAATGCTAGAAAAGATAATAATCCAATCTTCTTGAGGTGAATAAAATGAAAATAATGCCTGTAAAACATGCAGTTTATGAACAGCTTGTGGATTACCTTGAACGAAATGATAATATAAATAAACAGCTGTTGCTGCAAAAGGGCTATGTTGTGGAAATCTCGGGTCATATAGAAGCGAGCTTTATTCTGGAAGAACTGGAATCGGACGTTTTATGGTTGAAACAACTATATATTACGCAAAGTGAAGCAGCTAAACTGCCAGTTTTACTAGAGACGATTCTACAATTAGCGAGAAAACGGGAAGCAAAGTTAGTATATGTCCACAGTCACCAACCGGTTGTGGATATCTTGCTGGAAGCCTTGAGCTTTCAACCAGAAAAACAAAATAAATTTATTGCTGAGAGGTCTGTCATGTCAGGCAGTTGGTGGAGTTACCAAGTGTCATAGAGATATATTCACATTATCCCCAAATGGATGTGAATAACTTGTTGAAAAACTGGATGAATTCTATTGTTAAACATGGATACCCCTTATTATTTAACGATATTCCTCTCCTTGGCCTGTGGATAAATATCCATGGGCTTTCTTGTTGAAAACTTCTGCTCTCTTCCAATCCCATCTGGAAATCTGCTCGCTTTCCGCGAGCAGCTGGTATGTCTCTTATCCCGGACGATTCGGTTTGCCTTGTGCTCAAATGCTTAAGGGTGCTCTGATTATGTTGCTAGATTAAGAATGAGTCCTTATGAGAGTTGTTGCTGGGAATAAGCATGCGTGCAGACGATATAATAATCTAAAGCGTCTTCTGCTATCATATAATGACATAACTATATTTCGAATGTCGAATTACCGGATTAATCTAGTCAGCGGTTTATATCCTGGCATGATAAAAGAGCTGCAGTGTAAACGGACTGTAATTGTACGTGGAGTTATGGCAGCTGCATTGCATAATTTTAATTTTTCATCTAAACTGTTTAACATAGAAACGAGGGTTACCGATGGAAACAAAACAGATGATAATCAAAAATAATGAAATAGATAATAAAAACGTCATTCGGGAGGCTGCCGCGCTGTTATCGGAGGGTGAACTTGTTGCTTTTCCAACTGAAACGGTCTATGGACTTGGAGCCGATGCTACAAATGAAGAAGCCGTTGCGAAAATTTTTGCGGCAAAGGGCAGACCACAGGATAATCCATTGATTGCTCATGTCGCAACAGTCGAACAATTGCGAGGACTTGTGGATAACCTGCCAGATTATGTGGAAGAGTTAATCAAAGCTTATTCCCCAGGGCCTCTTACATATGTACTTCCAACGAATGGAACATGTGCAACGAACGTAACAGCAGGGTTATCCACAATAGCTGTGCGTATTCCTGATCATCCTGTTGCTTTATCGATTTTACAAGCATGTAATCTGCCGATAGCAGCACCAAGCGCAAATATATCGGGTAAGCCGAGCCCGACGGCAGCAAGTCATGTTTATGAAGACTTGCAAAGTAAAATTGCAGGGATTGTCGATGGTGGTCCGACAGGTGTTGGTTTGGAATCAACAGTGATTTCCTGCCGGGAGAACGATGTTGTCATTTTGCGGCCTGGTGGAATTACGAAAGAGCAAATTGAGGAAATCATTCCTGTTGCTGACATCGTAATGGAAAATAATGAAAAACCTGCATCACCAGGAATGAAATATAAACATTATTCGCCTGAAGTGCCATTATGGCTTGTGGAAGGAAATGCAGAAGCAATCCAACAGGTTGTGGATAAAGAGCAGCATAAAGGGAAAAAAGTAGCTGTTCTTGCCAGCAAAGAAATTTATCAACAGGTAAAAGCAGATGAGCGTTTTAATCTTGGGGGTAATCTTTCAGAAGTTGCAAGTCGGCTTTATGATGCACTGCGGACTTTTAAAGAGGCAGAGGTTGATCTTATTATCGCAGAGGTATTTCCAGAGACAGGTATTGGAGAAGCGGTAATGAATCGTTTGAGAAAAGCGATGACAAGGTATATCGAACAATAAACAGCCTGAAATAGAATACTCCCTTCTTGGCATGCATATAGTGTATAAGCATGTCCAAGGAGGGAAGAATCCTGGAAAATACGAGTGGTGAAATACTTTCACTTATTTTGCTCGCCCAAGCTCTGGCACTTGATGCATTTTCCATTTGCCTGGGAATTGGGATGCAGCGTTTACGTTTGAAAAGAATCCTGTTGATAAGTCTTGTGATTGGAAGCTTTCATGTGTTCATGCCTTTCATTGGCATGATTCTTGGAAAAATGATTGCATCGCCATTAGAAAGTTATGCACAGCTTGTAAGTGGAATTATTTTATTTGTCATTGGTGCGCAAATGTTCTTTGGTGCTTTTACAGAGGAAAAGAAGCTCTTGATACCTCCAGTTGGCCTAGGACTTTTTCTTCTGGCAATTACCGTAAGTATTGATAGTTTTACTGTCGGATTTGGTCTTGGAATTTCCGGAGTGCAGATTATGCTGGCACTGCTTTTATTCGGTTTTTTCAGTGCTTTGCTCTCGTGTCTCGCATTACTGATAGGGCGCAAGGTACAAGGGTTTCTTGGAAGGTATAGTGAGCTTCTTGGTGGAAGTATTCTATGCGGATTTGGGATAAGCATTATTTTTATCGCAGGTTAAGAGGCAGTAAACCCCCATCTCAGGAAGTGAAGAAGAAATGAACATTTTAGTTGGGGTATCAACTTCCTCTAATCGCCCGATTGGTTCAACTAACAATCAGTGGGAAAGAAGCAAAACCTCCCACCGATTGAAGTTTCACTTTATGTAAGGACTCTCTGCAATTGCGTGAGTCTTTTTACTTTTCTAGGTCTTTTCTCACAGAAAAAAACGAAATCCGTTAACACGTATGAGAGAATATGTTATATTAATAATAGAATTGTACTGGGGGTTTATTAATGAATATTTTATTTGTATGTACGGGAAATACTTGCCGAAGTCCGATGGCAGAAGCGCTGTTAAAAGAGCGTTACCCAAAGGCTCATGTTCAGTCTGCAGGTGTTTTTGCAAGCAAAGGATCAGAGGCTAGCAGCAATGCGATTAAAGCCTTATCAGAAAAGAATATTTCATTTACACATTCCTCTCAGCCAATCACAGATGAATTACTGAACTGGGCGGATATCGTTCTGACAATGACTACCGATCATAAACAGCTGCTTGTCATGGAGCATCCGGTTCAGCAGGCGAAGTACTTTACGTTAAAGGAGTATGTCGCTGATGCAGATCAGGCAACCTGGCAGCAATTCATCACAGCCAGAACAGATTTCGAGGAAAAGCGACAACGCTTTATTCACGAAAATCAGCAAAAATATAATACGAATCAATTGAACCAAGCATTGCAAGAATACCTTATGGAGGATTATGAAAGACTGCGGGAAATGGAGAGTCAAATTATCAATTATGATATTTCCGATCCATTTGGCGGTACATTAACTATTTATCTGGAGACACTTGAAGAACTAGATCAAAATATCCAGTGTCTGATTAAAAAAGTGGAAAATCAGTGAAGAAATCTGAGGAGGAAGCCAATGGAAAGGAAACATTCATTCAGCATAAGATTAAAGCTCGTCCTGTTTACCGCTTCTTTAGCAATCATTACATATAGTACTTCTTACGTGTTTATCTTTTTTTTATATGATTATTTTAAAACTGTCTTGCCACTTAGTGTGGAATGGTTTACAGTTATTACATTCCTGTTGGGAATCATCTGGTCGGGAATTTTGGCGTTTTTCTTTGCCAGAATAATTACAAGGCCAATCGAAAATCTTGAGAAAGCAGCAAGGAAAGCTGCAGAAGGAAATCTGAACCAGACTGTTGAAATACCAAAGTCACATGATGAAATTCGTGGTTTAGCGATTTCTTTTGATGCGATGCTGCGTAATTTAAATGGCATTGTACAAAATATTGAAGAAAATTTTGAGAAGACGAATGACTCTGTTATACAGATGAAACAGGCTTCGAATAAAGCATATACACATTCACAGCTGATTGGTACATCGATCAGCGAGATTTCCAGAGGTGCGGAAGACTCATCAGAAGCAATTCAAAATACGGCAGAATCTGTCGAGGTTGCTTCAAACCTGGCATTTAATGTTCAGGAGAGCGCTGCACAGTCTAAAGAGAAATCCAATCAAATGCTGGAGACGTTAACGAATAGTAAAAAAGTAGTGAATCATCTAGTCAACGGAATTAACCAGCTTGCTCGTGAACAGGAAACGTCATTAGCAAATGTGGATAACCTTAAGCAAAATGCACTTCAAGTCGAGTCAATTATTACGATGGTTGGCGAGATTGCAGAGCAAACAAACTTGCTTGCGCTGAATGCTTCCATTGAGGCTGCAAGAGCGGGTGAGCATGGACAGGGCTTTGCAGTTGTTGCGGAGGAAATTCGGAAGCTGGCAGACCAAAGTGCTCAAGCTGTCCAGCAAATTTCCGGATTAATTGGATCCATCCAAGAAGATGTTAAAAATGTTGTAGAAAATATTAATCAAAATGTAATTTTTGCAAATAAAGAAGCAGAGAATGGTAAAATAACCAATGCTGCTTTTGAAGAGATGTCTGGTTCTGTGATGGAGGTAGCTTCTGAAATTGAGTCGATTTCTGGTCTTGTGGATAAACAGCTCGGGTCGATTCAGGATACAAGCCGCGAATCACAGGAAGTTGCTGCAATTGCGGAAGAAACCTCTGCAGGAACAGAAGAGGTGAATGCTGCGATTCAGGAGCAGGTAGCGAGTATTGAAGATGTAGACCGTCTCGCTTCAGAGATTGAAGAACAGGCAAATCTGCTGAAGAAACAAATTAATCAATTCCAGCTATAAAATTTAGAAGGGATGAGATGAAGTGAAAGTATTACTTACTGGCGACCATGCCGGCATGACACTGCGTAATGAAGTTGCCGATTTATTAGATGAAATGGGCATTGTATATGAAGATGCGGGTGCAAGCTGTGTTGCATCAGTTGATTATCCTGACTATGCTCTTCCTGCAGCAGAGCGCATTGCCAGCGGCGAATTTGATCGTGGAATTTTTATCTGCGGCACCGGAATCGGCATGTCGATTGCAGCGAACAAAGTAAAAGGAATCCGTTGTGCACTTGTTCACGATATGTTTAGTGCAAAAGCAACAAGACAGCATAATAATTCAAATGTCCTTGCAATGGGTGAACGGGTAATTGGTCCCGGTTTAGGAAGAGAAATTGCAAAGGTTTGGCTTGAAACGGAATTTCAAGGTGACCGTCATGAAAGAAGAATTGAAAAAATCACAACGTACGAAGATAAATAAATTTAAAAGCATAAATGGAGTGTGATACTCTATGTCAATTCAACAGGAAGTGAAACAAGATATACAAGCTGTCGTTGCTGAATGGCTGGCGACAGATTATTTGAAAAAGGACGGGCTTTTCGTTATCGGCTGTTCGACAAGTGAGGTTGCCGGCAAAAAAATCGGCACAGCAGGAACAGAAGACATTGCAGAGGTTCTTTTTCAAGAATTAAAACGATTAAAAGAAAACACAGGTATTCAGCTCGCATTTCAATGCTGTGAGCATTTGAACCGTGCACTCGTTGTGGAGCGGGAAACACTGATTGCCTGTCAGCTTGAGGAAGTAAGTGCAGTTCCTGTTCCAACAGCAGGCGGTTCAATGGCTTCTTACGCCTACAAGCATATGGAGGACCCGGTTGTAGCAGAAACGCTCAAGGGTAAAGCACATGCCGGTATTGATATTGGCGAAACGATGATTGGAATGCATTTAAAATCAGTTGCTGTGCCACTGCGTTTTGAACAAAAGTTTATTGGGTCAGCTCGACTGGCTGCTGCCCGGACAAGGCCAAAGCTGATTGGCGGATCCCGCGCAAACTATGAAAATACCAGAAACAATTGATACAGGAAGAACAGTAGTGTAAAATGATGTATATTTCTTTTGCACTGCTGTTTCATCGTTTTAGGCTGCAGTAAGGAATTTTGTAAAGAAGAGAGAAGAATGAGAACAATAATATGTTCCTTCACTTCATACATCGTATTTAACATATAAGGGGGCTAAAAAATGGAACATCTGAAACAATCAGATCCAGAATTGTATCAAGCAATGGAGAATGAGAAGAAGCGTCAGCAAAATAATATTGAACTCATTGCATCAGAAAACTTTGTGTCGCAAGCGGTAATGGAAGCAGCGGGTTCTGTGCTTACCAATAAGTATGCGGAAGGGTATCCTGGCAAGAGGTATTATGGCGGCTGTGAATTTGTGGACGTTGCGGAAGATTTAGCGCGTGACCGTGTGAAAGAAATATTTGGTGCTGATCATGCAAACGTGCAGCCGCATTCAGGAGCTCAAGCAAATATGGCTGTCTACTCAGCGATCCTCGAACCTGGGGATACAGTGCTTGGTATGAATTTAAGCCATGGAGGTCACCTTACACACGGAAGTCCAGTTAACTTCAGTGGAAAACTCTATAAATTTGAGGAGTACGGGGTGGATAAAGAAACAGAGCAGCTCGATTATGAAGCTGTTTTGGAAAAAGCAAAAGAAGTTAAACCGAAATTGATTGTTGCTGGTGCAAGTGCATATTCGAGAATCATAGATTTTGCGAAATTCCGCGAAATTGCTGATGCTGTTGATGCATACTTAATGGTCGATATGGCGCATATTGCAGGACTTGTTGCAGCAGGCTTGCATCCAAATCCAGTGCCATACGCTGATTTTGTTACAACAACAACACATAAAACATTGCGTGGTCCACGTGGCGGTGTCATTCTTTGTAAAGCAGATTATGCAAAGAAAATTGACAGTTCCGTATTCCCAGGCATGCAAGGTGGCCCATTAATGCATGTAATTGCAGCAAAAGCTACAGCATTTAAGGAAGCATTATCTGCTGAATTTAAGGAATACGCAAACCAGATTATTAAAAACGCAGCAGTTCTTGGAGAAGAGCTTTCTAAAGCAGGCATTCGTATCGTTTCTGGCGGTACAGATAATCACTTGCTTTTATTGGATGTTAAAGCTCTAGGGTTCTCTGGTAAGCTTGCTGAAAAAGTACTTGATGATATTTTAATTACTACAAATAAAAATACGATTCCATTCGACACGGAAAGTCCTTTTGTAACAAGTGGTGTTCGTATTGGAACAGCTGCAGTAACAACACGCGGCTTTAAAGAAGAAGAAATGAAGGAAATTGCCGATATTATGGCAACTGCACTGAAGAATCATGAAGATGAAGCAGTTCTTGCAGAATTAAAACAGCGTGTAGTCAACCTGACAGATAAATTCCCGTTATATACAAACTAAAATAAAAGCAGTTCATCAGATCGATTTCTGAATGGACTGCTTTTTATTGTTGCAGCCAAGCCTTGTTACTTTTTCCCATAATATGCTCTATTGAAAATAAAAAGAAAAATTTAAATGTCAAAACTGTACTTGAATAACTGCTAGAATTTCAGTACAATTTGAGAGATATAAAAAATCTGAAGGAGTGATCTGCAATTGGGTAAAGTTTTCGTACTAGATCATCCGTTAATTCAACATAAATTAACGCATATTCGTGATAAAAACACAGGAACAAAGGAATTCAGAGAATTAGTTGATGAGGTTGCTATGTTAATGGCATTCGAAATTACTAGAGATCTTCCTTTAATGGACGTTGAAACAGAAACACCTGTAACCACTGCAATTACGAAAGAATTAGTTGGCAAAAAAATTGGTCTTGTTCCGATTCTACGTGCAGGTCTAGGTATGGTTGAAGGGATGCGTAAATTAATTCCAGCAGCAAAGGTCGGTCATGTTGGACTTTATCGTGATCCTCAAACATTAAAACCTGTAGAATACTATGTGAAGCTTCCATCAGATATTTCTGAGCGTGAACTAATCGTAATGGATCCAATGCTGGCAACCGGCGGATCAGCAAATGATGCAATCCAGGCATTAAAAAAACGCGGTGCAAAAAACATTAAATTAATGTGCCTCGTCGCTGCTCCAGAAGGTGTAGAAGTAATTAAAGAGGAACATCCTGATGTCGATATCTATTTAGGTGCGATTGATGAACGCCTTGACGAACATGGCTACATTGTCCCTGGTTTAGGTGATGCAGGCGACCGTTTATTTGGAACAAAGTAAGACGTATCATAAGAAACCATTTACAGCCCCGAACAGCGAAGAAGCAAGGTTCGGAGCTGTTTTTTTATGAATAAACCAACAAGGGAAACACTGTCACCGTCTGTTTAAAGAGAAACACTTACACTGCGAATCCCTGTCCACTTCCACATACTATCCTGATTTTTCCAAACACCATACATAGAAACTGATTTTTATCGAAAACTAAGCATAATTCATCATGGGGGGACGACCTTAATGAAACAATTGCTATGTTTTCTCGTATTCATTAGCTTTTTAGTGACAGCAGAAATAACGACTGCAGCCGAAACGGAGCTGGAAACAGTAATTATAGAAGTAGAGGGTGATGTGGAGCAACATCAAGCATACATAGAGACTTATCACCCTTTTATCGAAGTGATTGCAAGCTATTCAACGATCTTTAATGGGCTTGCTATCGAAGGGAAGCCAGAGCATCTCGCGAAAATGGAAACTGCAGATTTTATTAAAGGGATGTATCAGCCACAGCAGTATCAAGCACTTTCCACTGGAAACCTGCGGGAGCAATTCATCCAGCCAAGTTATCCACAGACTGGCTATTCGGGAAGTGGAGTTAAAGTTGCTGTCATTGATACGGGGATAGATTATACACACCCAGACCTTAAGAGAAATTATATTCAGGGATTTGATTTATTTGATTTTGATGAGGATCCAATGGAGACAGTGCCAGAGCAAGGGATACCAACGAATCATGGCACACATGTTTCTGGGATTATCGCTGCCAATGGCAAAATAAAAGGAATCGCTCCAGAGGCAGAAATTTACGCTTATCGAGCGTTGGGACCGGGTGGCTATGGTTCAACCATCCACATATTAGCCGCACTTGAAAAAGCGGTATTAGATGATGTGGATATTATTAATCTCTCCCTGGGAAACCAAGTAAATGGACCGGACTACCCAACAAGTACAGCAGTGAATCAAGCGGCAGAACTGGGAGTTTCCGTCGTTATTGCCAATGGGAATAGTGGTCCGGGAAGCTGGACAGTTGGCGCTCCGGCAACTGCTGCACATGCACTGTCTGTCGGAGCAGCAACAGCCCCGGCTGAAATCCCCTTTCTTTATGATTCTCTGGAAGATATGAAAATTGAGATTCTAACGATGCAAGGCGCATCTGACTGGAATTTGAAGAAAGACTATCCGGTAATTGCTGCAGAGCAAGCACAGGAATCCCTGCAAGGGAAAATTGCTCTATATCAACGAGGTGAAAGAACTTTTCAAGAATTAGCCCTTGAAGCACAAGAGCGTGGTGCGATTGCCGTACTGATTGCAAACAATGAAGAAGGGGCATTGCATGGGATGATTGAAAACCAGGGTATCGTTATTCCGGTTGCAGGTATTACACAGGCTGAAGGGGAATGGCTCCGCAATCGGAATGAGCATTACATCGATACAATTTACGAAAAGAAACCAACGACGATAGCTGACTTCAGCTCGCGAGGACCAGTGACCGTTAATTGGCAGATTAAACCGGATATTTTAGCGCCAGGAACAAGTGTTTTGAGTACAGTGCCTGGAGGTTACGAGGCATTTGATGGCACAAGTATGGCCGCGCCTTATGTAAGTGGAGCGATTGCGCTAATGAAAGAAGCCCATCCTGACTGGAATGTGGATAAGGTTTTTCATGCTCTCAAGACGACTGCGGCTCTGTTAAAAGAGGAACCTGACATTCTCGCCCCCTCGATTCAAGGTCATGGTCTGATTCGCGTAAAGGATGCAATCGAAACCCCTGCAATTATTTATAACGCGGAATTGCATGGCGGAAGAATTTCAGAACGGCATCAAGAGAAAGATTTTAAAGTAGCAATTGAAAATCTGACGGAAACCGAGCAGCACTATACATTTAACATCCCAAAACAGAAAACTGGGCTTCATTGGAAGCTGCCTCTTTCTTTCACAGTTAAACCTGGTGAAAAGCAGGAGATTGCGGTTGAATTGGCAATAAACAGTACTGTCATGAAGGAAGGGGTGCATGAAGGATATATTGAATTAGTGGAAAAGACGACGAATGAAGCCTACGAGCTTCCATATCTGTTTGTGAATCAGGAAGCAGATCAGCCGAAAGCAGCAGGATTCGAATGGAGTATGAAGCATTTTTCTAACGATACGTATACTTACCAAGTCTATGCCACTGAAGATTTAAAGACCTTTACTGTAGATCTCTATGACCCGGATACACTGTTATATAAAGGACGGCTAATCACGCTTGACAAACCAGCGACAGGGATGAATGAAGGGGAAATCACAAGTGAAAACCTGGACCCTGGAATATACACGGCTGTTCTTACAGCAATTACTGAGCAAGGTGTAATCGAAAAAGAAGAAGTTACAATTGCAGTTGAATAAAGTGGAGCAGCAAATAAAAAAGTATTTGCTGCTCCACGCATAATCAATGGTACTCTTATTATTATAATTACAAAGTAATAATAATTATTATTGAGAAATATACTTAAATTGAAATATTTCCAGGTTGTTCACAGAAACGTCATAAATACAATGATAGAATTGAAGGATAATGTATAGGGATTGTAGTATATTCGTTCGTTTTATTGTCGGAAATGGATAAAAAAAACCAAGAAAGACAATTTCTTTTATATTATTATTCTAATTGACAATCAAGGGCTTAATAATGTAAACTAACTTAGTGTGGGAAGAATGGATTCCAGGTGAAATGTGAGGTTTGCACCATTTCTTTTAACAGAAGTATAGTTTGTTTTTTTCTGTAGAAATAGAGCAGAAATGTCACATATTAAGTTGTTTCTCAACTGGATTTTCTAAAACATAGCAGAAAATGGAATTTGAAAGATTCTCCCATTATTTTTTTGTTACATAGGTAAGCCCGCTGTTCGACTGACAAGTTTTGTAAATGAATCAGGAGTGCGGATGTTTTACAGGTATTGCATGGAAACGCATGCAACCTGCAACTGGATGTTATTCTTCCGGAGTAATATCTATGTTTCTTACATAGGAGAGTAGAGTAAACATGTTTGAATTTGACAGTATGGTAGCACGTCAACGAAAGTGGATGCTCTATTTCCTGGCATTGTTCGTGCTCGGGGCTGGATTCCTTCCTTATACTAGAGTTTTTAACGGACTCGTGCTGGGGGGAGCAATTAGTTTCTACAACTTGTGGTTGCTGCAGCAAAAGACCAGGGCGTTTGGAGATGCTGTTGCGACAACAGGAGAACCACGATCTGGCTTAGGAACATTCTCAAGAATGGCAGCAGCAGTGTTAGGTGTGGTTGTTGCAATGCGTTTTGAAGAAAACTTCCATATTATCGCTGTGGTTATAGGTTTAATGACTTCTTATCTGGTGATGGGCCTTGATGGAATTGTACGATTGCTGTCAAGAAAGAGGGACCATGATAATCAGTGATAGCTGTTTACAGCATGATATGCAGGTTTTTTAATTAAATCAACAATGTAAAGGGGTGATAATATTGGATCATACAGCTCCAATAGTTGAAGATGTATTTGGAATCTCCTGGCTCGACTTTAACCTTGCGAACGTATTCATGCTCGCAATTGTATCCATTCTTGTCTTTGTCGTAGTTGTATGGGCAACTCGCAGTCTTCAAATGAAACCAACTGGAAAACAGAATATAATGGAGTGGATTGTCGATTTTATTAGAGGGATAATCAGTGATACGATGGACTGGAAAGCTGGGAAAATCTTCTTGCCGCTGGCCCTTACATTGGCATTCTTCATTCTGTTTGGTAACATCGCTGGGATAGTAACAATTGGTGTGGTTGGCACAGACCTGTGGTGGAAAGCACCTACTGCTGATGCAACGATTACATTAACATTATCAACTATGGTTATTCTTTTGACACATTTTTATGGTATCAAAATACGCGGGACGAAGAATTACTTCAAGACGTATTTAAGTCCGACACCAGTCCTGTTGCCGCTTAAGATAGTTGAAGAGTTTGCAAACACATTAACATTAGGACTCCGTTTATTTGGTAATATGTTTGCGGGAGAAATATTATTAGGTTTGCTTATTGGATTAGCAACAACTGGATTCTTAGGATTCTTTGGAGCAGCATTGCCAACACTGGCATGGATGGGCTTCAAGCTCTTCATCGGAGCAATTCAGGTTTACGTATTTATCATGTTATCAATGGTATACATGTCTCATAAAGTGAGCGAAGACCATTAAATAAAAAAACAAATAATAGTGTGTTCAAATAGGAGGATAAAAAGGACCAAGGTCGGCTAAATCGCAACGTCCTGTTGCAATGCCGACACTAGCACATCCTGTGCGTCGAAGTTCGAGGCGGCGAAGCTCCCCGCACCGGAATGTACATTATTAGGTACATGAGGGGCGGAAAAGCGAGCCAACGAAGAAATTCGAAGTGTCATTTTTACCGGACTTTTTGGACGACCTCAAATAGAGGTTTATTATAAAAGGAGGAAATTAGAAATGGGAGCATTAGCAGCAGCAATAGCAGTTGGACTAGCAGCATTAGGTGCAGGTCTAGGAAACGGTATGATTGTAAGTAAAACAGTAGAGGGTATTGCAAGACAACCAGAACTTAAAGGCTCACTACAAGGAACAATGTTTATCGGGGTAGGGGTAGTTGAGGCGATTCCTATCATGGCAGTAGTTATTGCATTCATGGTTCTTTAATAAGTTTAAGATGGCGGGGATCGGATTTTAGAATCTTCGCCATTCCTTTATGTAGTGATTAATTGATC
This sequence comes from Oceanobacillus sp. FSL H7-0719, assembly GCF_045040795.1. Taxonomy (GTDB): domain Bacteria; phylum Bacillota; class Bacilli; order Bacillales; family Amphibacillaceae; genus Oceanobacillus. The sequence goes on along the minus strand of NZ_CP150301.1, from coordinate 2,419,133 downwards.
AGATACTGTGAAAGGAGTGAAATCAGTGCATTCATATATTAACTTTATGACTGTTGGCGCATCTGTAGGTGGACTGCGGGTGGGAGACATGCTTGTTACACTGTTCTTCTTCTTGGTCCTGTTAGTTCTGCTTAAAAAGTTTGCATGGGGTCCGCTAATGGACATGATGGAAAAACGTGAGAACTATGTTGCAAATGAAATTGAAGAGGCTGAGCGCAGCAGAGCGGAAGCAGAAAAATCTGCGGCAAGTGCAGCAGAACAGTTAAATCAAGTGAGACAAGAAGCACAAAAGATTATTGAGGACGCTAAGGTTGCTGGCGTGAAGCAGGAGCAAGACATTATTGAATCTGCACGCCTTGAAGCAGAGCGTATCAAGAAACAAGCACAAGCTGATATTCAAAACGAAAAAGAGCAGGCTATTCAAGCGCTTCAGGCACAGGTTGCTTCATTATCTGTACTTGTTGCAAGCAAGGTAATTGAGAAAGAAATCAATGCACAAGATCAAGAGAAATTCATTAATGAGTATATTAAAGAGGTAGGAGAAGAGCGATGAGTGAAATTGTTGTAGCCAAGCGTTATGCAGATGCTCTTTTTCAACTGGGTTCAGAAAAGTCAATACTTGAAAAGTACGTTGAAGATCTCACAGTAGTGCGTGAAGTCTTCAGTAACAATAAACAATTAAACACATTCCTATTGCATCCAAAAGTGAATGGGGAACAAAAAGAACAGCTTTTAACGAAAAGCTTAAAAGGCTTACATACTGATGTCGTAAATACAGTTAAACTGCTTGTTGCACGTCATCGTACAGCGCTTATTCCATCCTTTGTTGATGCATTCGTAAAAAATGTGAATGATGCGAAGGGAATTGAAGTTGCAACTGTTTACTCTGTTCGTGAGCTTACAGACGCTGAAAAGCAAAACTTACAACTATCATTCGCTAAAAGACTTGGTAAAAATACACTTGAGTTCAATAATGTGGTAGACCCGTCTCTTATCGGTGGTATTAAAATCCGCGTCGGCAACACCATTTACGATGGAACAATAAGCGGGAAGCTCGGTCGAATCAAACGTGAGATAACAGTAGCAAACATATGATGATAGGGGTGAAATGGTATGAGCATTAATGCTGAAGAGATTAGCAAGCTGATAAAACAGCAAATCGAAAACTTTGATACGGATATCGAAGTATCAGATGTTGGAACAGTTATTGAAATCGGGGATGGTATTGCACGTGCACATGGCCTCGAAAATGCAATGGCTGGTGAACTATTAGAATTCTCGAATGGTGTAATGGGATTAGCGCAAAACCTTGAGGAAAGCAACGTAGGTATCGTTATCCTTGGAGATTATAAGGGAATCAAAGAAGGCGATGAAGTTCGTCGTACAGGAAGAATCATGCAAGTACCAGTTGGTGAGGAATTATTAGGACGTGTTGTAAATACTTTAGGTCAACCAATCGATGGACAAGGCCCAATCAATACAACGAAAACACGCCCGATTGAAGCAGGAGCACCAGGAGTAATGGATCGTAAATCTGTTGATGAACCATTGCAAACAGGGATTAAAGCGATTGACGCACTTGTGCCAATTGGACGCGGTCAACGTGAATTAATCATTGGTGACCGTCAAACAGGGAAAACAACTGTAGCAATTGACGCAATCATTAACCAAAAAGATCAAGATATGATTTGTATCTATGTAGCAATCGGACAAAAGGAATCAACAGTAGCTTCTACCGTTGAAACACTTCGCCGTTATGGTGCATTAGACTACACGATTGTTGTATCTGCAGGGGCATCTGACCCAGCACCATCTCTATACCTTGCTCCATATGCAGGTGTAGCGATGGGAGAAGAATTTATGTATAACGGAAAGCACGTACTTGTTGTATATGATGATTTATCAAAACAAGCAACTGCATACCGTGAACTTTCATTACTATTACGCCGCCCGCCAGGACGTGAAGCATTCCCAGGGGATGTATTCTATCTTCACTCCCGTCTGTTAGAGCGTGCAGCAAAATTGAGTGATGCGAAAGGCGGCGGTTCTTTAACTGCACTGCCATTTGTTGAAACACAGGCTGGAGATATCTCTGCTTATATTCCAACAAACGTTATCTCAATTACTGATGGACAAATTTTCTTGCAATCTGATTTATTCTTCTCGGGTGTACGACCAGCGATTAACCCAGGTTTATCCGTATCCCGTGTAGGTGGATCAGCACAAATTAAAGCAATGAAGAAAGTTGCAGGTACACTTCGTCTGGACCTTGCATCATTCCGTGAGCTAGAAGCATTCTCGCAATTTGGTTCTGACCTTGATAAAGCAACACAAGCGAAGCTGAATCGTGGAGAACGTACAGTAGAAGTATTGAAACAAGGTTTGCATAAACCATTAGCTGTTGAATACCAGGTAATGATTATCTATGCATTAACAAAAGGTTACCTTGATGATATTCCTGTTTCAGATATTCTACGTTTCGAATCAGAAATGAATGTTTGGCTGGATACAAATGGAACGGAATTGCTTGATGAAATTCGCACAACTGGAAACCTTCCAGATGCTGACGCAATGAATAAAGCAATTGAAACATTTAAGAACACATTCCTGCCAAGTAACTAAAACAAAAGCGAAGATGACCGTCCAGCAACATTTAAACGTTAAAGTTTGCTAGTCTCCGGTCGCTTCAGCTGGACGTTGTTCCAGTAATTTATATAAAAAGGGTTCAGCCGCGGACGTCTTGCTGAACCCGCCTAAATCGCTACGAAAGGGTGGTGAAACAGCTTGGCATCACTTAGAGATTTGAAAGCACGTATAGATTCAACAGGCAAAACGAAAAAAATCACGGCTGCAATGGAAATGGTGTCTGCTTCTAAAATGGGGAAAGCCGAACGAAATGCAAAAGGCTTTGTACCATACAGCGATAAGATTCAGGAAGTTGTTGCAAGTATTGCAAACAGCAATTCTGATGTTACCCATCCAATGCTTCAAAAACGCAAAGTGAAGAAAACCGCTTATCTTATTATCACTTCAGATAAAGGACTAGTTGGTGCGTATAATAGTCATGTCTTAAAGAATCTAGTACAAACAATTGAAGAAAGACATAAAGATCCATCCGAGTATACGATTATTGTTATGGGATCGAAGGGATATGATTTCTGCAGAAAACGCAATATGCCAATTTCCAACAGCATATTAGGCGTTTCTGACCAGCCTCACTATGCGGATATTAAAGAACTCGCTTCCGAAACCGTACAAATGTATACCGATGGGGAAATTGATGAATTGATTCTATTCTACAATCATTATGTCAGCGCAATTTCACAAGTTGCCACGAAAAGACAGCTGCTGCCAATTGAAAATATAGCAGACCACGGAAATGTGAATAGTGATTATGAATATGAACCAAATCAAGAAGAAATATTATCGGTGCTTTTACCACAATATGCAGAGAGTTTAATCTTCGGTGCATTATTGGATGCGAAAGCAAGTGAACATGCGGCAAGTATGACTGCAATGAAGAATGCGACAGATAATGCGGAAGAGCTTATCGACGAACTTTCTCTTCATTATAACCGCGCCCGTCAAGCGGCAATTACACAAGAAATCACTGAAATTGTTGGTGGAGCAGCAGCGCTTGAATAGCATGAATTGATTGGAAAAGTAAGTTAGGAGGGAAATCGATGAGTAAAGGACGAGTTATACAAGTAATGGGACCAGTTGTTGACGTAAAATTCGAAGACGGCCAGCTCCCAGACATTTATAACGCTTTAGAAGTCAAAATAGACACTGGTGAAGCAGTTAACACACTTACACTAGAAGTTGCGCTTCATCTTGGTGATAACAGTGTCCGCACAATTGCGATGTCTTCAACAGATGGCGTGCAACGCGGCGCAGCTGTTACTGACTTAGGCAGACCTATCTCTGTACCAGTAGGGGATATCACATTAGGAAGAGTATTTAACGTATTAGGTGAAAAAATCGATTTAGATGAGCCACTAGAAGCTGGCGTTCGTCTTGACCCAATTCACCGTGATGCACCTAAATTTGAAGAGCTTTCAACTCAAACTGAAATTCTTGAAACAGGAATCAAAGTAGTTGACCTTCTCGCTCCTTATATTAAAGGTGGTAAAATCGGACTATTTGGTGGTGCCGGTGTAGGTAAAACCGTACTTATTCAAGAACTGATCAACAACATCGCACAAGAACATGGCGGTATTTCCGTGTTTGCTGGTGTTGGTGAACGTACACGTGAAGGTAATGACCTTTACTATGAAATGAAAGATTCTGGAGTTATCGCGAAAACAGCGATGGTATTCGGACAAATGAACGAGCCGCCTGGAGCACGTATGCGTGTTGCTCTAACTGGTTTGACAATGGCTGAGTACTTCCGTGATGAGCAAGGGCAAGACGTGCTATTGTTCATCGATAACATTTTCCGTTTCACACAAGCAGGTTCTGAGGTGTCTGCATTGCTTGGCCGTATGCCATCAGCGGTAGGATACCAGCCAACACTTGCAACTGAAATGGGACAATTACAGGAGCGAATCACTTCTACACAGAAGGGTTCTGTTACATCAATTCAAGCAATTTATGTACCAGCGGATGACTATACGGATCCGGCACCTGCAACAACATTCGCTCACTTGGATGCAACGACAAACTTGGATCGTAAGCTTTCTGAGCAAGGTATCTACCCAGCAGTGGATCCACTTGCATCTACATCACGTGCACTTGACCCAGAAGTTGTTGGAGAAGAGCACTACAAAGTGGCGACTGAAGTTCAAATGACATTACAGCGTTATAAAGAATTACAAGATATTATTGCAATTCTGGGAATGGATGAGCTTGGTGACGAGGACAAATTAGTTGTTGCTCGTGCACGTCGTGTTCAATTCTTCCTGTCACAAAACTTCCACGTTGCTGAACAGTTTACTGGACAGCCTGGTTCTTATGTACCTGTACAAGAAACAGTTAAAGGCTTCAAGGAAATCCTTGAAGGTAAGTATGATGATCTTCCAGAGGATGCGTTCCGCTTAGTTGGACGTATTGAAGAAGTTGTAGAAAAAGCAAAACAAATGCAATAAATCATAATGGAAGAAGTGGCGATGATTACAAAGTGTAAAGCATTGCCTGCTTCTTACCAATATTAGGAGGGGTTTAACCTGAAAACACTAACTGTGAGTGTTGTAACTCCTAGTGGTCCAGTCCTGGAAGAGGATTATGAAATGATTGTTTGTAAGACGGAAACTGGTGAATTAGGAATATTGCCAGGGCATATCCCATTAGTTGCTCCTCTAACAATTGGTGCTGTTCGTTTAAAGAAAAACAACGATACATATCAACTAGCTGTCAGTGGAGGATTTATGGAAGTGCGCCCAGATAAGGTGACAATTCTTGCCCAGTCTGCTGAAAAAGCAAGCGAAATTGACGTTGCTCGCGCAAACGAGGCAAAAGCCAGAGCAGAACGCCGTTTACAAGCAAAACAAGATGATACCGATTTCCAGCGAGCTGAATTAGCACTCAAACGAGCATTAAATCGTATAAATGTAACTCGTAAGTAATAGGTATAATCACCTGTTTAGCCAAACTCGAAATGGACTGGGCCATAGGATAGAAAAGCTTGAGCAAATACAGGCTGTTATCGTGACTTTCGTCGCATGAAACGATGCGGCGAATGCTTGCTTTATTCAGAAAGTTTTTATGTCTGGTGCAGTTCAAGAAAGTGAAGCAGAGACTTTAGAGCTACATTTAGTCGAAAATTGATATTGAAAAGAAAATCTCTTATAACAAATTAGTTGTAAGGGATTTTTTATGTTAGAGTAAGGGGAATAAGAAAAAATGTCGATATTTCCCGGGAAATTTTGACACAACAGGGTCTATCCCCGATAAGCAAAGGAGTTTTTTATGATTTCTATTGGACAAATTGCGTTTATTAGTATTCTGTCACATTTGATCTTTATTTATCTTACTTGGCGTGTCATGTTGAAGATGAATTTTGACCCGATTATTCGTAAAGGGCACCAAAAAGAAGGAAGGATATTTTTGTTATTTCTTTCGATCGTCATTGGTACGGGTGTAAGCAGTTTTGTACTTGATATTCTTCAGTGGTCGAGAGATTTGACCTACCTATTCTAGACTTGTTACCAAAAAGAGTTCAGCAGCTGAGCTCTTTTTTTTCAGTGATTTGACAAGAACAGACTATCCAGCAGAAACCCCTCATATCATGTCGTGAAATTTTAGCCTCTCAATCTCTTAATCTATGAATAAAAAAATATCCCTTGCCTATAATGAATTGTAATCTAAGGTGAGGTGGTTATTATGAAAAAAAGCATGGTCATCTGTATAATTATTTTAAGTCTCGCAATGAATGGTGCATCTCCATATACTGAAATAGATCCCTTATTTAAATTCACTGAACTAGCTGAAGCTGAACAATTAGAAATAACCGGCTGGGAAGTAACGATAAAAGAGACGAAACAGCTGGCAAATAGAGAAGCATATGTGAACAAATTCCGAAATCAACATCTGGTAGCTATGACAGAGGATGAAAATAGTATAAACTATGTATTTGAGGATAGAAATAACCTTGACATGAAGATACAATATAATGTAATTATACCGTTCCATTCCGATGAGCAAATTGAGCTGATTACAGTGATAACAGGGACGGAATGGGATGAAAATATCAAAAGAAATTATACGAATACAATTGCTGATTTGAAAAAAGAAATGTTTACTCCAAATGCAAGAATATTTACTTGTATTGAGCTCATAGATGGTGGTACAATAGAGAGTAGTATGATTATAGAACATTTTCTATCATCACTTGAGCTTTTACATATGGAAGCACAGGGTGACAATGTGCAATCATCGAGGCTTAAGAATATTATTTACGGGTATACACCTCTATGGAATGAAAGTATTAATTTAGATGGCATACCACTAAATATACAAATAGCAACTACCGAACTTGACACTGGAGATTTAAAGTACATGATAGGCACACCTATCCTAATAAATGAATACTAATAATATGAAATTGGATTTGAAGGAGATTTATAAAATATGGAGAAAATCATCGTAAGAGGTGGACAGCAACTGAATGGCACTGTAAAAGTCGAAGGTGCGAAGAATGCAGTACTGCCCGTTTTGGCTGCGAGTTTAATTGCGAGTGAAGGGAAAAGTGTTATCACTGATGTTCCCGTTTTAGCGGATGTATATACGATTAATCAAGTATTAAAAAGCATAAATGCTGATGTAGAATTTGACCCTGAAACAAATACCGTAGAAATTGATGCTTCCAAACAATTGCTGACAGAAGCTCCTTTCGAGTACGTTCGAAAAATGCGCGCTTCTGTACTTGTACTGGGACCATTACTTGCCCGCTATGGACACGCAAATGTTGCAATGCCAGGTGGCTGTGCAATTGGCTCACGTCCAATTGATCTGCATTTAAAAGGATTTGAAGCGATGGGCGCTGAAATCCACGTAGGAAATGGCTTTGTAGAGGCAAAAGTCGATGGCCGTCTTAAAGGTGCAAAGATTTATTTAGACATGCCAAGTGTAGGTGCAACGGAAAATATTATGATGGCTGCTGCACTCGCAGAAGGAAAGACGACGCTTGAGAACTGTGCTAAAGAACCTGAAATCGTTGATTTAGCTAACTACCTGAATAAAATGGGTGCAAACATTGTTGGTGCTGGTACAGAAACAATTCGAATTAATGGAGTAGAAAAACTTCATGGTGCAAACCATTCCATTATTCCTGACCGTATCGAAGCTGGTACGTTCATGGTTGCCGCTGCAATTACTGGTGGAAATGTATTAGTTGAAAATGTGGAAAGCGAACACTTGCGTTCAGTTATCTCCAAGCTTGAAGAAATGGATGTCAAAGTCCTTGAAGAAGGCAACGGGATTCGTGTGATTGGCCCTGAGGAATTAAAGGCAACGGATGTGAAGACACTTCCTTATCCTGGTTTCCCAACTGATATGCAATCACAAATGATGGCATTAATGCTAAAAGCAAACGGCACAAGTGTACTTACAGAAACTGTCTTTGAAAATCGCTTTATGCATGTTGAAGAATTTAGAAGAATGAATGGGAAAATTAAAATTGAAGGACGCAGTGTCATTATTGAAGGTTTGAATGATCTTCAAGGTGCTGAAGTAGCAGCAACAGATCTTCGTGCTGCAGCAGCTCTAATTTTGGCTGGGTTAGTTTCAGAAGGAAACACTCGTGTAACACAGTTAAAACACTTAGACCGCGGTTACGTGAATATCGTAGGCAAGTTAGCTGCTTTAGGAGCAGATATTGAACGTGTAGACGAAAATGGCAATGCCGTTGATACAGCGCCAATTGCTATAACTCAAAAGATTTTAGAACAAGAAACTGCTGAATTATCATAAATATATGCTCATAATGATAAATTATGAATAAAAGGACAGATGAACGCTATAATCATCTGTCTTTTTTTACTTTGCAATCAAATGTTTGTTTGAGCTTCCTCCATTTAAAAAAACCAGGTCTATTTTTATGCAGAGATGTATAAACATATTAATAGAGCAGGAAATTCATTTTGTATGCGAATCGTATAGAAGCCCAGAACACAGGGTAAGCTGGTTTGGCAGCAGAATGGAATTAAAAACAAGGAGGGAATTCGTGATAAAACCGAAGAAAAAACTTTATAGCAATAAAAAGCTGAAACGAAAATTTAAATCAAATTCTTTAGCAACGAAGATGAAGCATACATCATCGTATAAATCCAAGCTGCCCCCTTCTATTAAAAACAGAGGTCTTGCTAAATTGAAACAGCAGCACTTTACTTATCCGTTTCCAATTATCCTGACCCTGATTTGTCTGATGCTGATTATTTTAGTTGTTCCGAGTATTATTGTACTGACGCTGGGTACAAATTCTGCAGGGACAAATAAAGCAAAAGAGGAAACAGCATTAACGGATACGGAATCAATCTCTGTAGCAGTCATGCGAACAAAGGCAGACGTTGTGGAAGATGTTCCATTAGAAAACTATATTGTTGGGGTCGTTGCCGCTGAGATGCATGCCGACTTTGAACTGGAAGCATTAAAAGCACAGGCACTTGCTGCCCGCACGTATACAGTCAGTCATTTAATGGGGAATAATCAAGAGGAAACGTATGATATAACAGATACAGTTCAGCACCAAGTTTATAAAAATGATAAGGAACTGCGAAAGCAATGGGGCAGTTCCTATGATGAAAATATGGAAAAGATTAAAAATGCAGTACATGCAACAGAAGGGGAAATTCTAACCTATAATGAAGAACCGATTATGCCTGCATTCTTCTCAATGAGCAATGGTTATACGGAAAACTCTGAAGACTATTGGGAAAACGAATTACCTTATCTGCGCAGTGTAGAAAGCCCCTGGGAATTGGATAATCCAAAATTGACAGATCAAAAGACGTTCTCTATCACTGACTTGGAAGAATTGCTGGAAATCAATATAGGTGATAAGAAATCAACCGACATCGTCATTTCAAGAAAGGAAAGTAAACGTGTGGAACAATTAACGATTGAAGACAATCGTTTTACTGGCAGGGAAATAAGAGATAAACTAGAACTTCGCTCCAGTGACTTTTCTGTAACACAAAAAGATGATCATTATATTTTTACAACGAAAGGGTATGGCCATGGAGTGGGTATGAGCCAATATGGTGCAGACGGCATGGCAAAAGAAGGGAAAACATACAAGGACATTGTAAAATACTATTATCAAGGCATCGAAATAAGCAATATCGATGAAACAGTGCCAACTCTCGTCTCCAAATAGACGAGAGTTTTTTTATGCTTGAATGCAGTTCTCCCGTTTACCTTCTATTGGAAGCCCGCTTTTCAAATACTTCCTGCAAAAGCTGATTTCGCTCGATGCTTCTTCTTGTTTCTGGGCAGGTAATAATATATTCTGGGTAATCTATAATGAAAAACGCTATTGGACTTTCACTCCACAATACTATTATTCAGTTGCATAAAGGTTTGTATATTAGTAAAGGGTCTATTGACATTATATTATCTAGCATATGAATGACAGCGCTCAGCGAGTGAACATACGATTTTTACTAGGACGAAGAAGGTTTAAACTTGTTACTTTGCCCTCAACTCTTCTAATAATGCATAGAATTCAAAAATTTTCATAAAAAAATGTATAGATTTTCTATTATCTGAACAGAATGGTTGTTGAGGTGATGAAGAAATGAATGAGGAAAACAAATTCGGTCCAAAAAAGAGCTGGACACGTATTTTCCGAAAGAAATGGTTTTTCCCTAGTCTTTATTTGATGCTTGCAGCGCTTTTATTGTCAGCTGTCGTTTGGTACCAAAATAGTGGTGATGAACAGACAGAAACAGTTAAAGAAGGAACACAGCAATCCGAAGATTATAATCCGATTGCGACAGATGGTGACGCAGTTCCAGTAATGGAGCATCAGGAATTAATCCTGCTGCCAGTATTGGACATGGATGAAGCAGAAATTGTAACGAAATTTTTTGATTATAACGCAGACGAAGCAGAAAAGGCAAATGCTCTAATCCATTACAACAATCGTTATTATCAAAGCACAGGTATTGACATTGCAAGCTCCAATGCAGAAAGCTTTGACGTCGTTGCAGCAATAAGCGGTACAGTAAAAGAAGTGAAGAAGGACCCAATCATGGGAAATGTTGTAACAATCAGCCATGAAAATGATGTGACAACATATTATGCAAGTCTTGATGAAGTATCCGTTAAGCAAGATGCAAAGATTAAACAAGGCGATGTAATTGGTACAGCAGGGAAGAATATCTTCGGCAAGGACAAAGGAATTCATGTTCACTTTGAACTGCGAAAAGCCGATGAAATTATGAACCCGGAAGAATACTTTAATCAGCCTGTAGCAAATCTTTATGAATCTGCTGAAGAAGTAACGGATGATGCAATAAATGAGACGGAAGCAGATGAAGCAACAGATGAAGCGGAAGAAGTAACCGAACCAGAAAGTGCACCTGAAGATGGAGCGGAAGAAGACGCTGATCTTGAAGAAGAAGCAGACACAGATGCAGATGCAGATCCAGATCTTGAAGAAAGCACAGATACAGATGCAGATGAGGATACGACAGAAGAACCAGAATCAGAAGAATAAAAATAAAAGACATCCCGGCAAATAAAAGCCGGGATGTTTTTTTGTTCTTTTTGCATGATTACAACGTAAAGTGACGATAGAATCCATGTTGCTTTGTTTTTATTCGATAAGAGAATCACTGATTTTATTTGACTATTTAAAAAATACTTCTTGTCCGTAAAGAAAAGCTGTTTGATTTTAATCATAAACGTGCCTGGCTTGTAATAAAATGTTACAAACCAACCAAGAATTTAGCACTGAGGTGAAAGAAGTGAAAGCTAATTTTCTTATTCCATGCAATCTGCAGAAAATACATAATCCAGCATCATGTGTATTTGCAGGCTGTGAGATGCATATTGCCTTTTAACACCTAGTCCTACTTGGCAGCTAAGCAAGCATAGCTGCTTTCCTGCTGCATAACTGCAACTAAGACGGTCACAGGAAAATTTGGCGGTCCTAGTTTTCTATACACCTCAGAACGATCAGCTTAGGAGGCGACCGGTGTGCATGATTACATCAAAGAAAGAGCAATCAGAATTGGACAGCATGTGATTGAATCGAGAAAGACAGTTCGCAAAATCGCCAAGGAATTTGGTGTTTCTAAAAGTACCGTGCATAAGGACCTGACTGAAAGACTGCCAGAAATCAACCCCGAACTCGCAGCCCAAGTTAAAGAAATCCTCGAATATCACAAAGCAATCAGACATCTTAGAGGAGGTGAAGCAACCAGGTTAAAATATAAAAAGGAAGTAAAGGTTGACTAACTGTGAAACAGGCTACCATTCCTCAGGATAGTAGCCGATTTTTTATTTCTGCCCGAGTATCTCAGGTATTTGAACGCTGAGAAGCATTCATTTCATGCGGTTCCCTATTTTTCGACAAATATACTTAAAATTTATTAAATAATTTTCATATTAATGCAGTTAAATATGGAAATATGTGATAAAATATTATATTAGTAGCATTGTGTCGAAATTGCAATGTAAGATAGCTTTTTAGGAGGACCTAGATAGATGTTTTCTAGAGATATTGGAATTGACCTTGGAACTGCCAACGTTTTAATTCATGTTAAAGGTAAAGGAATCGTATTAAATGAACCAGCTGTCGTAGCGATGGACAGGAATACAGGAAAAGTATTGGAAGTTGGAGAAGCAGCCCGCAAAATGGTCGGAAGAACGCCTGGAAATATTGAAGCGATCCGTCCTTTAAAAGATGGGGTTATTGCTGATTTTGACGTTACTGAAGCGATGTTAAAGCATTTTATAAATAAAATCAATGTAAAAGGTCTTTTCACAAAACCGAGAATGTTGATTTGCTGCCCTACCAACATTACGAAGGTAGAACAGAAAGCAATTAAAGAAGCTGCTGAAAAATCAGGCGGCAAAAAAGTATATCTTGAGGAAGAACCGAAAGTTGCTGCAATCGGAGCAGGCATGGAGATTTACCAGCCAAGCGGAAATATGGTTGTAGACATCGGCGGCGGAACAACAGACGTTGCTGTACTTTCAATGGGTGGCATTGTAACCTCTGAGTCCATTAAAATGGCAGGGGATAATTTTGATGCAGAAATTCTTCAATATATTAAAAAGAAATACAAATTATTAATTGGTGAAAGAACAGCAGAAGAGATTAAAATTAATGTTGCAACTGTATTTAAAGATGGCCGCAGTGAAGAATTAGAAATCCGCGGACGTGATATGGTGAGTGGATTGCCTCGTACAATCACAGTTTACTCTAATGAAATTGAAGAAGCGTTAAGAGAATCTGTTTTCCTTATTGTACAAGCTGCTAAAGCAGTTCTTGAAAAAACTCCACCTGAATTATCAGCAGATATTATTGATCGCGGTGTTATTTTAACTGGCGGCGGTGCATTGATTCATGGTATGGATCAATTGCTTGCAGAAGAACTTAAAGTTCCGGTATTTATTGCGGAAGAGCCAATGAGCTGTGTTGCTAAAGGTACAGGAATTATGCTGGAAAACATTGATAAAATAGAACGTAAAAAAATTAGCTGATAAAACAGTCACAAAGCGCGAGTGGAGATTTCCAATCAGACTTTTTGAATGACTGAGAAGAAACCCCAACACTAAAGGAGGAGACGCACATGTTACGAGGATTCTATGCAGCGGCAAGTGGAATGAAGACACAGCAGCGTTATCAGGAATCGCTGGGAAATAATATTGCGAACATGAATACACCAGGTTATAAAGCGGACCAGGCAACGATTCGTTCTTTTCCGGAGCTGCTCATCCAAGCACAAGGAAAAAAATCGCTGCCAACAACAAGAAGTCTGAATATCCCGATTCACCAGCAGATAGGATCGCTTAATACTGGAGTTTATGTGCAGGAAACCCTGCCAAACTTTAGTCAAGGGGATGTTAGGCAAACGAATATCTCAACTGACTTGGCATTAGTACAAGGGACACTTCCTGATGAAACAGGAGGACTGTTTTTCAGTGTACAGAATGATGCAGGAGAGGTAGGACTTACAAGAAACGGGAATTTCACTGTCGATGGACAAGGAAATCTTGTGACGAATGAAGGGTATTATGTACTTGATCAAGCGGGAAATCCAATTCAAACAGGCGGCCTGGACTTTACAGTTACAGCTGATGGCGTTCTGCAGACAGCTGGACAGAACACAGCTTTAGGCATTGTTTATGCAGAAGATGTGAACAGCCTGATAAAAGATGACGCGAACCTGTTCAGCGGTGAAGCTGCTGCTGTTCCTGCTGGTACAGAATATACGGTACAGCAAGGATTTCTTGAGAGCTCAAATGTTGATGCTGCATCGACAATGACAGAGATGATGAATGCATATCGTATGTTTGAAATGAATCAGCGGGTATTACGTGCATATGATGAAAGCTTAGGAAAAGCAGTCACAGAAGTCGGACGACTGGGCTAGAGATTTATGCGCCCGAATAAGACGCAAGCTTTCTAAACTAGAACAACAACAAGACAAGGCATTTACGCAGCCAGCGTTTAAATGCTTTCGTTTTACAGATAAACTGGAGGGTTTAGCATGTCACGAACAATGATCCAAGCAGCAGTTACAATGAATCAACTGCAGAACAAGCTTGATTTGATTGGACATAATATGGCGAACAGCCAAACAGCAGGCTATAAAGCAAGGAAATCAGAGTTTTCTTCGCTTTTATTCCAAAATATTAATAATCTAAATGCGCAGGAAAATGAGGAAAATCGTCTTTCCCCAGCAGGTGTGCGTATTGGTACTGGAGCAAGACTTGGAGCAACGAACAATGACTTTTCAATTGGTTCGTTAAACCAGACAGACCGGACACTTGATGTTGCGCTAATGAATGAAAATCATTTCTTCCAGATTCAGACGGTGGAAAATGGAGTTGCTGAAACGCGTTATTCAAGAGATGGAAGTTTCTATCTTAATCCAGTAAATAATAACCAAGCAGTTATGCTGACTACAGGAGATGGCAACCCAGTCCTTGGACAAAATGGACCGATTACCATTCCAAATGGTTTTGATAACATTATGATTAATGATGGTGGTCAAATCATCGTTGAGCGGGGGAATCAGCGAGAGGTTGCAGGTGAAATTGCTGTCGTTCAGGTGAACCGGCCGCAAGTTTTAGAATCAGCGGGACAGAATATGTTCCGGCTGCCTGATCTGAACGCATTTAATATTAATTTCGGTGATGTGATTCAACCGCTTGGTGCTCAAAACAATTTAGTGCAGAGCGGCATGTTAGAGCAATCGAATGTGGATATTGCGGAGCAGATGTCCGATTTATTAATGGCACAGCGGGCATATCAATTTAATGCAAGTACGATTTCAACTAGCGATCAGATGCTGGGATTAATTAATCAGCTGAGAAGTTAAGGAGTAAGTAGCTATGGCAACGAAGCAATCAGATAAAGCACGTACAGAGGAAAGAAAAAAAGAAAACGCCCAAAGTCGTGCAAAAGAAAAAGCATGGAAGCGTTCTGCCAATGCGGAGGAAAAAAGTGAAAAAACACGAAAAGATAAACGAACAGGCATCAAAGCCAGAGTGCGGACTTTTCCGATTTGGCTCCGTCTGATTATTATCGGCATCCTTTCTGTTGCGGCATTAACGGCAGGCTTAATGATTGGCTATGGTGTAATCGGCGACGGGACTCCAACAGATGCACTAAAAGTTGAGACATGGCAGCATATTATCGATATTGTAGTGAAAGAAAAATAAAGCAATTTAAAAGCACGTCATCCTCTGATTAAAAGGTAATGACGTGCTTTTGAAATTTTACTTATGCTGCATTCACCCAACGTTTCTACCTGTAACCAGACGGAAAATCAGCACAATTAAAGCAATTACAAGTAAAATATGGACGAGTCCGCCGCCAACATCAAATGCAAATCCAAGACCCCATAATATTAACAGGATGACAAATATTGTCCAAATCATATTGTTTCCTCCTTTTTAAAATCCATTTAAATAATTGAAAACAGGTAACCTGTATATGGTACATTACCTTTTTTCTACTTGTATGAAACATCTAAACTGATATAATGACGAAGAATAGTCTTTTTCTCACAGTTTTATTATGTGAAAAAAGAGGATATATTAATCGGATTCTAGCAATGGAAACTATTGGCACTGCAAGGTTTTTCAGTTAGAAGAGCAATAAAAAGGAGAATGTATATGAACTCAGAAGAAATCAAAGCAATTATTCCGCATCGTTATCCATTTTTATTAGTTGATAAAATTATTGAAATTGACGAAGCAAAACGTGCAGTCGGCTTGAAAAACGTTTCAATCAATGAACCATTTTTCCAAGGGCATTTTCCGGATTATCCTGTCATGCCTGGTGTCTTAATTGTGGAAGCAATGGCGCAGGTTGGAGCAATTGCGGTATTGAATATGGAAGAAAATAAGGGGAAAATCGGATTTCTTGCTGGGCTTGATAAATGCCGTTTCAAACGACAAGTAAAACCTGGCGACCAGCTGCGTCTCGAAGTGGAAATTACCCGTATGAAAGGCCCAATCGGCAAAGGGAAAGGCCGAGCGACGGTTGATGGTGAACTGGCTTGTGAGGCGGAAATTACTTTTGCTATTCAATAATCGGATATAGATCATGTTTTTCATCATAAAAGAAGTATGGCCTTCAATAAATTGGTTAAGCTAATCAAGAATAACTACCAAGCAAAGGAGGCATACAAATATGATGAATAAATGGCTTTTGCGCCTTGGTTCATCCGTCCTTGCACTAACCCTGATTACTGGTTGCGCAACAGATGATAATAATGATGAAGATATGGAACCGATTGAAGAAGGTCCATTAAATCAAGAAGAAAATAATCAGGATGACAATCAGGACATGCTGGACGATGGGAATCAAGATGACCAAGACATGATGGATGATAATAATCAAGATGATAGGAATGGTCAGAACGAAGACGATATGAATAAAGACGAGAAGAATAACGAAGATCGTTAAAGGTACGATGTTATTCATTGAGTAAAAGAATACTAACGCACAACCTTGAATCATTCGAGTCAATCAAAATGGTTTTAGGCATTGAAAAGATGCTTAAAACCATTTTTGCGTATAATCATATTTCGTCTGAGTAAACGGTATACTAAATGGTCGTTGTCGGATGATAAAACAATGATAACATTTACTAATCCGAACCTTGCAATTTACGATGAATTTGAATTTTCATCATGCGATGATGATACAATCAGTATTATTAATCCAGCGAGTGAATGGCGGGCTGCGAACTTTTTCCAAATAACAAAGAAATAAATTGCTTTACTAATGATTGGATTGGTAATAAAACAAACAAAAGAAAACCATGTTCCTACACCCCGCGGACATGGTCTTCTTTTGTTTTTAGTAGGAAAAGGCAGATTGAACTCAATGCTTTCACAATTTTATTAAGAAGTGTAATTACCAAAACTTTTATTTTGGAAATCTAGGATGTAGTATTTCAACACTTCCAACTTCTTGAATAGACATAGGATATGATTCTTCAATAGGAGATTTTACAATTAAAGTAATATAATCACCATTTTCCAGTTTTATATCGGTGTTTGGCATCGAATAAAGATTTAAACCAATCGAATCAAAATACGTTTCATATTCTTCAGGGTCATTATCATCATTATCTCTGGTAACTGCAAACATATCGTAATAATAATTTTGAAAATGAATATCCATGTTATAAAAGTAATCTTTTTCGAACGCGCTATCTTTTTTCTCTCTCTGATCAAGAAAGCCGAAGTAATAATAGCCAGATAATCTGAATTCAATTTCTTCTTTTTTTACCTCTTCATTCACTTCTTTATTTACGGGATTTTTTAATATGTGTTGTTGATAGAGAAAAAATATTATTATTATAGCTAGTAATAAAAATACAGTTAGCTTTTTCATTTAAAAAAACTCCTGTTTTATTGTTTTATGAAAAGTATGTTAATGGAATTTAAAGCAGCTGCATAATTTTTTGAGGGACTACCTGAAGAATGAACACCGATAATTTTATGTGTGTTAACATCCAATACAGGAGTTCCACTTTGTCCACCAGAAGTGTCAATCGTATAAGTTAACATACCATTATTTAAACTAGCCCTTCCAGTCATTTGATACTGATCAAGTAGATTATCAGCACTTCCTGCCTTCTTAGGATAACCTCCGACTCTTACAGTTCTTGAAGCAGCACTTTCTAAATCTAAAGTACCCGCTCCTGCAGACAAGTTATCCTGCATTGTAATAACGCCAATGTCACTAGCTATACCACGACTATTCACATATTCACTTGGTATTTTAATGGCAGTTGCGCTAGTATAATCATCGTAAATCCCATTTCTCATACCCTTAAATATAGCAATTCCTAAAGCATAACCTCTAACATAATCTTCATTAGGATTGTCAGGGTTATACTCATGATTTCCTTTATGCATACAATGTGCAGCAGTTAACACTTTTGCGCGGCGCAAGTTATTTTCAAAAAATGCCCCTGAACATCTGAAAACTTTTAATTCATTATTAGTATTGAAATATATAGATTCTAGATATACTGTTTGCTGATGTGGTGTAACATTAATATTAGAAACTTTAGTCCGGTTATCGGCTCCTATAACTGCCGATGGAGAAACAATTTTAGAACCTTCTTCCACATTATCTTCCACAATTGTTACTTTAGAAGCCTTATAATATGGATTATGTTTATTCCATTTTTCCAGGTATTGTTCCTCGGTTAATACTGTGTTACTTTCAGATAAAAAGGATAAATCAACATCTGCCCCTTCAATAGTGTTACCAAATATTTCATCATTTTTTTAAACTGAATCTGAATAAATTGGTACTTCATGTATGGTTAAAGAACCTGCATTTCCAACCATAGGAACAGACAATAAAAATAAAGTAGCTAGTAAAATAACCTTTAATTGTGCTTTCAAATAAATCGCCTCTTTTTCGGAAAAGTAGCTTTCAAAACAAAAATAAATCATTTAAAACTTAACTACAAGCTGAATATTTTATATGCTGATTTTATTCCCCCCTTTTACTAACTCTCTTATAATAAACACACTTTAACAGTACCATGTTTTTAATGTGTGTCAATACTCTGTAAATTTGTTCAATTTAATTTTTTACACATTTTTACTAACCTACTTGCGTATTTCCTATGTTTAGACATTTTGTTATGGGAGAGAAGGGGAATAGACTGAAAGCTATCTTCTATTTATATACATGTATAGGCATGAGATAATAGATTATGGAGGAATGTGATCATGCTATTTACATTCATAAAACCTATGTTGCTTACAATGGGAAGCGGAGTAATGGACACTAAAACATGATGATAGAACCGAATCGTCCAAGAATACCTCATTCTTGAGGTGACTGTTCTAAGTGGGCCGGGGAGTCTGCATACATTCAAGCTGCCTCATGTTGATCATTTATCTTGTGTTCTGCTCATTAGAGAAGACTAGCTAAAAGTGTAATTAGATGTGGTCTATAGAAAGATTTAAGAAAAAAA